>JAJPIR010000176.1 GCA_021324675.1 Actinomycetota bacterium
CTACTACAACTACCACCGACCCCACGGCGCCCTCGACGGACAAACACCCTATGAAAGACTCCGCCAGAAAACCCACCCAGCTGTCGCCGATCTACCACAGCCGCACAGCCCAGGCGCTGCTGGACACCATCGACACCGGCACCTGGACCGGCACACGCGACCGAGCCATGTTCATCCTGGCGGCCCAAACCGGGTTGCGGCTCAGCGAGATCACCACCCTGACCATCGCCAGCCTCCACCTCAGCACAGCTGCTCACGTGGCCTGCACCGGCAAAGGACGCAAAAACCGCACCACACCGCTGACCTCAGCCACAGCATCGGTGCTGAAGACCTATCTCGAAGAACGGACTGCCCGCCCTGGCCAGGCGCTGTTCCCGAACCCACACGGACATGCACTGTCCGCTGACGCGGTGCAGCGACGTCTCACCATCCACCTCGCCAAAGCCGCCACAATTTGCCCCCGACTCGCCGGCAAACATGTCACCGTGCACACGCTGCGCCACACAGCCGCGATGCGCTTCCTCGACACCGGCATCGACGCCGCTGTCATCGCTCTCTGGCTGGGCCACGAATCAACAGCAACGACCAGCATCTACCCCATGGTATTCGGCTCCGCACTCGCACGGGCGCCGGTAGCAGCGGAGTGAGCGCGTCGTCCTCTTGTCTTTTACGTTCTTGTAGCAACGTCTGTAGTTCGACGACGCGTGATTTGGTGGCGTCAAGGCAGTCGGTCAGAGTTGTGTCGTCGGCAGCCTCGAACTGGTCAGGCGTGGTGAGGCCGCGTTCGAGCAGTGACAGGTATTGTGGCCGTGCTGTCGTCCGCGTCTTTACCTTCCTACACCCAGACATCGGGGTCGGCGACACTGCTGAGCGGACGATGGCGCGCCTTGAATTGGGTCTTCCCGTCGAACTTGTCGAGCTGGGCATAGATGAGATGACAGCTTACGAAGCCCTAACAGAATGATCTTGGAAGCCGGTGCTGTTGCTCGCCGGTTGAGTACGACCTCGGGCTGTCGCCGCGGAACGCCGCCGAGCGTGCCGGCCTCTTCGAGCATGCCGAGTTGGCAGTGCAGCCCGGCGCCAGGCGCCTCCCCCCATGCTCGCGTTCATTGGCCTGCGGTAAGCGTCACGCGCGGACGGTGGGCGTGCCGGTGGACGTTTCGGGTGTGCCTCGAAGAGATCGGTCTGACTTTTCCTCTTTATGTCGGAGCGGCCTGCATGCTGGGCTAAACTGTGGAATGGTCAGCCGGATCCGGGTACTACCGAAGCGGTACCGCCCTACTACGGTATCGGCATCAGAGCAGGTCGCAGGCTACTACGGCCCGTTGACAGCAGAGCTGGGTGCGGCGTGGGGTGATCCAGGACCAAGCCAGGGACGTTTGTAGTCGCCAGCACTGATCAATGAAGAGCTGTGGTAGTTGTGTGGTGGTCGGATCGGTAGCGGTGTTGTCATGGTTTTAGCAAGTTTTTCGAACTGGTGTCCGAGCAGTGCCCGATACAGGTCAGCAGAAGCGCTCCCCACATCCCGTATCCCCTCGCCGTTGCCGACGAAATTCAGTGGTTGGGTTTGGTCACGTGGCCGAGCGGCGTTCTTAATTCAGGCCGGGTCGGTGACGCTAGCCTGGTCTGCGTGAGGGATTGATCTTGGCGAGATGAGGGCTGTTGTGGACGTTGATCAAGGGTGGTCGATCGGCGCGCGCATCAGGCGGCTGCGGAGTGACGCTTTGATGACGCAGGATGATCTGGCCGCGGCGGCTGGGGTGTCCACCGACTTGGTCCGCAAGCTGGAGCAGGGCCGTCGGCACACTGCCTCGATCGGGAGCCTGCACCGCATCGCCTCGGCGCTCGATGTTGACCTTGGTGAGTTACTAGGCCGGGACAACATACCCGAGGTTGCGCCGGATGCCGGTGTGGTGGCATTACGGCACGCCGTGGCCGATGTTGGGGATCTGCTCGGTGACGTGGACGGTGAGCCGCTATCGCTGCGGGATGCCGAGCGATCAGTCACCTATTTGTGGGGCGCGTATTGGGGCGGCAAATACGAGGAGCTGACCGGGCTGATCCCGCAGGCCTTGATCGGGCTGCGCGCCCTGTTGCACACCGCGAATACCACCACACGTGCGCAAGCCGCCGAGCAGCTGGCCTGGGGTTATTGGGTAGCGGGGAGCACCCTGATCCACCTGCTGCAGCCCGACGCCGCGTTCATGGCGATACGGCGTGCTATCGACCTGGCCGGCAGCGGCGATGACGCGTTGTTTGCCGCGGCGCTGAAGGGCTCGTTGAGCTGGCAGCTGATGGTCAGTGGGCGGTTCACCGATGCTGAGCGGGTGGCGATCGGGACTGCCGAAGCCATCGAACCGCACGGACAAGTCGATGCCCAGGGCTTGTCGGCGTATGGGTCGCTGCTGGTCACCGCGGCCACCGCTGCGGCCCGCGACCGCCGGCGTGCACAAGCGAAAGAGTTCCTGCAATCTGCCGGTGAGGTAGCGCAACGAGTGGGTTTCGACCGGGTCGACTACGAAACCCCCTTTGGTCCTTGCCAGGTCACCATGCAGACCGTGGATGTCCACGTGGTCACCGAGGACTACCCAGCAGCCCTCGATGTTGCGGCCCGAATGCCAACCAATCCGGGGTTGCCGCTGGCTGCCCGCTGCCGGCACCTGACCGACCGAGCGTGCGCCCACGCGAACCTGGGCCAGCAGGACCAAGCCTTGGCGTTGCTGCTGACCGCTGAGGGCATGGCACCGGACTGGATACGGCATCAAACCCTGGTGCGTTCGGTGGTCGCTGACCTGCTGGCCGCCGAACGACGCAAGTCCACACCCCTGCGCCAGCTCGCTAAACGGATCGGCGTGCACCGGTAGGACACGGCGTCCTATCGCGTACTCGGTGATCGCGTTCAGGCTGTCGATCGTGACCACCCGAGCCACTGACACAGCCCTGACTTGGTATTTACGCAGCTACCAGGATGAAGACACCCACCGGGCTGCAGCACTAGCCGCAGACGGCACGGTGCGTGCGATGTGCGGGCTGACCTTCCAACCAGTAGTGCACCCGCTCGACGGCGTCCCGGCCTGCCTGTCGTCGCCACCGGACGCGCTCCAGATGTGCCCGGCTTGCCAGCTCGGCGATGCGCGGTGAGCGACCAACACCGGCGCTGCTTTGATCGTCTTGTCGCAACGGTGGTCTTGCTGCAGGTGATCGTGGTGGCCGAGCAGTCGGTCGGGCTTACCGACGCTGCGGGCGCGGCTGGTGGCGCCGGCCGGGTTGGCGCGGTGACCGTCCGGGCGCAGCGCCTGCGCAACGTATCCGGCCCACGGAACATGTCGGCGGTTGGCGCGGCGGGTAATGGAACCGACTGGCTGGGCACGGCGTGCTGGTGAAGCGCCACTCGGGATGGCGGCGTCCGTGCTGTCGCACGCGGGCCTGGGAAGGCAGCGGCGGCTGCTTACCCACCGCGGTGATCGGCACCAGCAACTACTACTCTGTCTTGCCCTGGGGATGGCGGGCATGAGCACCGACAGCCCCGAGTTGCTGGCCGCGAAGCGGCTGCTGGACGCCGCTAAAGCCGCTGGGTTCGCCTTCTGCCGGATCGCGCCGGGCGAGGACGGGCCACTGGTTGGTCGGCGGGACACCATCGGCTACCAGGACGAAATCTACCTCGGCGGCTTCGGGGACTCGTGCAGCGCGGTCCGGCGGCACCGCTGGTCGCTGGTGGTGCCCGGCGGCCTGCCCATCGAGCGCGCCTTGGAACGCGCTGGGGTCCCGTTGTTCGCCGCCAACGAGCCGATCACGCTCACCGGGAGTCGTGCCCAGCGGATTCTTCAGCGGCGCATCAATCAGTCGGTGGCCGAATACGAGGTGCTCAACACCCTGGAACAATCCTGGGGTGGGTTGTGCACCCACGTCCGCGAAGGCTGGAACATCGGCAAACCGCCCTACGGCTACCGGGCCAAGACCTACCGACACCCCAACCCAGCCAAAGCCGACAAAGGACAAACCAAAAGCCGCCTGGAACCCGATGGCGCACTTGCGGAAACGGTGACCCAGATCGCGCTGTGGCGCTACCACGACCGGCTGGGATATGACACCATCGCCGAACGCCTCAACGCTGACCCCGCCCGATACCCGCCGCCGATCCCGCCGGGAAAAACCCGCGCCCGGGGCGCCTGGGGCAAAACCTCGGTGTATGAGATTCTGCGGAATCCGAAATACACCGGATACCAGGTGTTCAATCGGCGCGCGTCTCGCTCGGGACGGCAAGGTCAACGACCCGATCAAATGGGTGTGGTCTGCCCAACCAGCACACGAGCCGCTGATCCCCAAATGGCTGTACGATGAACTCAACGCACAACGTCAAGCCCGGCGCGGATCACGCGATGACAACCAACCCAACCGACATCCCCAAACCCGCCGGACCTACCTACTGCGGGGAATGCTGTTTTGCGCCTGCGGGCGACGCATGTACGGCAACCAACGCCACCACGCCGCCTACTACACGTGCTGGCCCAAAAACAACAACCGAGGACGGCCCGACAAATACGCCGGACATCCCAAGGCCGTGTACCTGCGGGAAGACGCCGTCCTCGACGCCGTGTCCGGCTTCTTCGCCGACCGGGTGTTCGGTCGGCAACGCCGCCCCATTCTCGCTGCCGATTTGGCCACCGTGGATGACCGGGAAGCACAAGCGCGTGCCGCCGACCGCCAACGACTGCACCGACGACTTGCCGACGTCGCCCGACGCCAAAACTCGATACTGCGCCAAGCCCAAGACGGTGACCCTGACGATCCGTTCACCCGCGCCCTACGGTCCACCTACAACGACCTAGACGCCGAACGTCTCGCCGCCCTGTCCGCCCTCGCCACCTTGGACGCCACCGACCCCACCATCCGCCCAGACGCTGCTGAGGTGGACTTGCTCGACGCCCTGCCCTACCTGACCGCCAACCTATCCGCCGCGCCCGAGGCACTGCTGCGGCGACTGTTCGAGGCCACCAACCTCACCGTGCGCCTCTCCGACGACGGCAACCACGTGGCCATCAGCATCCGGCTACCCGCGGACACCATGCCCCAGATCGTCGGTACCGTCGAAGACATCAGCCAAACGATCAACGAACCGAGCACAGCAGCACCTAGTCAAGCCATGCCCAGCGCTTATGTGGATGCTGTACGTGCCCCCGGCAGGATTCGAACCTGCGGCCTAGCGATTAGAAGTCGCTTGCTCTATCCGGCTGAGCTACGGGGGCGTGGCACGAGTTGGCGCTCGTGAGCAGACTAGCGAGCACCTGCCGGCATATGGCAGCCAGCGCGGCATATAGCTGGTTACGAGCCTGGCCGATCAACCCCAGTTTCGAGCCCGCATCGCATCAGTCACCGCGCAGCAACCGGCAGAAGGTAGCCGAGTCGGTGAACAAGGCGTCACCGGTGAACCGCAGGCTGTCGATGGATCGGCGGGCCGCATCCTCATTCCCAGCGCCGCAAGCATCCGTCACCACGACCGGGATGTAACCGAGGTCCGCGCCGTGGCGCACGGTCGGCTCGATACCCACCTCGGTGGCGACGCCCACGATGGCGAAGGCGTTGACGCCGCAGTCGCGCAGCACGATGTCGACAGGCGTGCCCTCGAAAGCAGACATCGTGATCTTGTCGAAGACCGCCTCGGTGGCGCGAGGTGCCAGCTCCGGAGTGAGATCAAAACCAGGCGAGTCGCGCAGGAACCATGGGTTGACCTCCGCCACCGAGTCGACGCATTGCCAAGTCATCGCCATGCGCAGCTGGAATACCCCCATCAGTTCCTTGGGCATCGACAGGTGCCGGACAAACACCACCCGGACGCCAGCTGAGCGAGCCGCGTCGAGCACCTCCACGACACGCTTGACCACTGCATCCGTGTCCTTGATCTGGCGCAGTACGCCGATCTGCATGTCATAGACAATCAGAGCTAGACGGCGAGGATCACAGACTTCTTTTAGCGTGCGGGGAATTTCCAAGCCAAAAGCTCGCTCCATAGTGGCAATCCTAACGAAGCACCTCTGGTACTCCACCGTCGATCGTTACTACCCGACTGGGGCGCGTGAAATACCACCGCACCCTGACATTCCGGCAGTTCGCCTGGCCACGCCGATCCAGTTGTACACAGCCATCCAGCCATCCACATGCCGATCATGGCCAGCTAGCGGCGTCCATTCCGGCGGCGCAGCCTGGGTCCTACCGCCCGACAGGTCGGCTCCCCGCCAGCAGCGGGGACAGTGCGCAGAAGGGTCAAATGAGATGAAAGAGACACCGGTAACCGTGGTGGGAACGTTGGTCACCGACATGCGACCGCGCCGGGTCGGTCCAGACGGGACGCTCGTGCTCAATTTCAGGGTTGCTTGCAACGAGCGTCGGTTTGATGGCGCCTCGGAATCATGGGTGGACGGGGAAAGCCTGTACCTGTCGGCGAGCTGCTGGCGCAGGCTCGCCGAGAATGCTGCCTCCCTGGTCAAGGGCGACCCGGTGATTGTCAGGGGCAAGCTGCGCACTCGCGAGTGGACCACCGAACAAGGTGAGCGCCGATCGGTCGTCGAATTAGAGGCGACCGCGATCGGACCCGACCTGGCTCGCTGCACGGCCACGGTCCACAAGCGCCGGGAGCAGCGACCCCGCGCTGGAGAGGACAACTCCCCACCATCTCCCGCAGGGTTCATGTCAGAACTGGGCGACGATGCGGTGCCGCCAGGCGAGGTGACCCTCGCTGATCTAGCCGAGGCGGCCCGCCCGCTGGTTCCGGCATCCGCCTGAGCGGTCAGCGCCAGGGTGGAGCGGCGGTCGGCCGCGCTGCCCTGCCCCGGCGCTTCCCTCTACGATCGCGGCCGTGGCGGAGTTCATCTACACCATGAAGCAAGTGCGTAAAGCGCACGGCGACAAGGTCATCCTTGACGGCGTCACGCTTGCGTTCATCCCCGGCGCGAAGATCGGCGTGGTCGGCCCTAACGGAGCCGGCAAATCCAGCGTGCTCAGGATCATGGCCGGGCTTGACCAACCGAACAATGGGGAAGCTTTCCTGGCGCCGGGGGCGACCGTGGGCATCCTCGAGCAAGAACCCGCGTTGAACGAGGACAAGTCTGTGCTGGGCAACGTGGAGGAAGGCTTGGGGGATACCAAGGCCAAGTTAGACCGGTTCAATGAGATCGCCGAGACGATGGCCACCGACTACTCCGATGCGCTCATGGATGAGATGGGCCGGCTCCAGGAGGAACTCGACTACGCCGACGCATGGGATCTGGACTCCCAGCTGGAGCAGGCTATGGACGCCCTGCGCTGCCCGCCACCCGACGAGCCGGTGAGCCACTTGTCCGGTGGAGAGCGACGCCGGGTTGCACTGTGCCGGCTGCTGCTGTCCAAACCTGACCTTCTTCTACTCGATGAGCCCACCAACCACCTCGACGCAGAGAGTGTGCTGTGGTTGGAGCAGTTCTTGGCCGGCTATCCGGGTGCGGTCCTGGCAGTCACCCACGACCGGTACTTCCTGGACAACGTCGCGCAATGGATCCTCGAGCTCGACCGTGGCCGGGCGTACCCCTACGAGGGTAACTACTCCACATACCTGGAGAAGAAGGCCGACCGCCTCGCCGTCCAGGGCCGGAAGGATCAGAAGCTGCAAAAGCGCCTGCGCGACGAGCTCGCCTGGGTTCGATCGGGGGCAAAAGCTCGGCAAGCCAAATCTCGAGCCCGACTGCAGCGTTATGAGGAGATGGCGGTCGAAGCCGAGCGCAGTCGGAAGCTGGACTTCGAAGAGATCCAGATCCCAGTCGGGCCCCGGCTGGGAAATGTCGTGGTGGAGGTGTCGCACCTGGACAAGGGGTACGACCATCGCCTGCTGATCAAAGACCTGTCGTTCACGCTGCCTCGGAACGGCATCGTCGGTGTCATCGGCCCCAACGGCGTCGGTAAGACAACCTTGTTCAAGACCATCGTCGGCTTGGAAAAGCCCGATTCGGGCATGGTCCGGATTGGCGACACGGTGAAGCTGTCCTACGTCGATCAACAGCGCGCCGGCATCGATCCCAACAAGACCGTCTTCGAGGTGGTCTCGGACGGATTGGACCATATCCAGGTCGGTAACACCGAGATGCCCTCACGGGCGTATGTCAGCGCCTTCGGCTTCAAGGGGCCTGATCAGCAGAAGCCGGCTGGGGTACTGTCCGGCGGCGAACGCAACCGACTTAACCTGGCGCTCACACTGAAGCAAGGTGGCAACCTGATCTTGCTCGATGAGCCTACCAATGACCTCGATGTGGAGACACTGAGCTCGCTGGAGAACGCGCTGGAACAGTTCCCCGGTTGCGCCGTGGTGATCTCCCACGACCGGTGGTTCCTGGATCGGGTAGTGACCCACATTCTCAGTTGGGAGGGCACGGAGGAGAATCCCGCTTCCTGGTTCTGGTTCGAAGGCAACTTCGAGGCCTACGAGCAGCACAAGATCGAAAGACTCGGAGCGGAGGCGGCGCGACCACATCGCGTGACCTACCGCAGACTGACCCGCGACTGACCCGGATGGGATGGTTGATGATCGGCGACTGCGATGGGGGTGGGAGGTGAGTAGCACGGCGCACGAGGTCCGCGCTGGCATGACGCCCACCGGAAGCCCCAACGGGGGTGAGGCCGCATCGCTAGTGGAATCGGCGATGTTGCTGCGTTGGCGGGCGCCCGAGCTAGCGCTCTTGCTGGCAGATCGGGCGGTGACTGCGGCGCAGGACGACACAATGGCTGTGCTCCGCGCAGATCACATCGCAGTATTCGCGCTCAACCGGCTTGGTCGGTACGGGGAAGCGGCGCACCGCCTCCTACCGGCGATCCGGGACAATGCCGCTCCTCAGGGGCTTTGGCATGAACTGCAGGTGGAACTAGCGCATTGCGCGACCGCGCTGGGGGAGCCCGCTACCGCGCTCGACGCGGTGCATGCAGTGCTGGCGGCTGGTGATGACGTTGCTCCTGTGCTCAGAGGTGGGGCACTTGTGGCTGTTGCCGAGGCGGCTGGTGCGCTCGGCGATGGTGACCTCGTGGCACTGGCGCTTGAGGAAGCTGACGAGCTGTATCGCGAGGATCCGAATCTTGATCACGACACCGCGCTGTTGCTGCGGGCAGCGGTTCGGGCGACTCACGCGGCCTATCACCGTGCCCAGGGCGATGTGGCAGCCGCCGAGGCGGAGGCTCGGGAGGGGCGCGAGCTGCTGGCTGGCCTAGCCGATCCTGATCACGATAGCGGCGAGGTGAGTGCCCGCTTGATGCTTGAGCTGACGCTCAGCTTGCTCGCTCGCGGCGAGGGTGAGACCGCGCTGCTGGAAGTGCGGCCGCTGCTGCGCCGTACGGTGCGGGCTGCCGCCGCTGCCGCGGTCGGCAGGCTGCGGTTAGCCCTGGCCACCCAGGTACATCTGGCCGAAGGCCGCCATGAACCAGCGCTGACGCTGCTTGCTGACGCGGTGGAAGGCGCGCAACGCTACGGACTCGACGCGGTCCTCGCTGAATGCCTCGAGGGCCTGTCTCACGTGCATGAAGCCCGTGATGAGTTCGCCGACGCCCTGCATTGCATGCGTGCAGCGCGAGCCGCCGAACTTCGCCATCGGCAGGATGTGGACGACGCGCGCGCTACCCTGCGGAGTCATTTCGGAACCGCCCGCCGGGAGGAAACGCGCCTGCTCCGCGAGGTCGCCGAGCTGCTCGGCAATGCGGGAACGGGTAGCGGCGGACTTGATGCGGACACCGGACCGATACCCGTCGACATTATCGTCGAGTCCCTGGCACACCAGGTTGCCGGCGCCAAGGACGTGCAGGTGCAGCTCAGTGCGGCAGATGTCGTCGAGCCGGACGTTGCGCAGGAAGCGGTTCTTCCGGTCACGGTTGCCGGGACAGCCGTTGCCGACAGCGTGGCTGAGGACCAGGACGCCGTCGGGCACACTGCTGAGCTACCGGTGTCCACCGCAGCGGACATCTCGCTGGTGGCTCCGGAGGTGACTGCGGTTGAGCCAGGGAGCAAAAAGACCAATGCAGTGCCGGATGAGTCACCAGCCAGGCTTGATTCCTGGCAATCCAGAGCCCGGCACCGCCGCGGTACTGCCGGGACTGTGTTGTCGGTAAGTGACCTGCTTCCCCCATCAGCCTTGTCCGCGGGGCGCTCGGGGCGGCGACGCGCCGAGGAACCTGCAGGGGATCGTAGAGAGCAACGCGATACTGCCGAGACGCCCAAGCCACCAGACAGTGCTTCCGAGCAGGACAGCGCGACTTATCGCCACGCTACAGACAGCGACGATGCATCACCGCCGCCAACGCCAACTAACCGCATGCTGATCTCGCCGTCAGCGGGCTCGCCGCCAGCGGGCTCAGCGGAGGCCTCGCAGGATGACGCCCAGGATGACGCCACTGGCCGGTCCGCCAGGCGGGCCTTCGTTGAGGACACCGAAAGCCACCCGGTGACCCGCCGGGAATTCTCGGCGCTCGGACCGCCACCGGCCCCCACGCCACGAGCACTGGAATGGGAGACGGTGGGCGATGCGTCGGCCGAGCCGCGCGAGAGCCGACAGATGGGCCTAGGTGATCTGCTCGCCGAGGCGCTCGCCGCCTACCAGGAAAGCCGCGAAATTCAGGCTGACGCCTCTGCTACCGGAACTGGGCGTACTGACGGCTCCAACGTAGCTGAGGAAACCAGCCGAGACTTGCCTAGCTACGGCGCAGGAAGCACACGTTGGGCAACCGGGCTGGTATTGGCTCCGGATACGAGTCACGGGCAAGCAAACCAAACAGATTCATCCGAGGCGATCACCAACCCGCTACTGCGGCTACCGGATCTCACCGCGGAACCGCGGTGGATCCCCCCTGAGAGAAATCCGCGATGGGCTCCCCCGGACAGGGGCCATCGATCCGCGGCCGGCGATTAGTACTGGTCCAGTACGACCGAAGCGTTCATTCCCTGGGACACTGATACGCGGGCCGACTGGGGGCAGGCAGTTGGCGGTATTCACCACCGACGTGGCAGTGCGTTGGTCGGACATGGATGTTTTCGGACACGTCAACAATGCCTGCGTGGTCACGCTCTTAGAGGAAGCGCGCACAGTGCTCCTCTTCGGTGAAGGCGCAGAACGAGGTGCCCAAACGTTGGCCACGGGGGTGGTTGTTGTCGAACTAGCGGTTCGTTACCGGCAGCCGTTGGTCTATGCGGCCAGCCCTGTGCGGGTACGGTTGTGGGTCAGTGAGCTGCGCGTTGCCTCGTTCTCCTTGGATTATGCCGTTGCGGGCACCGAAGGGTATGCGGTCACTGCGCGCACTCAGCTGGCCCCTTACGACACCGCGGCGGCGCGGCCCCGCCGGCTGTTGCCTGCCGAACGAGAATTTCTGGCCGACTTTCGAGACGGCGTGTGATGATGGCGCAGCTGTACATTGCAGATCCTGCCGAGCGAGCTGATCTCGGCGTCTTCGTGGCCCGGGCGGTCCGTCTCGACAGCGAAGCACTCGTACGGTTGCGAACTGCGGGCAGCCGGCTGCACGTCTGGGTGGCCACCCCATTCGATGCGCTGGTGACCCGTTCAGTGTGCGGCGGGATGCATCCCGGCGATCTCACCATCAAGGGAACAGATCTGCTTGCCGCAATGGCGGTAGCCGGTAAGACAGTGGTCGATCCGGGCCAGGCACAAGATGTGCTGTGGCGTTGCGCGCTCCCGCCCGAACGGGGCTGGCGTGCAGTGGATCAGGTGCCTGCTGAAGTGCTCGCCGATCTCGCCGGCCAGGGCGCTGCGGTCGCAAGGGCCACCGCCAGTCGGCACGGTGGTCCGCCAGCAGACCTCCTAGACCAGAAAGTGATCACTGTCAGCGGTGCAGGGTTGCACGTGGGAGTGCCCCTACGCTGCCTGTTCGCGCTATCCGGTATGGGTTTCGTGGGCAGGACTGCAGCGGAAACCGTCCGAGTCTGGGCCACCGACTCCTGGCTGCGGCTGGATGCCCGCTACGGTGCCGTCTTGCGACGCCGGCGCGCTGCGTTGCCGTTGCTTGTCTGACCGGTTCGGATGAGACCTGCCCAAACCAGCACGTGCCAGCTCAACACATGGTCAGATCGGCCAGACAGCAGTATCCCGAGGCCAGGCGTCGTTGCCTGGCGGCAGCGGCCCGCTGCCTCCACTGGCCCTTGTCGTTCGGAAAGGCGCAGCCGGGTCCAGGCAGGTCCGCCGAAGGTGCTGGCCTAGTGGGTCGGCGGCATGATCCCGCGTAATCGCCGCCGTCGCGGTCGGCTGCGCCACTCTCCAAATCCCCTACGCCGTCCCCGTTAGCGTCTGTGCAAGAACGGACGTAAACCTCGTAAACGACGGCATCGCGCCACCAGTCCGAATCCCCGGGGCCAAGCGGCGGTGGTCCGCGCGGCGCACCAGACAAAATCTGGCAGGACAGTCGCGGCGGACGTCGTCAGACCAGCGAGTTCAGCAGGCTGTTTGCGGCCATCTCCAGGTAATTCCACAGCACCGTGCGGTACTCGTCATCGAGCCCGGCTTCATCCACTGCGATGCGCATGCAACGCAACCAGGCATCGCGCTCGGCCGGTCCTATCCGGAACGGAGCGTGCCGCATCCGCAGCCGCGGGTGCCCCCGCGACTCGGAGTAGGTGTGTGGGCCACCCCAGTACTGCATGAGGAACAGCCGCAGGCGTTCCTCAGCAGGGCCTAAATCCTCGCCCGGGTAGAGCGGGCGCAAAACCTCATCTCGCGCTACGAGCTCGTAGAAACGACCGACGATCCGGCGAAACGTCGGCTCACCGCCGACGGCTTGGTAAAAAGTGTCTGGTGCAGCCACCTGTTCATCCTGCCTTGTGCAACCAACTTACGGACCAGTATCACGACGGCGGGACGGCCTGACCGGCGGGCGACGGCGTGTAACTAGCCGGCGAGGGCGGCGGAATCCCGGCCTCGGCGAAGGCCTCCTTGAGGCCGGCCAGCAGGGCCCGCTGCACCACCCACTGCCGTCCGGCTTGCACTTTGGCGGTGATCCGCAGCGTTATGCCGTCTGGGCTGATCGACTCGACGCCGAGCACTTCCGGTGGTTCTAGCACGTCATCGGCCAGCGGGCTGCCCTCCGCGGTGAGTTCCGTGGCAGTGCGGCTGGCCAGTTCAGTTGCTTCCGGGATGTCTGCATCGTGTCCAACGGGCAGGTCAACCACGGCGATGGAATAGTCTTGGCTGGAATTGCCCACTCTCAGTACCTCTCCATTGCGGACGTACCAGACGGTGCCTTTGGTATCTCGCAGAGTGGTCACTCGCAGGCCGACTGCTTCCACCTTGCCGGTGGCTGAGCCAAGGTCGACCACGTCGCCGACCCCGTACTGGTCCTCGACCAGCATGAACATTCCGGACAGGAAGTCCTTGACCAGGTTCTGGGCGCCGAATCCTAAAGCGATGCCCACGATGCCGGCCGAGGCAATGATCGGTCCGAGATTGATCCCCAACTCGCCCAGCACCAAGGTGCATGCCACGCCATAGACCACGAACGTCGTACCGGAGCGCAGTACCGAGCCGATGGTGCGCGCCCGTTGCGATCGACGTTTTGACAGCTGGCCGGTGCTGCGCCAGGACTCCGGCGCCCGCTCGCGCAGGGGACGCAGCAATCCGGGTGGCGGTCCCTCCGCGGTCACCTCGCTCAACCGGTTGATCGTCCGGTGCGCCAACCAGCGCACCAGCACGGCGAGCGCGACGATGAGCAAGATGTGCAGTCCGGCGCCTACGACGGTGTCGGCGTAGCGCGATGCCAGGTCGTTGTGCGTGAGCTGGTAGATGCGCGCGCACCACGAGCCCTCATCACGGGAGCAGTCTGGCTGCGCCATCAGTTGGCCAATCATCTGATAGGTACCTCCGGTCATCCGCCCGGACTGTATCTCTGGTCAGGTTGCCGCTCGGCCGGCGGAAGCGCCCAGCCGGCGCTGTTATCACCGACACGCGGCGCTATCTGATAGGTGCGTCATGACGGCCCTCTATGGTGGACTAGTCCCGCGAACTGGCGGAGGTGGTCGCGTGCACGACCGACAACCCAGCCCGGAGGGTCACCCAGCGGGGGCGGACCAGCAGATCGCCTCGCGCCCTGGAACCTCAACCGGGCTTCTCGACAGAACCACCACACCTCCGGCCACCGGCCCGCCTGCCTGGGGACGGCGCCGGGTGTTGCTGCTCAACGCCAGTTTTGAGCCCCTGACTGCGCTGCCGTTGCGCCGTGCCATCGTGCTGGTCGTCTGCGGCAAGGCCGATGTCGTGCACGACGACGCTGCGGGCCTGGTGCTGCACTCCGCGACAGCCAGTGTCCTGGCCCCCTCGGTGATCAAACTGGTCACGTTCGTGCGGGTCCCTTACCGGGCGCGGGTACCCATGACCCGGGCGGCATTGATGCACCGGGATCGTTACCGCTGTGGCTATTGCGGAGCCCGCGCGGAGACCATCGACCATGTAGTGCCGCGCAGCCGCGGCGGTGAGCACTGCTGGGAAAACTGCGTGGCGTGCTGTTCGTTGTGCAATCACCGCAAGGCCGATCGGTTGCTCAGCGAGCTGGGCTGGAAACTGCGGATGGTGCCGCGCGCGCCGCGGGGGCAGCACTGGCGGTTGCTGGCCACGGTGCCCGATGCCGACCCGCTGTGGCTGCCCTACCTCGGCGAGGTCGCCTGAGTTGGGTGCTCTTCAAGAGCCACCGACCCGGGCTGGACCTGCTTGTAACGGCTACCAACCCTCGCCGCGCCCGTAGGCTTGGTTCCGTGGCTGATCTGCACGAGTTGTCCGCCCTGGAGCAAGCCGCAGCGGTACGCCGCCGCGAAGTCAGCCCGAGCGAGCTCGTTGAACATTGCCTGCAGCGGGTCGGGGACAAAAACGATCAGCTGGGCGCGTTCGTGACGGTTACCGCTGACCGGGCGATGGATGCTGCGCGGGCCGCCGATGTGCTGGTGACCCGCACTGATCCGGATGCGCTGCCGGCGCTGCTGGGAGTGCCTACCGCGATCAAGGACCTGACCGCCACCGCAGGCGTGCGCACCACTTTCGGATCGACCGTCTACGCCCAATACCTGCCCCCTGCCGACGATGACGTGGTGGGGTTTCTGGCCGCTGCCGGCACGATCAGCCTGGGCAAAACCAGCACCCCTGAGTTCGGGCTGACCTGCTACACCGAGCCGGCCAGCCTGCCGCCTGCGGTAACGCCCTGGGACACCACGAGGTCGGCTGGAGGCTCCTCCGGCGGGGCGGCCGCCGCGGTGGCCGCTGGGTTGGTGCCTTTCGCGCAAGCTAGCGACGGTGGTGGCTCGATTCGTGGGCCCGCAGCGGCCTGCGGGTTGGTCGGGCTCAAACCGAGTCGAGGCCGCGTATCCCGTGGACCGGTGGCAGGTGATGTGAGTTTGCTCTCAGTGCTAGGTCCGTTAGGCCGCACCGTTGATGACGTCGCTGCGCTGCTTGATGCCATGGCGGTGCCGTGCCCGGCTGAACCGGTGGTTGCACCACCACTACCGCCGGGACAAAGTTTCCTTGAGTGCTCCCGCGCAGAGCCCGGACGGCTGCGCATCGGGCGCTACGCTGACTCCCCACTGCCAGGTGTTGAACTTGCGCCCGAATGCCGTCGGGCTTGGGAAGATACCGCTACCCTGCTGGCCGCCTTGGGTCATGAAGTGGTAGATACCACTTCGCCGTATAACGCTGAGGTATTGCTGCCGTCATTCGAAAAATTGTGGGCAGTGGGCGCGACGTCGATGCCAGTGCCCGAAAATGCTCGGGGCGCGCTGCTGCCCTTCACAGAGTGGTTACGTGCGCAGGGAGCCGTGGTCAGCGGGCCGGAGTTGCTGCAGGCAATGGGGCAAGTCCAAAGCGCGGGTCGGGCCGCTATCAAAGCGCACGCGGAATTCGATGCGGTGGTCACGCCCATTTTGGCCCAGCTTCCTCGGCCAATTGGATGGTTCACTTCGGTACCCCCGCCGGACAATTTTGAACGGCAAAAGCGTTTCATCCCTTACGCGGCGTTGTATAACGTGACGGGGCAGCCGGCCATCTGCCTGCCGATGCACTGGACCGACGAGGGGCTTCCGGTGGGTGTGCAGCTAGTGGGCCGGCCGGCCGGGGAGGCCACCCTGCTGGCGCTGGCCGGGCAGCTTGAGCGCGCCCGACCATGGGTGCACCGCAGACCGCCTACCTGGTGAGGCGCCGGTTGGCGCCGGTCAGCTACCGTGATCTCGTGACATCGGTGGAGGTCGTCCTGATCCTGGCAGGTGTGCCGCTGGCCATCATGGTTGTGTTAGGGCTGCTGACGCTGCGGACAACGTTCGCGCGACCGCGCCGCTACCGTCCCGGCGATAAGTGGAGTTATCACCCGGTGTTGTGGACGGCGCATCCGGAGGCTTGGCGCAACGGCGTGGCAGGCCGGCACCACCCTGGCGGATCCGGTGGAGCCCGTGGAGGTGCCCATGGTAACTGGTAATGATCACCACGCGGATCCGGTGCGGCGTGGGCATCACCAAGACGATGGATACCAGCCAGAGTTGGCCGCCGGTGAGGCAGTCGTCGGCACCGGACGGATTTCTGCCGCGCGGCAATTCCGGCCCGTCTTGCGCACGCTGCCTTTTACCCGCTCGCAGCTGGCCACACTGGACGACATGTTGGTCTGGGCCAGCCGCAGCGCACGTTTGCACTTCGGGATCTATCTCGGGGATCTAGGTCCGGACACCCGGACCCGCGCCGAGGAGCTGCACGATTCGCTGGGGGAGCGGGCAGATGATGCCGTGCTCGTGGCTGTCTCACCTGGTCAACGAGTCGTTGAGGTGGTCACCGGTTGCAATGCCGCCAATCGCCTCCCTGATCGCGGCTGCAAGCTGGCAGTGGAAAGCATGATCTCCTCGTTCAAAGGCGGAGACCTCGCGGGCGGCCTGAGTTCGGGCCTGCGCATGCTGGCCGATCACACCGAGTCATGAACGGCGAGGCGAGCGTGAGCTCGCCTCGCCAGTTATGAGCTGCCCGCGTCACAGGCCCGGGCAGCCAATGCCCGAACGACTCCAGCCTGGCCCTCTGAAACTAGCCGGCGTAGGGCAGGCGGGTGCTCACCCGTCTCCAGCCAGGCGTTGGCAGCGTCTACACAGCGCTGCTCGATGACCCAGGACGGAAACAGACCGAGGACGCAGGATTGTGCGCGCTCGGAGGTCCGCCGGCTCCACACCTCGGCGATCTCAGCGAAATACCGTTCCAGGTATGGCGTCAGTAGCTGTTTTTGCGCGGGATGGTTGAACCCCCCGATAATCGCCTCGCTGATGGCATTGGGCAGCTCATCGTCACGCATTGCCCGCTCCCACGCGCGTTCCTTGTCCGCGGGAGTAGGCAGGAGAGCCCGAGCTCGCTCGGCTTGTCGGCGCCCGGTCGCGGTCGGATCGCGTTCCTGCTCGGCGCGGATCTCATTGTCCGTCACGATGCCGTGAGCAGCGAGAGCCTGCAGCAATCGCCAGCGCAGGTCGGTGTCGACCACTAGTCCGTCGGGTACGCCATCGCCGGTCAACCAACCGGCTAGCGCATCCAGCTCGGGCTTGCCCAGCAGTGCCACGGTCAGCGCATTGACCAGAGCCAGCTGCTGGTCGGAGCCGGGCGTTGCGGTGCCGATGAGGCTCATCAGCGTGCTGGTGAATCGAGGCCAGCCGTCTTCGCTCGCCCAGGTTGGGTCGGCGTAGGACGAGAGGGCGAGCTGCGCCTGTGCCAACAACCGCTGCACGACGCCCACCTCCGTCTCGGCGGGCAATCCGTTCAGTACCACCGCGACAAAGTCCCTGGCTTTAAATTCGGCGTCGCGGGTCATCTCCCAAGCTGCCGACCAGCACAGCGAGCGCGGTAGTGATTCAGTGATGTCGCCGATCCGGTTAACCAGCGTTGCCAGGGAGGTCTCGTCGAGTCGCATCGCGCAGTAAGTGAGGTCATCGTCGTTCACCAGCACCAGCTGGCCTGCGGGCACACCGACCAGCTCCGGAACGTCCGTACGTTCGCCACTGACGTCGAGTTCCACACGATGGGTGCGCACCAGCGGTTCCCCGGCAGCGCCGTCGTAGACGCCGACTGCGAGGCGGTGGGTGCGTAGCTCCCCGGCCCCGGGGCGAGCGCCGCTTTGGAGCACGGCGAAGGACACGAAAGATCCGGCATCATCAACGGTGAATTCCGGCCGCAAAGTGTTGATTCCGGTGGTCTCCAACCATTGCGCGCTCCAACCGGACAGATCGCGACTGGATGCCTCTTCCAGCGCGGCCAGCAGATCGGTAAGCGTGGCATTGCCCCACGCATGGCGGGTGAAATAGATCCGCAGGCCGGCGAGGAACTCGTTGAGCCCGACATAGGCGACCAGCTGGCGCAGCACGCTGGCGCCCTTGGCATAGGTAATGCCGTCAAAATTCACTTCGACAGCCTGCACGTCGGGGATCTCGCAGGCGATCGGGTGAGTCGAGGGCAGCTGGTCCTGCCGGTAGGCCCAGGCTTTCTCCACGGTGGCGAAGGTGGTCCAGGCGCCGGTGTACTCAGTGGCTTGGGCCTGGCACAGGACCGATGCCCAAGTCGCAAACGATTCGTTGAGCCACAGGTCATCCCACCACCGCATGGTGACCAGGTCGCCGAACCACATGTGAGCCATCTCATGTAGCACCGTTTCGCAGCGCCGCTCGTAGAGGTAGCGGGTGACCCGGCTGCGAAAAACGTAGTCCTCAAGGAAGGTTACGCAGCCGGCGTTCTCCATGGCGCCAGCGTTGAACTCCGGCACGAAACACTGGTCGTATTTCTCAAATGGATATCGCAGCCCGAATGCGTCGTGGTAGAAGCTGAAACCCTGCTTCGTTTCGGTGAACAAACGCTGGGCGTCCATGTGCTCGGCCAGCGAAGCGCGGCAATAGATACCCAGCGGGATTGTTCCCTGCGCGTCGGTGTACTCGTCGGTCCAGCGCGCGTAGGGCCCGGCAACCAGCGCCACGATGTACGGGCTGATCCGGGGGCTGGCGGCGAACACATGGCGAACCCCCCCGCTGCCGAGCTGTTCGGTGCGTTCGCAGGGCGTGTTGGAGATCACTACCCAGTCGGCGGGGGCCACCACTCGCAGCCGGTGTACTGCCTTGAGATCTGGTTGGTCAAAGCAGGCGTACATCCGCTTTGCGTCAGCGGTTTCGAATTGGCTGTAGAGGTATACGCCGCCGTCGACGGGATCGGTGAAGCGGTGCAGTCCCTCGCCGGTGTTCATATACCGGCCGTCCGCCTCGATGACGGCCTCATTGCTGGCGGCCAAGGCCGGCAGCCCGATCCCGTCAGCCTCGTCGTAGCCGGAGATGTCCAGAGCGGCTCCATTGAGCGTCGCTGCGTCTACCCGGCCGGCCACCAGATCGATCCAGCTAGACGACCCCGGGGTGCGGCAGGAAAAGCGGACTGTGGTGGTCGTGCGGAAGGTAGCGTCGCTAGGACCGCCGGCGCCATCGGTGAGGTCGAGGTCGATGGTGTAGGAGTCGACGTCGATCAGCGCGGCGCGCTCGACGGCCCGCCGCTGGGTGAGGTTGGGGACGGCCACAGATCACCTCGGGTGTCAGATCGGAAATCTTCGGGCATCCAATCATGGGTGCTGCCGAGCCTGCAGGTGAGTTAGCCCAAGGAAGAACTGGCCACCCACTTGGGTTGTACCACGATGACGAACGGAGAGTGCGATGACGGTGACCAACGGCTACAGCACCACCCCCAACCAGACCAGGCCCGCACGGGTGGATTGCTACTTCGACCCCCGCTGCCCGTGGGCGTGGATCACCTCCCGGTGGATCCTTGAAGTAGCCAAGGTGCGGGACATCGACTTGCACTTCCGGGTAATGAGCCTGTCAGTGCTCAACGAGGGCCGCGAGGTCAGCGACAGCTACCGGAGCAGACTTGCGCAGGGCTGGGGACCGGTCCGGGTGTGCATCGCCGCAGCACGGGATCATGGCGAGAAGGTGCTCGAACCGCTCTACACCGCGATGGGCAGGCGAATCCACAACGAGGGCAACAAAAATCTCGACGATGTGATTGAGGCCGCATTGGCTGAAGTGGGGCTACCGCCGGAGCTCGCTGACGCAGCGCAGAGTACCGAGTACGACGAAGAGCTACGAGCCAGCCATGCGGCCGGTATGGAGCCGGTTGGGTTGGACGTCGGAACGCCGACAATCCACGTGGACGGGGTGGCCTTCTTCGGACCAGTGCTGTCCCGGATTCCACGCGGCGAGGAAGCCGGAAAGATTTTCGATGGCGCTCTCTTGCTGGCCAGCTACCCCCACTTCTTCGAACTTAAGCGCACCCGTCACGAAAAGCCCGACTTCTCGTAGTCACCGGGAGCTGGGTTTCGGTGGTTCCGTGACCGAAAATGCAGGGCACCACCGAGCTGCTTTGCCTTCATCTCGGAGTGGTTGCGCGATCGTGGGGCTTCGGGTGGACTATGACGTTGGCGGATATCACCGAGGCTACGGCTTGGATTCCCGGTTTGAGTTTGAGTTGGTCTACGACCTCGGTTGGTATCAGTGATACCACCCGGTGTGGTCCCGCCTGGATCTCTACCTGGGTCATGACCTGATCTCGGATGACCCTCGTGATAAGGCCCGGAAACTGATTGCGGGCTGAGACGAGCGCGGGTGCCAGCGCGTGGCTGGGTGCGGTCTTCAGCGATGCGGCGAACCGGGCCAGCTCCGCACCGTCGACGCCGCACTGTCCTGATTTCGTTGCCGTGGTCGCAAGCTGGCCTGTATCGGTCCAATGACGGACGGTGTCATTGCTGACCCCGAGCAGCCTCGCGGCCTCATCGATCAAAAATACCGACATACCTCACAATAGCTGACAATTTTGCCAACAGGACAAGAGCGGAAGATGACACGAGAGTGTGCCGGGCTCCGCGCCATGGCGGTGTCCGAGTAGAGGGCCGCATACCGTAATACCGGTGCCACAGCGCGTGACAGGTAGCGGACGACCGGTCTCACCCGCACTTCCCGCATGACCTCACCCACCTTCAGCCATTGATAATCAGCCGCAACTAACCTGGGAGCTTGAGAACCGATTTGTGCACCCGGCTAGCCGTTGGAAGGAACGGGTCTTCTTAGTTCCGCTATACGTCTATAGCGGTACTTGGAGCCGGGACAGGGCGGCACGAGTCGTGGACGGTGTGAACGGCGAGGCAGCGACAGCGCCTGGATGGTCCAGATCTCCGGCCACGATGGCTTCACACAGACCGGCCAGGGAGGCCAGATCATCGCGCTGTGCGGTGACAAATGTGGTGTCAACTGGATCCCCGTGCCCAGGCACCACGATGCGGGGGTCCAGCCGTAGCAGTCCGGTCACCGCCGCCGGCCAGTCCAGTGGGTAGGCGTCGGTGAAGTCAGGGTCAGCACCTTGCTCGACAAGATCGCCGGCGAACAGCACACCAGCATCGGGAACCCACACCGCTAGATCGTGGTCCGTGTGTCCCCGCCCGGGATGGGTCAGCAGCACCCGCCGATCGCCGAGGTCCAGTTCCACACAGTCGATCACCGGATGGTCCGGCACTATCGGACGCACCGGTACCGGATCCGGCAGCTGCTGCGCGCGGGACCATGCCAGTGCCTCGGCGTGCTGCGCCGCGCCGCCCCGGGCCAGATCTTCTTGGCAGCGAACGTGCGCCCACACCGCTGCCGGAAGAAACGCCACTGTGCCGAGGCAATGGTCGAAGTGGGCGTGGGTGAGCACCACGGTGCATGGTCGCCTGGTGACCTTGCCCACCGCGACGTGCAGCTCAGTACCCTGATCCGGATCACTGCGCGTATCCACCACAAGGCAGGCGTGGCTGCCGATCACCAGGCCGACGGACAGATCCAACTCCGCATACCGCCGCACCAGCACTCCATCCTCCAGCTCCACCCACCGCGCCACACTGTTCCCCTTCCCCGTTCTCCAGACACAAAGACATATCGGGGTCAACGTCTGCCCACTTGGCTCGGTAGGTCTCCATGGTGGGGAAGGCGGAGCCTGGCGCGAGGCGCAATGTGGCAATGTTGGTCACTATGCGCGTCTATCTCGGTTCGGATCATGCTGGTTTCGAGCTCAAGGCTTTTCTGGTTCAGCACCTCACCAGTCTCGGGCACGAGGTGGTGGACGTCGGTCCCGCCGCCTTCGACCCCGACGACGACTACCCGCCGTTTTGCATTGAGACCGCACGACGGGTGGTTGCCGACCCCGGGACTCTTGGTGTGGTGATCGGTGGATCCGGCAACGGCGAGCAGATCGCCGCTAACAAGGTCAGAGGTTGCCGGGCCGCGCTAGCGTGGAGTACCGAGACCGCCCGGCTCGCCCGGGAGCATAACGATGCTCAGGTAGTGGGAGTGGGCGCCCGGATGCATGCTTCCGCCGAGGCCGCGAAGATCGTTGAGACCTTCCTCACCACATCCTTCTCCGGCGGCGAGCGCCACATCCGCCGGATCGAACAGATTTCGGACTTCGAGTCCACGGGTGAGGCGCCCCCGCTTCCTGCGAGCTGACAACTGCGATGCCAGAGGGTCATACCACGCACCGGCTGGCAGCGGCCCACCAGCGGAACTACGCAGGCGCGCCTGTGGCGGTTTCCAGCCCGCAGGGCCGCTTTGCAGCGGCCGCCGCAAAGCTCGACGGACGCGTGCTCCAGCGTGCTGAAGCTCACGGCAAGCACTTGTTCCACATCTACGATCCCGATCTTGTGGTGCATGTGCATCTGGGCCTCTACGGCTCGTTCATTGAATCGATCTTGCCGGTGCGGCCCCCGCAGGGGCAGGTGCGCATGCGGCTGGTCGGTTCCACGCACTGGACCGATCTGCGTGGGCCAGCCGCCTGCGAGCTACTCACTGAGGCTGAAACAGATGTGATGAGGGCCAGGTTGGGCCCGGACCCGCTACGCGGTGACGCCGACTCGGACCGGGCCTGGGCGCGCATCTCGCAGTCCCGCGCGCCCCTGGCCACGTTGCTCATGGATCAATCAGTGCTCGCTGGGGTTGGCAACGTCTATCGGGCTGAGGTGCTGTTCCGCCACCAGCTGGATCCGTTCCAAGCGGGCTACGAGCTGCGGCCTGATCAGTGGGCGGCGCTGTGGTCGGATCTTGTCGAGTTGATGCACGACGGGGTGCACCGCGGCCGGATCGACACCGTCCGGCCGGAGCATGACCCGATACACATGGGACGCATGCCACGCCAAGACCGGCATGGCGGCGAGGTTTACGTCTACCGCCGGGCTGGCGAGCCGTGCCTGGTGTGCGGTACCACAGTGGTCACTGCTCGCCACGCAGGGCGCAACCTGTACTGGTGCCCGCGATGCCAGCGCCGACCGCTACCTGAACAGCAGCGGTCGGCGGTCTAGAAGTCACCACCGCCGCCGAAGTCACCACCGCCGCCGAAGTCGCCGCCGCCCCAATCACCGCCGCCCCAGTCGCCACCGCTGTAATCGGCGCCGCTGTAATCGCCGCCGTAATCGGCGTTGTCGTAGTCGGCCGCATTGCCGTAGTCGCCGCCCCCGTCCCCGCTGAAGGCGTCGCTCTGCCCAGCGTCATAGCCCTGCTCCCACGCCTGCGCCGATGCGATCCCGCTCATTCCCGAGAACAACGAGCTGAACAGCAGCGCTGAGCCCAATCCCCAGGCACCGCCGATCAGCGCTGGCTTCCACCAAGGTTCGCTGTACCAGCCTTGAGGCACCGGCCGTCCAGCGACCCGACCCCCTGGGAAATAATGCGGTGTGCGCTCGCTGGGACGCGGTGAGGCTGCATATTCGTGGCCGTCGACAGTCACATCGCGGTCCTCGGTGACGGAGCCCGCGCCGCTCTGGCCGGATACCGTCGGCAGGTCGGGGCCCGGGTCCATCCCCATTGCCGAGCGAGCAGCCCGTACGTAATACAGCCCTTCTAAAGCCGTTTGGGTCGCTAGACGGCTCTGCGCGGCAGTTCGCGCAGAGCCCAGCTGAGAGCTGGCGGCCGTGTAGCGCTCTCCTGCGTCGGCCAGCGCCTGCTTGGCGGGTTCATTGGTACCGACCAGGTTGAGAACCTGCCCGCCGAGCCGTTCCACCCAGCGGCGGGCTTCAGCCTTGGCGTCTTCGAGAGCACGTTGCTCGGCGGCTTGCCGGGAGCGGAAGTAATAGGCGGCGCCACCACCGATCAGCAGCACTATGATCACCACCGAGAGCAGCGTGCCCACGGCGACCTCCTCCTCCAACCGGACTGGTCACTGCCGACATTACCCCCGGCTGCGCAGGCACTTCCGGCGCGCAAAAAGTCTCGCAAAAAGTGTCTCAGAGTGACCGTTGATCGCGCCCAGGCCGCCGCTCACCGTCTCGTCTGCCACGGGTGGATGATCAGGTGTTGACACCAAGCCAACTGGTCACGACCCTCGCCTGGACAAGGGAAGGACCGCAATGATGTCAGCCACACCAATCTTCGAGCAGTTGTGCCGGGAAATTCGTGATGCGAGTAATGCTGCCTGGCCGGCCGATGGCACACAGCCAGTGATCGCTAGTCAGCGAAAAGGCCCGGCGCATGCGCTTGAAGAGACCAGCCACGGCCTGGGGTATGAGCGAGGCAGTTACGAGCCACACGCACTCGCCGGGTGGGCCTGCCCCACCAGTTAATTCCCCGGACATCCAAGTCGGGGGCCGTGCGGACGCTGTCGACACACGGCCCCCGCCCCCCTTGGAATGGCGCCTCATCGATGGATAGCTCATCGATTAGATGGATGGCTCCCGGAGGCGCCGATATATTGGAGATTGGTCACGTGCACTGCGCGCTGTTGTGTCTCCTCTACAGTCGCTCCTGATGGGCCGGCGGCGCAACCCCTCGTCAAGATTTCTTGATGTGACACGCTTCTCGACGAGATGGTCGGCGTGCGATGGTTCGCGCGTCCCCTGGAACGCATGGCTACGGGCGTGCCCAAAAACCACTGCTCACAGTGCAGTCCGGCAAGGCTGCCGGGCGGACCATGTCGAAGAACGCCATGTCAAGACGTGTAAAATTACTCATCCGCAGATGTGAAATGCCCACTCTCGCGGAAACATGTTTGGGCTAGCCTAGAGGCCGGTCGGGGGACAGTCGCATCTACCGTGTCTTGGTTTCACTGTTCTCACGTGCGCACGTGGCGGTGGCCAGCACGTGTTGCGGCTGGAGATTCAGGTCACCTGGCCCAACCGTGCGGAAGTGAACTCGGGGACGGCCCACAACGACATGAAAGGGGCCCCGATGCGGCACCGCTTAGGCATCCGGAAAATGGGGTGGGCGGGAACGTGCCTGGCCTTCGCCTCGTCGATCCTCGTTCTGGCCCCACCAACCTCGGCCATGGCACAGGACTCCGAGCCAGTACACCAGGACAGTTACCGCCACTTTGCCGTTTTCTTGACCGGCGATGAGCTCCGTGATGGCGGAGACCATCGCGGGTGGGGCATGGCTCGACTCGATCTCGATCCGGACAGAGAGACGGCCTGCTACTACCTTACTTGGGACAGCCTTGAGGGTGTTGTGACGGCGTTCCATCTGCATGCTGCCCCGCGCGGGCACGACGGCCCGCATTGGTTCGATTTCTTCAACAACCAGCACTTCGATGGAAAACACGAAAAGTCTTGGGGTTGCGTCCATAGTCCTCGGGGCAAGATATTGGACGTTATCAATGATCCGTCCGATTACTACTTCGCCGTCCATACGACCGCGCACAAAGACGGGGCGCTTCGGGGCCAGCTGTTCTAGGCGCCTCAGTCCCGCACTACCTACCATCTTCAAAGTGATGTGCGATCGAACGGCTTCCCTGCCCGTGGTTTCCTACGGCCCAAATCCGGTGGTCACGGGCAGGGAAGTCACGTTTAAGCCGCGGTTATCAACAGTCAAATCTCGGAGGATGGAGCTGGGTGGCCGGCCCGGGCGTCGCTGCGTGGTTTAGCTATGCAGGTGGTCACGTCGCTGAGTGGTGCCCACTGTTGTCGTCACAAAATCGCCGGTGTGATGCGGCGCTGGGCGACCTGCGCCCTTGGCTGGCCGACGAGCACCACGTGTCAGCCGGTGAGTGTGCGTGGAGAGGCCGCCGAGCTGAATCTTGGCAGTGTCCGGCGATCCACACTCATGGGGAGGGCTGCGGCGGACGCCGACGCACGGCGTTTGCCGCATCAGACGCGGTGATCCAGGGAGCATCGACAGCTGCCACCGCCGGCCGGAAGGCCGCCTGACACCGTAGTGGCCTACTAAACATCGATCCAGTGGTGGTCAACTCTGGCGAATCGTCGCCGAATGGCAGATCGACTCGATCTGCGAACAGGCGAGAATCGAAGAACCAGAGCACGGCCAACTCGGCACTGGCTGTCAACGGCGAAGCTGACGCCGGTGGCACGTGCCGCTGCCGGCCGGGCGACGGCGGACCACTGGAGGGAATGATGGACGAGCTTATTGATCACAGTTCGTGGATGCGTGACATCCCTGATCAAGCTCGACTGTTATCATTAAGTATTCCAGGTACGCATAATTCTTGTAGCGTCGGCGGTATTCTAGGGTTTACCAAGACCCAGGATCTAGACCTGCCTGACCAGCTCAAGGCGGGGATACGATTTCTCGATATTCGGTTGTCACATTACCAGGATAATCTTTTCGTCCATCACGACGTCGTGCACATGGGGAAATGCTATGCGGATATTCTGACCGCTTGCTCCGGCTTCCTTGGGCGCCACCCATCCGAAACTATCTTGATGTCAATCAAGGATGAAGGTCGCTGCGACAGCATCCTTGGCAGGTTTGCCCCCTCTAGAAGATTGGGAAAGTCTAGAGGTGACCCGATGAACTGGGTGATCCGATCGGGCTCGTTCGAAGACGCGTTCAAAGCAAGAACGTGGGAATATGTGGACGATCCGACGCTGTTTTACAACCTTCCATCTCCTTTTCCTTGCGGCGGTTCGCCGCAGGGGAATCTAACGGCCGGCACCACGCTAGGGGATGTGCGCGGTAAGATCATTTTGTTGCGCAGGTTTGAAGCGGATCGAGATATCGGGTTCGACCTTACCTACTGGCCTGAAAACATGCGTTTTAGAAGCATGACAAAGCCGGCCTACGCCGTCGAAGACCACTGGTGGGACCCTGGGGAAAGTGACAAATATAACTTCATGATAACCCATATGGAAGAAGCGAAAAGGCGTGCCCCAAAGGATCTGTACATTACTTTTTCTAGTGCCGTCAACCTGCATGCTCGTAGCTATGCCAAAACGATAAATCCGCGCCTGAATGAGTATCTTACAAAATCTACACGGGGGCGTGTTGGTGTCGTTGCCATGGATTACTTTCAAGATCCTCCAGGGTTGGTCTCTAGCATTATAAAATTGAATTTCGCAAATGGAGCTACCGTAGGGTATGTTGACGGCTATGGTCACCATGGTGAAAGCGTTAATTGGTAATCGGCTAGTATAGGAATTGGTTTTCCTGGTCGCGATGCAAAGTTCGGTCGTAACGGTCTACCCAGACGGCACACTTTGTTTACCGGCCCGGATGGATCTGCCGTGTTCGTCACTAGCCTGCTAGGTGTCGTGCGGCACGCGACGCCAGGCCATAGGACTGTCGTAGTCGGAACTGTCACGACCACTTGACCTCCATCAGGCAATGGAGAGTTTACCGTGCGTTGAGATCGGGTAACTCACTGCAAGCAGTCCGTGGTTCGCCGAGCGGGCCCCGGATCAGGGCAGACCCGCGTCGCACCGTTGGACGCCACCGACGGTGAGAAAGGAGCTAACGGTGGTGCTGCTACCTGGCACGCTCAGCAGGGCAGGACTCCTATCATCCGACATCCTAGATCTACAGGTGGCCGACTACGGTTCTGGCACCCGAGTGGTGAGTGTGGTGGGAGAGGTCGACGCGCTCGTGGCGCCGGAGCTGGCGTCCTTTCTTACTGCGCAACTAATCGTTGCCACGGTCGTGGTAGTAGACCTCGATGGTGTGCGGTTTCTGTCGTCTGCCGGTTTGCGCGCACTCTTTGAGGCGAATGAGTTCGCTATTCGAGAATGCCGCGACCTACTGTTGGTGTGTCACTCCCAAACCGCGAACTGGGCGCTAGAGGCCACTGGGCTGCGGGAACGCTTCACGTTTATTGACGACGTGCCATCCAGTGCCGCACCTTGAACACAGCGCAAAGCTCCATCTCCACAGCACGCAACCAGTATGTGTAGGCATCAAATCGAGGTGCTGATGAGGCGCTGATGTCGTGAGCGAGCAAGACGACGCGGGCGACGCGGGATGAAATCGATCGCGAACTACTACGCTAAGTAACCAAAAGCCCTCTCTGTCGCAGGTTGGCGGTGCCGGCGGCAGTTCGGTACTGAGGATCGGGTTCAGATCAGCGGTCTCATCGAGTGCAATCTATGCACAGGCTGTACACACAAGGTCCACACCATGTTGATGCAGGTGCCGCAGGTTCCTGGTTTAGGGTGGGCGCCCGTGAGCCAGACACGGACCGGCAATCAACGTGATAGCGACCGAGTTCGGGCCAATATTGCGGCGGCTGCGATGGGTCTGCGTAGCTTCGACCAGCTGGACGCGGGGCTAGGGGTGCTGTTCGGTCCGGTAGGAGCGGGAGGTGATCTCGTGGCGTACCCACCTCCTACCGGGCGTGCCCACCGAGTGCGTCAGTCGGCGGATGACGGTACCCGGCACCGCACCGAGCCTGCCTCCGCGCATGCGCCCGAAGCCGGAGACGGGGCAACAGCGCCCGCCCTAGCGGCGCGCAGACGATATGCCGGATTAGCCACTTCAAATGCGGGGAATATCTTTGCCATGGTTCGGTCCGATTCTGTGCCATCCCATGGCTTAACGGCGCAGCGGCTGGCTGCCCCGCAGCTTGACGTTACCGTTCCTGCGACCGCGCACAACGCCACTGTATTGCGCGGGGCCTTCCGCCGATGGGTCGACTGTCTCATTGATGACGACGTTGCCGACGATCTCACCCTCGCGGTATATGAAGCGCTCACAAACGCAACTGAGCATGCTTTCACCGCCCATCCCGCACCGGGTTTGATCTGGCTGCATGCGCTCATCACGGATGGCCAGGTCGTCATCACCGTCATTGACAATGGCAGCTGGCGACCCCCTACCGATTCCAATGGCCACCGCGGCCGTGGGTTACCACTTATCCATCAGCTCGCCACCGAGGCGCAGGTGACCCCAAGCCCTTGCGGAACGACAGTCCGCCTACGGCGCCAGCTTTGCACCGGGTAAGAGGGCAGGTCGCGTCAGCAGGCTGATCAGCCACGAAGGGTCACCACGTGGGAGTCGGTGACCAAACCAGCGAGCGCACCGAGCAAGTGCGGGCTCGTGCAGATCATGATGCTCACTTGTGATCTTTGTTGTTGCGGGCCGGCTCCCCTGTTGAGGATGCGGCGTGGGTGGTGGTCGGAGGGCCAGGTCTAGGAGTTGTTGCCTTCACATGGCAAACCGATTCGAGAGCTTGGCCAAGAGCGTTGTCGTGTAAGGAGTCAAGTGCACGCGCCAGCTTCACCTGCTGCCGAGCGGCCGCAAGTTGGGTGCCGCAGTCGCGGCCGGCCCGTACATGCTGGGTGGTTTTGAGCTGGGTTAGCAGCCTGTCGGTGATCTGGTCGAGGATCGGTCGGATGCGTCCCAGATCCGGCCGCCTGCTCGGCACCTGATCGGGGTGGGTGTTCCAGTACGAATACAGGGCGTATTGGACGGTTTTGTTGGCTTCGATCTGGTCGGTGAAGATCTGGATCGAGGTCGCCGGATCGATGGCGAGTCGGGCCGACTTCGTCGCCGCGCTGCGGAGCACCGCCTGCTCACGCACTGGATCGTCAATAGGGGCGTCGGTGCCCCACTTCGCTGCGGCGACAGCGTCGGCAACCTGTACCCGTTGCGCGGCTAGATCGGCCAAAGCGAACAAGGATTCTCGACCCGCTCTGGTCTCCGCGGCTGGACCGCACGCGGTTACGGTCAGTAGTGCGCTGACGGCGACGGCCACCACGACCATGCCTCCAGACATTCGCAACGTCCGGCGCTCAGGCTTGGCTGTCCGGTTCCCGTGACGATTCACTGATGATCACAGGAGCAGTCACAGCTTGGAAGGATGGCAGAAGCGATCAAGGGGCTTCCAAGCGATTGCCATCCGGCCAGCGGCGGTGACAGTCCATGGCTGAAGGCGAGGGTGCAAGCTCGATGTTGGCCCCGATCAGCCTGACAAGCGGCTAGCTGTTAGCTGTCCCTTCGCCTCTGGCTGGTGGCAAGGCAACTCGGCAAATCGCTCGACAAGCTCACCGGTGTGCTGTGGGCAGAGGTGTCCTAAAGCCGCTAACCCGCTTGCTAGTCGGCAGGGGGCATTCCCTACCAAAACTCGGAGGATTGCTCGGGCGAGCTAAGGGTCCACCCCAGCGAGGAGATCGATATGTTGCGCGATCCTTGGGCCGCCACATTGATGAATGCCTGAGTTCGTAAAGGGTGAACCTCTCTCAGGAACTGAATGAGTGCGCCGTGAACTACAAAGTACCTGCTACAATAACAAGACGGCATGGGGCAATCAAAGGGCTTCTGGGAGTTTTTCGACAAATCAATCGCGGTGAACCGGGACTGACATCCTCATGATTCTCCGCTGGGATGGGGTGGGGATCAGGTTTGGGCTTGAGAAGGGACCGTTGAACGGCCCGAAACGCCGACTGGCGCTTGACCACCCTTGGGTGCTCAATTGAGAAATAGTGCTGCAGGTCTGTTCGAAGATGCGAAAATGTCCTTCGGTCTTGGTCTAGTGCACCGGTAGGGTCTTCAACATGTGTGATAGCGGCCACATAGCGGCACCGGTCACGGCGGTGCCAGCTGAGATCGGGGCGTTCACCGGTGAGCGCATCGTGTTGCAGCCGGTGGAGCGGGTGCATATCACCACGCTTGTCGACAACATGCTGGACGTTCTTGCGGCCGACGTCGGTCCGGCGAAGCGGCACCCACTCGGGGCGTGGCCGCGGCTGCCCGCCGCTGGGGACAAACGTCAGGCAGTCGTGGACGAGCTGGTTGACGGTCCGGTCGGCGAACATGGTTTCTCGGCCCTTGTCGATGTCGAACTAGCCGGCGGCGACTGGCACCGTGTGTTGTTCGATGCGGGCATCAGCCCGGACGGCATGGTCGGCAACATGGGCAGGCTCGGACTTGCTCCTGACTCCATCGAGGTCGTGGTGTGCTCGCACGGGCACTTCGACCACACCACGGGGCTTGACGGCCTCGCCCGGGCATTGGGCGGTCATGCGAATCTACCGGTCCTGATCCACCCGGAGTTTTGGTCCAAACGGCGCATTGTGCTGCCCGGACGCGAGCCCTTCGACATGCCGGTCACCAGCCGCGGGGCCCTGCAGGATATGGGCTTCGAGATTATTGAGCGGCCGGAGCCGTCGTTCCTGTTCGAAGGCGGCGTCCTGATCACCGGCGAGGTTGCCCGCGCCACGGATTTCGAGAAGGGCATGCCCGTCCACCAGGCGCTGCGCAACGGATCGTGGAAGCCGGACCCGCTGATCCTTGATGACCAGGCGCTGGTAGTACACCTCCGTGACCGTGGTCTGGTCGTGCTCACCGGCTGCGGACACGCCGGCATCATCAACACCGTGCGCTACGCCCGGGCGCTTACCGGTGTCGAACAGGTGCACGCCGTGCTCGGCGGGTTCCATCTGACCGGGAAGGTGTTCGAGCCGATCATCGGACCGACCGTCGACAAGCTCGCCGCACTGGCGCCTGAGGTCGTCCTACCGGCGCATTGCACGGGCTGGCGGGCCATGCACCAGCTCGCAAACCAACTACCCAATGCCTTTATCCCCAACAGCATCGGCACCAGGCTTGAGCTCGCCGCGGCATAGGCTACGGAGAACGCGGAGGCCGTGAAATAAGCAGGCGTGGGCTTGCGGCTGCCGACGATCTTGCAGGGCGGAGCTTCTTGTGCGGCATTCCGGCACCGTGTTCCGCCGGAGGTTCGGGTTTACGCAGCTTGGACTTGCTCGCGGCGAGGGTAAAGATCCACCTCACGGTTAATGTATCTGGTGATGAAGTCGCCACTCTGGTTTGTCGTGACAATGCAGCATGTGGGTATGGCTGCGCGCGGTGGAGCAAACGGTGAGATTCACGGTCTAGGTGCAGAAATCTGCGGTGATCAGCATGAGGATAACGACATGAGCGGATCAGTTGATGTGGTCGTCGTGGGAGGTGGGATTGCCGGGGCGTCGTTGGCTACTGTGATGGCTAGGGATGGTTACCAGGTTATCCTGCTGGAACGCCAAACCACATATCGGGACAAGGTGCGCGGCGAGTGGATGGCCTGCTGGGGTGTAGCCGAGCGGCGTCGGCTCAACCTGGAGCAGGCACTGCTGGACGCGGGCGGCTGCTACGTGACGCGAGTGGTGCCCTACGACGAGGTGATGGACTCGGCGCAGGCCGAGGTAGCTGTCCCGCCGCTGGATGGCATCCTGCCCGGGGTGCCGGGGGTGCTCCACGTCGGTCATCCCCAGGCTTGCGAGGCTTTGACTCAGGCCGCCGCAGCAGCTGGTGCCATCGTCATCCGCGGCGTCAGCGATGTTGAGCTCAACTCGGGTGACGCGCCGATGGTGCGATACCAACAGGACGATGTCGGCCACGAGCTGCGCTGCCGGCTGGTTGTCGGTGCTGATGGGCGGGTGTCTACGGTTCGTCGCCGACTGGGCATCGAGTTGCACCAGACCACACCGCGCACCATGTGTGGTGGAATGCTCGTTGACGGCCTCTACGCTTGGCCGGTCAATCAGTTTTCGGTCGGTACCGAGGGTGACCTGCTGTATTTTGTCTTCCCGCGGGCGAATGGACGGGTCCGATTGTACCTATTGCACGATATCACCCAGAAGGGCCGTTTCACCGGCCCAGATCGAGAGACCGAATTTCTGGCCGCCTTTGGTTTCCGTTGCATCCCGGACAGCGAGATGTTCGGTGCTGCCCGCCCTGCCGGGCCGTGCGCCTTTTACCCGATGAATGACACCTGGACCGATCAGCCCTATAGGCCTGGGGTTGTGCTGATCGGAGATGCTGCGGGCTGGAACGACCCGATCATCGGTCAGGGCCTGTCCATCGCGATGCGCGACGTTCGGATTGTCACCGATATCCTGCGCACGGAGTCAGACTGGTCTGCAGCAGCATTCGCCGGCTATGGCGAGGAACGCCGGGAGCGGATGCGCCGATTGCGGGTAACAGCTCAACTAAGGACCGATCTCGCGGCCACGTTCACCCCGGCCGGCGCCGCCCGACGGCGGGCTTATAACACCATGTGGCAGACCGACCCGGTGCTTGGCGGACCCCATCTCGCGATGCTGCTGGGCCCAGATCATGTACCCGCTGAGTCCTTTGCCCAGCCCACCATCGATCGGATCCTCGCCCTCGCGTAGTACTGATCACCCGTGGACGATGTCCACATCGACAGGGCAAGACGTCACCAGGAAGAACGCACGGAGCCGGCGAGGCCTGCTGGAGGGGGCACGCGATGGCGGCGAACAACCAAAGTGCCAACGGAGCTGTTTCCCCGTTGCGGATGCTGGCGCGGCGCATCCGCCGCGCTTACCGCGACGAGGTAGGACCGGTTGAGCAGGCGCTGCTGGTGGCCTGGTCGGCCTTCGGGGTTACCTTCGGTATCACCAGGGCCATTACCTACTGGCTGCATGTCGGTCATGGTCCCGTGGGCGGTGGCATCGTGATTGGCGGTCGGCATGTCCACCACTACAACCTCGGCATCGCGCTTCTGGCAGCGGTCGGAGCGATAGCGCTACGTGGCAAAGAACTCCACCGACACCACCCGTTGACCGCTACCGCCTACGGCAGTGGGACTGCGCTCATCGTCGACGAGCTCGCCCTGCTCATCGACTTGCAGGACGTTTACTGGGCACAGGAAGGACGCCGCAGCGTCGACGCTGCGATCGGCTTGATCGCTGCCGGTGGGATATATCTGGCCGGTGCCCCGTTCTGGCACCGCGCCGCTGAGGAGTGCGTGCGCACCTCCGTCGAGGCCGCATCGGGACGACTTTCGGACCTGGCCGGCACCGCCGCGTGAAGCGCGGCCACTGCGGGGCAGTGTGGCAATCACCAAGAGCCCGGCGACTTAGGGTGTCAAGCACGCGTTGTCTGCCGCCGAGGCGTGGGCCGCATCACCTGTGTAGGACTGCGGGCATCGGGCCGGCGTGCGGGCTTAAACGACGCCTGCAGGTGCCGTTGGATGATCGGTACAGTGCCCGGCGGGGCAGTTACCGGATCATTTACCGGATTGACGAGAACGCGCGGACGGTCACGGTCGTAGATGTTGACCATCGAAGCGGTGTCTACAAGCTCCACTGAGTCGCGGTCAAATATAAAGGGAACTATCGAAATAAAGGGAAGCTATCGAAGGCGTAAATGCCATCACCACCCAGCAACGGTCTGCTGTCTGGGGAGCATGGCGCTGATCGAAGTGCGGAGGGCGTTCGGTCGGGCCCCGCGACGGGAGAGGAAAGATCGACAACACGAGCTGCGGTAGTCGCCTGCATAGCCCGTCAAGGACACTGCTGGCGCCTTGCCTGGCGGCTTCCGGAGGCCAGCAGCCGGTCCAAGGCCTGACCTGGCCCCGGGGGGTGGAGCGGGCGACGGGAATCGAACCCGCATAGCTTGCTTGGAAGGCTGCGCTCACTACGCCGTCAGAGGCTTCGATCGGTGGTCAGGCCCGGTCACAGTGCCCCCTGTTGACCGTGGGACCGGTGGTAATGGCTTGCTAATGGCAGACGAAGTGTGGCCTGGTGCAGGACGGGTGAGGGGCGGGCATCCCGTCACGTCGGGAGCTGGCACCGGGTGGGTAGGGTTGTGTTCTTATGTTGGGGTGATGACTTCCGCTGACATGTGGTTGTAGGCGGCGCGACAAACGGTGGCTTGCAGCCAGGCCTGGTTGCTTATCCAGCCACACGAGCATTTAGCTTGGTAATCTTGGTCTGGGGTTCTGTTCGAGTACGACGGTATTCTTTCTATTGTGATGGTGTGGTCGTTCATGATGCTGTCTCCGTCCGTGGGTGTGCGGGTGTGGTTACCGTCTTAGTCCAGGTAGTCGCGCAGGGCTTGGGAGCGGGAGGGAAGGCGTAGCTTGCCCATCGTCTTGTCCTCGATTTGCCGGATGCGCTCTCGGGTGACTCCATGGACCTGGCCGACTTCATCGAGCGTGCGCGGTCGGCCGTCGATGAATCCGAATCGCAGCCGAATAATGCTGGCCTCTCGCTCAGAGAGGGTGGCCAGCACGGCGCCCAGGTGCTCCTGGAGCAGGGTGAACGAGACTGTGTCTGTCGCGAGCACGGCGTCGGAGTCGTGAATGAAATCACCGAGCTGGGAGTCGCCTTCCTTGCCGATGGTCTGGTCAAGCGAAAGGGGTTCCCGGGCATAGTGCTGGATTTCCAGCACCTTTGTCGGGGTGATGTCCATCTGCCTGGCCAGTTCCTCAGGTGTGGGCTCGCGGCCGAGGTCGCGGGGTAGCTCGCGTGTCAGGTGAGCCAGTGTGTTGATCACCTCGCTCAGGTGCACGGGGATCCGGATGGTGCGGGCCTGATCGGCCATCGCCCGGGTGATGGCTTGGTGGATCCACCAGGTGGCGTAGGTGGAGAACTTGGAGCCCTTGGTGTAGTTGAATTTCTCCATCGCGCGGATCAGGCCGAGGTTGCCTTCCTGGATTAGGTCCAAAAAAGGCATGCCGCGGCCGGTGCAGCGCTTGGCCATCGAGATGACCAGCCGGAGATTGGCCTCCAGCAGGTGGTTCTTGGCGTGTTGGCCGTCGCGGACGATCCAGTGCAGGTCGCAGTGCAGTTGCGGAGGGAGTGTTTCGGTCGCGTCCTGGGCGCGGCGCAGTCGCTCGGCGGCATAAAGCCCGGCCTCGACCCGCCGGGCGAGCTGGACTTCTTGCTCGGCGGTGAGCAGGGCGACGTCTCGTCGCGGTCGACCTCGACGGTCGGGGTCGCCCCTGCGGTTGCCTTCCGGGTCGGTGGTGGGGCCGATTCCGGTCGCGGGGTTGGTGCCCGTCGTGGTGGTGTCGCTGGCGGCGTGCCTGCGCACAACGTCGCTGCGGGCGCGGACGTCTGATGGTCTACGGACTGGCACGCGTTGCCCTCAGTGCGCCAGAGCTGCTGTCCTGGCGGCCAGCGGACCCGAGGCAGACTGGGACTCCAGCCCCGGTCCACGTGGGTTGCGCTCGGAGTGCGCGGGGTGCTCCCGTCAACGCTGCCTTTCGCTGATTGGGGTACGCACTGTTGTGCGGGCGTTTGTCGCCTGTTGCTCGCGTTGTCGCAGCGTCGGCTTGTTCGTCGAGCACTTGCTGTCGGTCTTGATCCTGTCGCCCATGGTCATCCCAAGGGTCCCTCCGATCGGCGATGTGGGAGGCCGATCTGTTCAACTGGACCGTGGGGCAGCAGAACAACCCGTCGGCGGCCGACGACGTCGCTGGGTGGGTCGCCCCATGCCCGGTCGGGGGCACGGTGGTCCGAGGCGCCACCTTCGTCGCCCGGGGACGCCGGGGCTTTCACCGGACGGCGTTCGGGCGCAGAGTGATCGCTACCCGTAGCAGTGATGTCGGGATCTTGCCCGTCGGTAGCCATCCTCAGTGCCAGCTCAGCGATGGTTGGCGTGGTGTCGACAGGGATGACAAGGAGATCGATTCGCTGATAGTTGGTGTCAATGATGCGGATCATGCGCACCTCTCCGGTCCGGAGCCAGTCCACGGCGACCTTCCGGCCACTGGCCAGCCGGATTCGGCGAGGAGCGCTGTCCCATCCGGCTCTGGTCAGCGCGAGCCCCCGGACCGCGGTCCGCGAGGCTCCGAGTTCCTCGATCAGCGCGACGAGCTCGACGGCGGGATCTGTTGACCGTGGCCACCACGCACCGTCCAGAGCGCCCCTGGCGGAACTATCGGGTTTCAGGCTCAGACGTACCGAGCAGTCACCGTTAGCCACGTTGCGCGCACCGACGTGGTCTGGGTTGGTGGTGTGATCCGACGTCATGTCGGCATTCCCGTCCCGGCATCAACGACAGCCGGTGTCATGGTGAGGCCGAAAACGACGCCGGCTCGGATACCGCGCGCACGAAAAGAAGTCGGTCTCCACCGACGCTACCCTCCGCTAAGTGGCTATGCCAGCGAAGGGAGTCGGGCTGGTCGTCGCGGAGCAACCCGAGCACCTAGCAGCGACTTCAGGCCCTGATCAGCGGCGCAGAGATGCTCGCCCCCCAGCCGCCCCGTTCCGTACCGGTCTCTTCGACCCCGAAAAAGAACTAGCTGCACTCCCCGGAATGGCCCAACCAACATGGGATCTCCTCGCTGCGCGGGTCTATCCCTGGCACCCCGTGGGCGCGCTGCGCGCACATCACCACCCGCCGCTTCGCCACTGATCTCCGAAGCGGTGCCGGGTGCGGGCAGAGGCCGCTCGGTGTGGATATCCCCGTTGGACGAATTGGCTACCAGCCACTGACATGGACCGACCCCTTGTTGGGCCGAGTGTCGTCGGCCGAGTTTGGCGAGCGGTGGATCACTGATTGCCTTGCGACGTTGCGAGGTCGACCTCATGCAGCGGGTGCTGTCCGTGCGTCGGCACCTGGCGCAGCTTGGTCGCGGCGGAATGCTGGCTCACCTAAATCGGCGGCTGGCGTGCGCAACGTCGCCCTACCAACTGTGTTGGTCGATGAATTGCGTCGACACATCGAGCGGTATGCTGGCTCGCGTGCTGAGGGTCTGGTGTTCCTCGGCGAGAAGGGCGGCATGCTGCGCCGGGCAACTTCGGGCGGAGCACGAAATGGCCGAAGATCGTCGTAGCGGCCAGACTGCCTGCCGGTTTCCACGTTCATGATCTCCGGTATACCGGTAACCAGCTCGCGGCCAATTCGGGCGCCACAATCCGGGAACTCATGCACCGTATGGGCCACGGGTCGATGCGGGCAGCACTGATCTATCAGCACGCCACGACCGACTGCGACCGCAGCATCGCCGACGCACCCAGCGAGTTCGTCGACCTCGGCCGGACAGACGGCAAGGCAACCGAAGATAAGGAATAAGACGGTGACGACGGTTCGGCCGGAGCGCTGGGCCCGGTGGCGTAATAGCACGTTAATCGCACGAACGGTTAGGCGGCCCCGACAGCTGGCCAAGCCTGACTACCTGGCCCATCAGCTGCCTGACCGTGCTGGTCGGTGCCGGCGTCCCGCAGGCTAATGACGATCACGCACTCTGCTGGTGGCGTTTTGACGGCAATCGCTGCTCCAGCTATCTTGGATGTATACCCGCCCGGCCCCTTGTGGGTCGGGTTTTTCACGTCCTGAGCCAGGGAGGTCGTGGCGGTGGCACGGGCATCGGCATCGGTCACCTAAATTGGCAAAGGCGTGGGGGAGTGACATCCCAGTTGTCAGAGTTTCTCGATTTGGGCCTAGTAGTGGAGCGGGCGACGGGAATCGAACCCGCATAGCCTGCTTGGATGGCTGCGCTCACCACGCCCTCAGAGGCTTCGAATCGGTGGTCAGGCCCGGTCACGAGTATCCACTGTCGACCGTGATTGACCGCTGTAATGGCACGCTAATGGCACACGCGGGGTTTAGCCAATTGTAAGACTGAGGTGGAAGCGGGTATCCCGTGGCGTGGACAGACGAGCTTGTCTTGTGCCGCTACGCCTCCGGCGCCGACGCAACGGCTCTGGGCGATCATGACGGCGGTGGCCGCCTTCGAGCGCCCACGCTGGGATCCATAGAAGCCGGTCGGCCAAGCGATAACTCCAAGGTCTACGAGCGTTGGCCACTACGAGGCAGCGCGCAGGGTAAAGTGCCGTGCTGAGAGATCGCCTTCTGTACTTAGCACAGAACACCCGATTTCTTGATGGGCCTCCGAAAGCGCAACGCGGTCTTGAGGAGAACAAGATGACTGATAGCGACGAAGACCGGCGGGAGCTACTGCGGCGGATCGGGGCGCAACGGGCAAGTATCGATGCTTTTCTGCGACAGGTCCGACCGCGAAGCGTTCGATTGGCGAATATTAGTATAGTCAGTAGTGCCGCGGCGGCAGTTTTTACCGCTGGGCCGCGTTAGGTGGCGTGTCGTTTGCAGAAGCCGTTCAACGGACATTGTCGTTATCCAATAATTCCATTGTGTGGCAGGCTCTCTGCCTCGTGGCCATGCTTGTCTCTCTAGTAGCGACGATCTCTATGCAGCTGAGCAAATCGCAAGATGCGGCAGCGCAGCTCAGCGCAGCGGAGGCGTGTGATACCGAACTGGAAGGACTGCAAACACTTCTGGAGCTCGGACAGTTACAGGTCCGAGACGCTACCGACCTATACATTAAATATATCGCGAAGATTCCTTTTGTCAGGAAAGCCCCAGTATCTCCGTAGTTCCGGAAAGTCGGCGCGTCAAAGGGCATTGTGGACAGATTGCTGCGGTGGTCAAGGATGCTGAGAGGACTGCAATGAGGCTTACGTTGACGCCGCGTCGGGAGCCGAGACGAGTCCTTCGACTTCTGTAGCAGTCGTATTCCGATTGGGTCGCGGTGGGGCACGGCAGCAGCTGGCGGCTGAGCGTGGTGTCCGACCCGCCGCGCTGATCCGGCCGTGGTGCCGATGCGGCCCCGCAGGCGTTCGGATCGCCACACCGGTGCAGTCGACATTGAGCCCGAGCATGCGGTTGAGGCGGTGTTTGATCCCCGTCAGCTGGTAGCTCGGGATCCCAAGTCGCGCGCAGGTGAGGCGATCCGGGTTCTCGGCTACTCGGCGGGCATGGAACTGGTGCTGGTGCCCGATGGCCATCCACCGCGCGGGTTATGGCATGTCGCCACGGCATGGCCGGCGGACAGCCGCTGCGTGATCTCTACGGCAGGAAGGAGAGCGAAGATGGCTGACAAAGAGCTGTTGGGCTCGACGAGCGACCCGGCGCCCCACGGGCAACGGTGTCCTAAACCTGTTAACCGAGCCGCAGCCAACGGGAAAGGACGTGGTCCCTGGTGGAGCGGGCGACGGGAATCGAACCCGCATAGCCAGCTTGGGAGGCTGTGCCCACTGCGCCGTCACGGGCCTCGACCTGTGCGAGGTCGGGTCACGAGTATCCGCTATTGACCGTCGTATACCGGGGTTGATAGCACGCCGACTAGTCATGTTGGTCCCGCTGGCTGCGCGCTCATGATGATCAGGTAATGGTGGGCTGCGGGGTCTGTGCTGGCTGTCATACCGATGGGTGATTGAGTCATTGATCGGGTCTCAGCGCCGCGGCCGGCGGCTCCCCACAGGTGGATGCATGTGCTTGCCCACGCCTGGTTGACGGTATCGAGTCCTACCCAGGTGGGGCTGAACTGTGATCGGTGCAGTCGCGCTGTCAGGAGCCAGGAGGGATGATGACGCAGAAGACGGGGTCGGAAGTCGTTCGGATCGAACGCCCAGACGAAGCTCCCAGGATATGCCAGGATGCCTTTAATGCGGGTGATCTTGACGGATTGGTCAACCTATTCGAGCCCGAAGCGGTAGTAGTTTTAGGTCCGTATCAGGTGATTACTGGTTCTGGCAGAATTCGCGAAGCGTTTGCTGGTTTTCTGGAGGCAGGATGGCGGTGGGAAATCAAGCTGGTCAGTCATCATCGCGTCGGGGATATTGCCCTGAACACCGTTGAACACACCCTACGGAAGAACAGCTCTGACGGCGACACGGATACGTTGAGACTTCGTGCTGCGGTCGTTTTTCGCCAACAGGATGATGGATCCTGGCGTTTCCTCATCGACAACGGAGCTCCTTTCGAATAATTGGACTCGTGACGGTGATCCTTCTCAAGATCGGGAGGAGTCGCCGGGTCGGTTGGTAGATGCGGTGGAGCAGATGCGGGAGTCGAACCCGCATAGCCAGTTTGGAAGATCGGGCATGGATCATGGTCCTGACCAGTAAAATATTGGCCTGCGGGTACCCGGCGGTAGATGACAGGATTGACCGTGATTGACCGTTGGTGACCCTGAGAACGGGCACGCGGGGGCACGCCGGGCCAAGTCGCAGCCGTATCCGGCATTAAGGATCTTCGCCCATGTTAGTGACCGAAAGTGTCCAAACGACCATGGTGGCATTTGTCGGCTAGACGCTATGTATCCGTCACCAGATGCCGTCACCGACGCGCTCCAGACGGTCGTGGCTGCTCTGGTCAACGACGACGCCACAACGGCCCGCGCTCATATGGATGTGATCGCCTTTCACCGGCAGGAAGCGACGCTGCGGAGAGCATCGTCGCCCCAGGCGCTTGCCGAGGCCTACGACCGGGACCGGTACCAGTGTCGCTACTGTGGCAGGAAGACTGTGTTGATCGAAGTCATGCGGCTCCTGTCCGAACTATTCCCGGAGCAGTTTCCGTATCACCGGAACTGGAAGGCCTCCCAGACGCATCAGGCCTATTGGTTGATTTCCGCAACCCACGACCATGTTGTTCCGTTTCCACGGGTGGCGACTCTCTCGATCCCGGCAACATCGTCACGGCATGTTGGGCGTGCAACGCCCGCAAATCCGGACTGCGACTCGAAGATATTGGTTTTTCCTTACGCGGGCCGACCTGGCGAGGCTTGGCCGACCTTTATCCAGCATTATGGAAGCACTGCGGAGGTCCAGCACTGACTGGAGGCAGGAGAGCCTGGCTGGCTGCAACCACGACGCTTTACGGGTGATGATCTGCTCATGGGTACCGGATTAAGAGGGTATGAGAAGCTGGGTCGGCGCTGATGACATACAGCAACTTCGCGGACAACATTCACCATGCGTTGAGGGTATCCTCGCGGCACCGAATGACCGGAGCTGGTCTGAAATCATGTCCAGACGGCGGGCGATAGATGAAAGGAAGCACCACGGCGTTTACGCTGGCCCAGGTGGTGCCCAGAGGCGGGCTCGGTCGCCGACCTGCCGATTTTCAGGAGTTGGGGTAACAGTTCGCCGAAGACCGTCAACGTTCACGACCTGCACTGCTACGTTGCTTTTGAATGCAGGCGAATGTAGACGGATAAGACCAAGGATGAGACCACCAGCTACGACCTGGTAACCTGCGAGCCCTGCGATTGACGACCCAACCCGGTACGTTCGTTCGCCCACCGCGTGCCCGATCAACAGCATTCGCGACCTGGTGGCCCGCAAAACCGTTGGACAACACGCATACCCATGGTGATCGTGGGCGTCATGCAACAGCAGGACGTCTGGAATGTCGATGTCGCCCAGCGTTATGACATGCCGGGCATTGGAATGTTCGCGCCCGAGGTCTTGGGGCCGACCGTCGACCGCCTCGCCGAACTCGCCGGCGATGGACCGGCGCTGGAGTTCGCTATCGGAACCGGTCGCGTGGCCGTCCCGCTTGCCGAGCGCGGCGTGTCTGTCACCGGCATCGAGCTATCATCTCCGATGATCGACCGACTGCGAACGAAGGCAGACGAATCGATCATCCCCGTGATCGTCGGTGACATGGCAAGCGCCGTTGCCCCGGGGACATACACGCTCGTCTACCTCGTCTACAACACGATTTCCAACCTGCTCACCCAAGCCGAGCAGGTCGCGTGCTTCCGCAACGCTGCCCGCCACCTCAGACCAGGCGGCCGGTTCGTGATCGAGCTCTGGGTGCCCGAGCTGCGCAAGCTCCCACCAGGTCAGCAGGCCACGGTCTGGCACTGCGAATCCGGCTCCATCGGCTTGGACGTCTACGACGTTTCGCGCCAGCACGTCGTCTCGCACCACTTCACATTCGACGAGAGCGGACAGGCTCGGCTGGCCTGCAGCCCGCACCGCTACATCTGGCCGGCTGAGCTCGACCTCATGGCACAGATGGCCCGATTCGAACTCGAGACCAGACACGCGGACTGGACCGGAGCCGAGTTCACCGCCGAGTCCCGCTCCCACGTGTCCGTCTACCGCATCCCGCCAAACTTGGAAGACCACAGGCTGGGGTTCAGGCGGTGAACGCGGGGGGCTGACCAGCGGAAATGCCTGTCGTTGGTCAGCGTTGTTGATCGCTGCGCATTGTTGAGTCGGCTAAGACGGCAGACGGGCCGATCCGATTGTCGGCACTCGGCCCCACAGGGGCACAGGTAAGTAGCCCGTGCCCCGGGTCGGTGGTGCTGGTTAGAGTCGCATTGGCATCAGCAGCGAGACCGATCGTGGTGAGCGGACTACCAGCGGTGCGATCGGGCCGTCTAAGGACAGCATCAGCTGACCGTCGCCGCCTGCATCAATGGCCTGAAGGAGGAACTCGCGGTTGACGCCGATCCCGTCAGCTTGGTCGCAGACGACAATCTGGCCGTCGTTGCTGATACCGATCACCGTGACCGCATAGCTGACCCCATCCTCTTGCTGTTGCGTGCGACAAGGAGCGGTGGCAATTGCTGCCCGCAGCTGGGCGCCGATGGGGATCGCATCGGTGTCGTTAGCGGGGAGGAGTCTGCGGTAATCGGGGAACGCTTCGGGGATCGCCTCACAGGTGAGGATCACTGGTCCGGCGTGGGCGGTGACCGTGTCGCCATCCAGGGTCAGATGCACCTCGGTAGCGTCGGCGGCCGCGATTCGGTCGGCAAATGCGGTCGGGACGACTGCGGCCTGGGCGGGCCCATCGACGCGAGACACCAACGATGCGACCGCCAGGCGGTAGCGGTCGGTCGCGACCAGGGTCACTGAATCGTCGGCAATGTCGAACAACACGCCCCCCAGCGCTGAGAGCTCGGGATCCACGCTGACTGCGAAGCGCACGGCGGCCAGTGCGGAGGTGAAGTCTGGACCGGCGAAATTCAGAGTGGTTGAGGTCATGGAGCGCTCCTTGAGTACGGAATGGACTGCTGATAGTTCGCGGCGGGCCTCAGCGAGGCCGTGCTCTAGCCGCAGCAGGTGGGTGGTGAGCAGCGCGTCGATCCGATCAGGGTCGTGGCGGTGGTTTAGCACCTGACGGATGTCGACCAGCGGCATCTGAACACGCCGCAACCTTGCGATCAGCCGCGCGAGGACAAGCTGGTCAGCGGTGTACCAGCGATAGCCCGTGCGCGGATCGATAGCCGCCGGAGTGAGCACACCGGCGCTGTCGTAAAAACGCAATGCACTGACCGTCAGCCCGCTGGCCCGGGCCAGCCGACCGATCCCTAGCAAGCCCTCCACAACGCTCAGCGTCGCGCCTCGACTTGGTCGAGGGTCAAGCCCGCGCCCACAAACACCGACGAGCGTGGTCGACCGGCTCATGTTTTCCACCGGCAAGACCTGAGCCATGGGCGAGTCGACGGTTGAGCCGAGCCGGCTGAGCAGGTCGGGCTTGGACGAACGGGTGCTGGACGCGGGCACCACCCAGCGTTTCGCTTTGCTATTGGTGCTATTCGTCGCGGAGAGCATGGCGACCGCCTACGACTTCGTGTCACGTCTGGCGAAGGTGGCCGGCGGGGGTGCCGTTCCGACATGGGTGTCGTACGTCGCGCTGGCTGTGCTGGTCTACGCCGCGGTGTGGCTCTACGAGCTGTTACCGAGATGGAAAGGGCGCCGGTCTCGGGTAATCCCGGTGGCCGACATCGAGGACGGTGGCCGTCTGCGCGAGGAACTCGACCGCCTGGTCAAGCTGGCGACGTCCGGACCATTGCGCAGACCGCGCCACGCGCCTGTGCCACGTTCGCGGACACTGCACAGCACGCCGACAATGCCCGGCAGATCGATCCGGTATTGCCGGACTCTGGCGAGCAACTGTGGCTCGTCTACCTCGCGCACGTGGGCACTACCGCAACCGACTGCGTCGCCCTAGAACACGCGACGACCGCGGACGAGATCCTCGCCGCCGTGAAGGCGCTCAGTACACCGGGCAGCGTTGCTGCGTACACCTTCACCTGGGCGTACGTGTCAAGCCGGACGGCCTGGTGCTAAAGGTTGTTGGAGAGTTTGTTTCCTCTGTGTTCCTTCAGTGGCCCACGCGATCAACCTTGTCTGGATCATCTGGAGTCTTCCAAGCTGGCTATGCGGGTTCGGTCAAGCCTGGTGAGCATGGCCACGATGGTCATCCGGCTGGCGGAGCTCAAGAATGCCTGTAGGTGTCTCAAGGTCTGTGACCTTGAAGTGCTCGGCTACCACGACTCTGGCATGGCTGACTGGGGCTACCAACATCAATCCATGGTCTGTTGCAATGTTGCTGCCCCGGTCGTGGCCGCGCGTATCGGCGCCCTGTTCGAGCGTTACCGGCCCGCAGGTGATCATTACCCACAACGCGAACGACAAACTGCAGCATCCTGATCACGTCCATGCTGGCTAGGCGACCGCCTTGGCTGTCGAGATGACCGATATCCCCGCAAAGCTCTACTTCAAGGCGCACGGCATCAGCCACTGGAATCGCATTTGCGAAGCACTAGCTCAGGTGGGAATTGCGCGTGCCGCTCCGGATTCGCACCAGTGGCAACAGTGGGAGTGGGTGGAACGTCAAATTACTACAACGATTGATGTAAAAGACGTCGTTGATCGGAAACGGGAAGCTCTATTGGCCCATAGCAGCCAGCTCAACAGCTCCTTGGCCGCCAGGATCCCTGCCGAGCTATGGCCCTTAGTCTTCAGTGCAGAAACCTTCATACGCACGCACGACACCACGCACGCGCCGACGCCGGAAGATGACCTGTTCACTGGGCTGCGGCCTGACGGGTCATGAACTACTGCCTGAGGATTGATCGCACCGTGATGGTGACAAGGCCTAGATCAGGCACTCTGGCACGGGCGACGGAAAACCATCCGCATGGCCAGTTTGGAAGACATCCCACGCGCTTAGCTTGTCAAGCTGCCGCGCTGGTTGAGTTGGAGCGGGTAGGGGGGAAGGCGATTTGTTCGTTGTAGTGCTGTCGGGTTTGCAGGCAGTGGTGTAGGCAGCCGAGGAGTCGGTTGAACAGGTGGCGTTGGGCGGCGGTGTGGCGGTCGCGGGTGGTTTTGCGGTGGTCGTAGTGGGTTCGGGCGCCGGGTGAGGCGGTCAGGGCGGAGAAGGCCCAGACGTAGCCGGCGGCGGCCAGGCGTTGGTTTTTGACTTTGCGGTGGGTCACGGTGAGGCTTTTGCCGCTGGCCCGGGTGACGGGTGCGGCACCGGCGTAGGCCTTCAGCGCCCTGGCGTTGGTGAAGCGGGATCGGTCGTCGCCGATCTCGGCCAGTACCCGGGCGCCGGTGAGAGGTCCCAGTCCGGGCAGGCTGGTGATGATCTCGGCGTCGGGGTGGGTGTTGAAGTGCTCGATGGTGGCGGTGGCGAGGTCTTCGGCGTTGGTGGCGGCGGTGTCGAGAGCGCGCAGCAGGGCGAGGGCTTGGCGGCCGAAGGCGTCTTCGACTAGGGGCAGCTGGTAGAGGTATTCGGTGCGCAGGATCGCTTGGATCCGTGCGGCTTCGGTGTTGATGCCGCGGTGGCGTCCGGCGCGGCCAGCAGGACCGTGAGCTGAGTGATGCTTAGTGTGGCGGCTGCGCGGGGGGTGGGGGCGGCGGCGAGCAGGGCCCGCGCCTCGGGGCGCAGCAGGCCGCCGGGTTTGGTGGTGAAGGCTGCCAGCAGGGCGGGGTAGTACTCGCGCAGCAGCGAGCGCAGCTTGTTGTGCGCGCAGGTGCGTTCCCACACGGCGTCTTGCTGGGCGCGGGCCAACACGGCGATGGCTTGGGCGAGTTCGGACTCGGCGGGCAGCAGTCGGTGGGGCGGCGATGTCGGTGCGCAGGATATTGGCTAGTACGAACGCGTCACCGGCGTCGGATTTCTTGCGCGCCACCGAATACCGATCCCGGTAGCGCGACACCGCCACCGGGTTGATCGCATAGACATCGCGTCCGGTGGCCCGCAGGCAGGCCACCAGCAGCCCGCTGCCGGTTTCGATGGCCACCGGGAGGGGATCCTCGGCGCTGTCGCCGGCGTCGGCCAGCAGCGTGATCAAGGCGGCGAAACCGGCCGCGTCGTCACTGATGCGTCGCTTGGCGATCAGTGTTCCCTCGCTGTCGACCAGGGCGACGTCATGGTGGGCTTCGGCCCAATCGATCCCACAAAACACCCTCACGATCGCGTTCCTCCTCATCGATCGTCGAGATCTGATACCCACGTCCAAGCCGGGTCCGGGACACGCGCGCTCCCTAATGGCAGGGCTCTGCGGCCCGACATCCCACCAGCGGTTCGTGGCCCCAGCACACCGCCAGGGCCCTCGGTCTACCGGCGGAGCTGTCCCGCTCCCCCTCATGATCAGAGATGATCCCTGCCAGCGGCTCGAACCACGACATGATCAGCATCCGGTCACGGCTGATCACGACGACACGCCCGGCGGCACCGACTAACTCAGTGCCACCCCCCTTGTGGCCCATGCCTGACGAACACCACGGCATCGGGCCGTGTCAGTCTCCTCGAAGGACTCGATGGACACGTCGTAGGAAAGACATCGGCCCGATACCCCACCACCGCTGTGAGCAACCCGAGATTCCCGGAAAGCGCCGGTCTTCCAAAAGCACTCCCAGGTGCTAATCGGGCAAAGGCGTCCCACCCGGAAAACCCATGTCTTCACAGCCTTACATGCCCATTAGATCGGGCAGGATCATGGTCCTGACCAGCGAAATGTTGACCTGCGGATATCCAGTAGCAGAGGGCAGAAGTGACCGTGATTGACCGCTGGTGACCCTGGCTACGGGTACGTGGGGGGCACGCGAGGCCCAGAGCGGTTGCGTGCGGGGTGTTGGCTTGCTGCAGGATGGCGGCCGGGTGTGGGTATCCCGTCGCGTCGGCGAGCTTGCTTCGAAGCGGGCCGGGGGCTAGTGGGCCAGGTGGAGCACCGCTCGCGATGAACGACCTGGCCCACTAGTTCCCGGTCTGCTATGCCTCTGGCGGCGACGCGACGGGATACCTGTGCCCCTAAATGACTCACCACCGTCCGGGCCGCGCTGGCGGAATCCATCCCGGAGCGGAGGTCTGCCGGAGGCATTTTTGTTTAATCAGAGCTTGGGAATCTCGCTACCGTGCCACAGGCTGTCCGCTTACCTGCGGACAGCCTATGTCTCGACGCACCGCAGATGACCGCTGCTGACTCTTCCTTACAGCACGCGGACAGCACGACCGGTGCGCAATGACCCCGGCTAAACTTCATGTCATCACTGTTCGTGACCACTTATCTACCCTTAGTTGTAGTGTTGCACTCGATTCCCGTATGGCCTATCTTCGACGTTGCTTGATCACGGAGAGTAAGGGATCAGGCCAGAGTTGGACACCACGGCATTAACATGGGGGATGGCATGAGGATCTCGGAGATTTTCACAGTGGGCTCTACTTCTGGGCGCTGCGGCGTATCTAACAGTGGTACGACAGAACCCGATTTAACGGCAGGCAACGCTGGCCCATCGTTCGTAGGGGGCTTTCCAGAGTGCTTGAGGGACGACCCGGTTTTGGGGAGGTACGCGCGAGACTCGCGCGGCTGATCGCGAAGCCAGCGCCGATCAGGAGATGACGAGCGGGTCCAGAGCTTCTCCACGCGACGGCCGACGACCACGCCTGGCGAGCTGCTTGGGAGCGGTAGCAGCCAACTGGGGTTCCTTGGGTCGTTTTCACAGCACCGCCGCCTTGGTCGCCTCCGGGCTTTGCGGGCCCGCATCATCTTCGCGGCCTGCGCCGCGGCCAACACCGCCCAGGTACAGAAATAATTGGGTCGGCCGGTGGCAGCGCATCGACGTGACAGGGGTCAGGCTCGTTCGACCGGGCCGCGACCGAGAGCACGGCCCGTAGGGGCCGCGCGCAGTGTCGTGGTTCCGGTCGAACGGCCGGGGCTGGACGGCCGGGCTCAAGTTTTGTGCGTGGGTGCCGCCGCTGCCAGCGGCGGCCTTGATCTACCTCCATGCCCGCGACCAACGCGACCGCACCATCGCCGATGGCCTCGACACCCTCGTCGGAACAACCCACCTCGCCACCCGACAGACCGTGAGTGACCGCCATGACGGGCACGCGGGGGGCATGAAACGAGAACAACCCAGCGTCAAACGTCCACAATCGACGGACGACAAGTCTCCTGCCAGCGGAAACACGCGGAGCGGGCGACGGGAATCGAACCCGCATAGCCAGCTTGGAAG
>JAJPIR010000059.1 GCA_021324675.1 Actinomycetota bacterium
CCCTGTGTTTAGTGTGCAACTCCCAGACTGTCAACTGGGCACTAGATGCCACCGGGCTGCGGGAGCATTTCACGTTCACCGATAACGTTCCCTGCTGAACCAGCCCGCGACCCTAGCGGTAGAGCTGCACCGCACTTCGATCACACCGGCGCCCGCACGCAACCGGTCGCGGTCCCTGTCTGCGAATGGGGACCAGCTGCCACGCTGGACGCGGTCCTTGCCAAATGACGCAACCGTGTCTCTTTTGAGGTGTGTCTAGCGCGGCAAACTAAAAATGGACCAAGCAACTACGACAAAGGGAGCAGTCATGGAACACCGTACCGCACGCAAGCTGATCCAGGCGTCAATGTTGTCATTTCTTGTGCTAACCACAACGTCGGGCGTCGCATGGTCGAAGATGATAACCGCTAATTTTGCTATCTCCCAGGCGGGCGGTCCGGGTGGCGTTTCGGTCCCGGGACCGAATATCGATCAGCCGGATCCTCCGCCTACTCCCACCCCCAGCCCAGTCCCGCCCCTTCCCGTCCCGTGATCTCTCGGGCGACTTTATTGGGCCCATGCCCGCGTCTCACCACCTTGTCGACACCGCGTTGGCCGAGTGACAATCGTGAGCATTACTTTTGCTGCGCGGCGGATCATCCTGCCTATCCCGGCGAAATGCCTCATCGACGGCCATGTCAAACTCATCAATTACAGCGCTGTTGATGGTGATCACCTGCATACTGCGAAACCATCTCTTGCATGTACATCACGGGCCATTGGCACGGCCTGGGCTCAACAGCTGTAACGGCGCTTCACCAGCCGCTTTCAGGCCTGCCAGGCCAGGGTCTCCCAGCATTGCCGGGGTAGATCGCGCTCAGCGGGTGGCCTTCGGGATCGTGAATTTCCGAAGGCCACCCTAGTGTCGAGTGGTGCGGGTCGGCGGTGGGGTCGAGGATGAGTTTGCCGTTGTTGTGGTGATTGCGGTTGAGCATGGGGTGAATGTTCGGCGAGGGTTCGCTCATGGCGGATCCAACGGCAGACCGGGCAAAGCACGAGTCACTGGCTTAATGCGAGCGCTACGCTGTCAGCAAAAATAAAATGCTCACGAAGTCCGCTGCCATCAAGCACCCGGTTAGCGCCGGAAGAGTGGCACACCAACCGCAGATCGCCACCTTGTTCGGTGGCGAGTTGGTGGGCCTCGATGAGCACTTGCAGCCCGGCCGAGGCCAGGTAGTGCACACCGTCAAGATTGACCACCACGAGCTGGGCGGCGGCCACCGTCTCGGTCAACACGGCAGCCAGCACCGGCGCGGTCAGCGCATCCAGTTCACCGGTCACAGTGACGATCCGGGTGTCGGGCCCGTGCTCGGCAACCTGTACACCCAGAATGTCGGCCGGGACGACAGTGTCCACAATTAGACTCTATAACAAAGATAACAAATCGGCGCGGGGAGCAAGGTGGTGCGCGCCATATCGCGTCCACGGTCGCGGAGGAAGTGCAACCGGCGTATCGCGTCAGCCGAGTGCGTCGCGCTTGAGCGTCGCCGTCAGTTCGCCGCGCTTGCCGGCGTCTCCGGAGCATCGCCGGAGTGATGTGTGGCGATGGCCTGACGGCAACGCAGTGCCACGCCGTGACAGACGTGTTTGACCGCGTCTAAGGCGCCGGCTGATCCCCAGGACACCGCCTCAGCACCCGCTGCGGTGCTGCTGCCTTGCACCTGGCCAGACAAACGCGAGCCCCATGGACCGCTCATGGTCCGCTCCACGCCGTCCCACCACAGACGCCATCCCCCAACATAGACACCCGCTTGAATTGAGGTTCAAACGTGAGCTGGGGGTTGCGACCCTTCGGCCACCGGCCAGCAATCTGCCACTGGGCATCGACGCCCTGGTCGGGTCCGGCTCTCCGACGTGGGTCGGTATGGGCTAGGGCATTCGTGGCTGCAGTACCTGCCGGTGGTGGCACACAAAGCCCTATCTTTCTGGACTGGTTGCTGCCCCGAACGATTATTCGTACTTGTTCCAGAAGCGAATTCGTGGATTACCGAGATCCTGGAGCAGCTGGGCCGCGCGACTGGTGATCAAACAAAGTCCGACGCGGTAAGGCTTATACTGGCGCGCGCTGGGCGCAAGTCCACAACCGGGTTGCGGCATTCCGGCTGTCAAACCGCGGGCGCAGCCTGTGGGTGCCGAGCAGGTCATCCATATGAGTGACCTGGGCTTCCTCGACGTTGCTCATGATGGCGGATATCGCCAACTACCAATGAGGTCCGCTTTTGACGAACAACCATCGCGTTCGACAGCCCCGTACCCGTCGGATAATTGATCGCGCGAGGCCTTGTACCCGGCGTGCAAGGTGATGGACCGGGTGGCCATCGACATAGCACGAGTTGAGCGATTGCGTTGTTGGCTGTTGTCGCTGGCACGAAGCATCCAAAATGGCGCTCGGGCAGATCGTGAGGGGATAGACGGTCAGCGGAAGGCTAGGTTGGTGTTCGCGCGTGGTGGGCCTTGGTGGTGACTTCCTCGCGGCGCGGGTCCATCCCTGCCAGGTCGGTGGTTCGGGGTACAAGCCACTCTTTCCCGGCTTGCGGGCCGGATCGCCAGGCCTCGCCCACCATGGCGTTAACCTCCAATGGACGGCCGCAGGGGAACTGTCCAGCATCAGCAGCACACAGTCCGCCCGAGACGCACAAACGTGGATTTCGCCGATGACAGCACCGCCTGACAGCAAGGCCACCGAATTTACACATCCTGGTCGGACGCTGCACGGCACGTCACGGCAGGTGCTTGAACAATCCCAGAATGGGAGGCCAGGTGCGCTCGGTACACCCGATATCGCCATTGATGACGGCGCACAGCTCGATGATTCTTCCCGGGACA
>JAJPIR010000164.1 GCA_021324675.1 Actinomycetota bacterium
AGCCCTCCAGCGCCGATGGTACTGCACCCGCCAGGGTGTGGGAGAGTAGGACACCGCCGAACACAACCCACCACAGGGGCCCCCACCACACCCGGGGGCCCCTGAGTGCTGCTTAGATGAGAGGATCTGTGACCGTGTCAGCCGGACAGAATCCGACTTCCGACGCGGCCCGGAACGGTGGTGCGGCTCGTATGGCCGCGATGCGTGGCGATATCAGCAGTCGGTCCCGATCGAAGCAGGCAAGCTCGCAGCGTCATGCTGACAATGATCGGATGGTGAATCGGGGTGCGCCGCAGCGGCGAAGTCCCGCCCCGAAAGACGGTGATCCGTCCCGTCCGGAACTTGCTCCTGACGTGGATCCCAGCGACCTGGATCCAGAAGTCCGGAAAGAATTGTCGACGCTGCCTAAACGTTTGGCTGATCTCGTAGGAAGCCATCTCGTGATGGCTGCGCGTGTACTGGAAGAAGACCCCCAGCTGGCTCTTGCGCATACCCGGTTTGCGCGTAGCAAGGCAAGTAGGATTGCCGCTGTCCGGGAGGCTGCGGGACTGGCGGCCTATTTTGCCGGGGAATGGTCTGAGGCGCTCGCCGAGTTGCGTACCGCCCGCCGTCTGGGCGGTGACCCTGGCCGGCTAGCCGTGCTCGCCGACTGCGAGCGAGCGTTGGGTCGCCCGGAGCGTGCCTTGGAGATTGCCCGGAGCCCTGAGGCGGGTCAGCTAGCTGTTGAGGAGGCGGTCGAGCTACGGATCGTAGCCGCTGGAGCGCGACGTGACCTTGGCCAGTTCGATGCTGCGGTGATCGCATTGCAAGGTCCGGACCTGGATACACCGGGTGAGGAGCCCTGGCGGGCCAGGCTGCGCTATGCATATGCAGACAATCTCCTCGCGGCTGGTCGGCGGCAGGATGCGCTGCGCTGGTTCCTGGCCGCTGCCGAGGCCGACGTCGAGGGCGTCACAGATGCTGCGGAGCGCGCCATCGAGCTCAGCGAGCGGCCCGAAGCGGAGTGAATAAGCCGCTGAACAGCTACGACGCGGTGCTGCTCGATCTCGACGGCACCGTCTTGCGTGGTGCGCAGCCCGTAGCCGAGGTGCCCGACGTGATCAGCGAATTGCGCCGGGCCGGGCAAGTGCTGCAGTTCATCACCAACAACGCCGCACGGGCGCCGGAGGAAGTGGCCGAACAGCTCACTGCCATAGGCATCCGAACCGCTCCGGAAGAAGTTCTCACCAGTGCTCAGGCTGCGGCGGCACTGCTCACATCATTGCTCCCGGCAGACTCAGCCGTGCTGGTGGTTGGTACCGCAGCCCTGGCTGCCGCGGTACGGTCAGTCGGCTTGCGGCCCGTAGATACAGCATCGGAACAGCCGGTCGCAGTGGTGCAGGACCACTCCCCGAAGACCGGCTGGGCGCAGCTGTCCGAAGCATGCCTGGCGATCCGTGGTGGCGCGAAGTGGGTCGCCTGCAACATCGACCGTACGTTGCCTACCGAGCGCGGCTTGCTGCCTGGCAATGGCGCGATGGTGGCGGCGTTGCAGGCCGCCACAGATCGGGAGCCCAAGGTGGCCGGGAAGCCGGCGCGGCCGCTGCTCGATACGGCCATGGGCCGCATGGGTGCACAGCATCCACTGGTCGTCGGTGATCGCTTGGACACCGACATCGCCGGCGCGCGCGCCGCTGGCTTGGACGCACTGCTCGTCCTGTCCGGGGTGAGCGACGCGGTCGCTACGCTCGCGGCACCCCGAGAGCAACGGCCTACCTATCTTGGCGCCGACTTGCGAGTGTTACGCGGACCCTTGGACGAAACCCGGATCCAGCCGCGACCTGGCTGGCGGGTTGAGTTCGACCAGGCCACCGGCGACCTGCTGCTCAGCAGCGACGGGTCCAGCAAGGATCCGCTCGACGCAGTGCGGACATTGTGCGCAGCGTGGTGGGGTGAATGCTCAGGACCGGTTCAGGTGCGCGCGTGCGACGACACCTCTGCCAAGGCGCTGGAGGCGGTGGGTCTGGCGTGAGTTCTTCCGGTGACCACGGGTTCGTCAGGCCGGTCGTCGCTCGGTAGCGTAGACAGCGACCCCAGCGGCCCAGGAGACAGCTCGATGACGTCCCAGCCCTCACCCGTCGTTTCTCCGGTGACTGGCCTCACCGATGCACTCGCCGGCTTGGAAGAGCTTGATGAGCTGCCGACCGCGGCACACGTGGCCCACCTGAGGGCCGTACATGACGCCCTGACTGAGGCGCTGTCCAGCATCGATGAGATTTAGATGCGGCGTAGGGCTCGACTGGACGCGGAGCTGGTGAGACGCGGCCTGGCCCGATCTCGTGACCACGCAGCCGAGCTGGTCGCCCAGCGGCGAGTCCGCATCGGGCACGTGACGGCCACCAAGCCAGCAACCGGTATCGACGCGGACACCCCACTACTGGTGCAGGGCATTGATACGGAGCCGAACTGGGTTTCGCGTGGTGGCCGGAAGCTTGTCGGCGCACTGGACGGCCTCATTGCCGGGGGACCCGCCGTCGTGGGCCGCCGCTGCCTCGATGCCGGTGCGTCCACCGGTGGCTTCACCGACGTGCTGTTGCACCGCGGCGCCCGGGAAGTGATCGCGGTCGATGTCGGTTACGGCCAGCTCGCCTGGTCGCTGCGCACCGATGAGCGTGTCCGGGTGCTGGACCGGACCAACGTGCGAGCGTTGCAACCCGGAGACATCGGCGGCGCCGTCGATTTGACCGTCGCCGATTTGTCGTTCATCTCGTTGCGCCTGGCATTGCCCGCGCTAGTCAGATGCACCGCGCCGGATGGCGATCTGCTACCCATGGTCAAGCCCCAGTTCGAGGTGGGCCGCGAACGCGTGGGTGCCGGCGGTGTGGTCCGTGATCCGCTGTTGCGCACCCAGGCCATGCTCGACGTGCTGGCGGTCGCCACCGACCTCGGGCTGGGCCTGGTCGATACAACCGCGAGTCCCGTGCCGGGACCCTCCGGCAACGTCGAGTACTTCCTGTGGTTGCGCCGCGGTCCGGTGCATCCGCTGCGGCCTGTCGAAGAGCTGGTGGCCGCCGCGGTGCGGAGGGGTCCGCAATGAGGTTCGCCCGCGAGGTCTTGCTGGTGCTGCATACCGGGCATCCTGAGAACCTGCGCACCGCTGAGCAGGTCGCGCACCAGCTGGCCAAGGCAGGGATCGGCGTGCGGGTGCTGTCCGATGAAGCCACTCATATCGATGCCGCCTTGTGCGATCACCAAATGCCGGTCGGACCGCAGGCTGCTGCCGGTGCCGAACTCATCGTGGTGCTCGGGGGTGACGGGACCCTCTTGCGGGCCGCTGAACTGGCCCGTCCGTGCGGAGTTCCACTGCTCGGTGTGAATTTCGGTCGGGTTGGCTTCCTTGCCGAGGCTGATCGCGGCTCCCTCGAGGCGGTGATGCACGCGATCGTCGACGGCGACTACCTCGTCGACGAGCGGATGACCGTCGATGTCACCGCCCAACTCAACGGTGCCACGCTGGCGCGCACCTGGGCGCTCAACGAGGCCAGTGTCGAGAAGAGCAGGCGGGAACGCCTGCTCGATGTGGTACTAGAAGTGGACCGGCGACCCGTCTCTGGCTTCGGCTGTGATGGCGTGCTCTGCGCCACTCCCACCGGCTCGACCGCCTACGCCTTCTCCGCAGGAGGACCGGTGGTGTGGCCGGACGTCGATGCGCTGGTGGTGGTCCCCAGCAACGCACATGCGCTGTTTGCCCGGCCGCTGGTGGTGTCGCCCGACTCGGTGGTTGCAGTGGAGGTCGACCCGCACGGGCACCCCGCAGTGCTGTGCTGCGATGGGCGGCGCACTTTCGCCATGCCAGCCGGCGCCCGGATCGAGGTGGTACGTGGCGCCATCCCCATCCGGCTGGTGCGTTTGTACGACCGCCCATTCACCGACCGCCTCGTGCGGAAATTCGAGTTGCCCGTGCAAGGGTGGCGAGGGCCCCGATTCAGCTGATGTGAGGGCTGGCTGGCCGGCTACACCGCTGGGTCGGCGCGGCGCGCTAGGGTGCGGCCCGTGCTCACCGAGATGCGCATCGAAGGCCTCGGTGTGATTGACGAGGCCACCCTGGATCTGCACCCTGGCCTGACCGTGGTCACCGGGGAAACCGGCGCTGGCAAGACGATGGTGGTCACCGGTCTTCAGTTACTCGCCGGAGGACGGGCCGACGCGTCAAGGATCCGGCGGGGCGCCGATCGAGCCATCGTCGAGGGTCGCTTCCGGATCCTCGCAGGCGGCCGCCCTATGGAACTGGTCAACGAGGTGGGAGGGCGTACCGACGAGGACGGCAGCCTGATCGCCAGCCGCACCCTCACCGCGGATGGCCGTTCCCGGGCCCACCTCGGTGGTCGCTCGGTGCCAGCGGGGGTGCTGGCTGATCTGGCCGAGAGCATGCTGGCTGTGCATGGCCAGAATGACCAGCTACGGTTGCTGAGGCCTGGTGAGCAGCGGAGGTTACTGGACCGCTTTGCTGGTGACCTGGTATCCAGACGCCTGGCCGCCTACCGCCGGGTTCGGGAACGGTGGTTGCGCTGCGGTGCTGAACTGACCAGCCGCCGGCAGCGATCCCGGGAACTGGCCGCTGAAGCCGACCTGCTCGGTCATGGCCTCGCCGAGATCACCGCGGTGAATCCGCAACCGGGAGAGGACGCCGCGTTGCTGGCCGAGGCGCGCCGCCTGTCCGACGCCGAGGCTCTGCGGGAGGCCGCCGCCTTGGCGCAGGCCGCAGTATCCGGCGCGCTATACAGCGACCCTGACCAGCCGAGCGCGATAAGCCTGGTCGGGCTGGCCCGCCGGCGGTTGCAGGCGGTGGACGACCCTGATCTGCAAGCGCTGGGCGAACGCCTGGCAGAGGCTGCTGCGGTGCTCAGCGATGTTGGCGCCGACCTCAGCGGTTATCTTGACACGCTCAACGCCGATCCGGCCCGGTTGGAGCAGGTGTTAAGCCGCCAGGCTGAGCTCAAGCGGCTTACCCGCAAGTACGCCGCGGACGTTGACGGTGTGCTGGCGTGGGCGGACCAGGCACGCCAGCGCCTTGGTGGCCTGGACACCTCCGAGGAGGCCATCGCAGCATTGGCCGCGCAGCGCGACGAATTGGCCACCGAGTTGGCCCGGCATGCCATCGCCCTCACCGACGCCAGGACTGCGGCCGCGCAGGAACTCCAATGTGCCGTCACCGCAGAGCTAGAGGGGTTGGCGATGGGTCAGGCGCAGCTGTCCGTGGTCGTCCGGCCGGTCTTGGCGTCTGACGGCGACGAGGCAGCACTCAACGTCGGCGGGTCGAAGCTGCGGGCCGGTCCTGATGGTGTCGACGAGGTGGAACTCCGGCTAGCACCACACGCCAACGCCGCACCTGTACCTGTACACAAGGGCGCTTCTGGCGGGGAGCTGTCCCGGGTGATGCTCGCGCTGGAGGTGGTGCTGGCCGAGGCCGACCCGGTGCCCACGATGGTCTTCGACGAGGTCGACGCTGGGGTCGGCGGACGGGCTGCGGTCGAGATCGGTCGCCGGCTGGCCAGGCTGGCCCGCACCCATCAGGTTGTGGTCGTCACGCACTTACCCCAAGTCGCCGCCTATGCGGACCGGCATCTCGTGGTGGACAAGGCGACCAACGCCACCGGATTGACGCGCAGCGGTGTTCGTGAGCTGGACGAGCTGGCCCGGGTCAGCGAGCTGGCCAGGATGCTGGCCGGACTGGACGATACCGACACCGGGCGCGCGCATGCCGAAGAGCTGCTTTTGTCGGCGGAGGCCGATAAAAGCAGGCTCCTTACTGCGTAACAGGGTTATCAAAGCAAACGCCACTGGAGTGCGGTTACTCGGCGCGCCTCCGCGACGAGCAATCTCCTTTTTGTCACTATCGCCAGCATGAATATCTCCGGCCTGCTGAGCCGGTCCGGCCATGAGTTGCCCGGGGTGACCGGGTTGGCCAGGGTGGATCGCCGCGCCGACGCGCTGGCGCGGCGCGTCGGATGCGGCGACATCGCAGTGGTCGATCAGGTCGACCTGGACCGCCGGACCGCTGACGCGCTGGTCGCTGCCGGGGTCGCTGCAGTGATCAACGCCGCACCGTCGATCTCCGGCCGGTTCCCGAATCTAGGCCCCGAGATCCTGATCGCTGCTGGCATCGTGCTCATTGACGGGGTGGGGCCGGATGCGTTGCGGATCAAAGAGGGCAGCCGGCTGCGGCTTCACGAGGGTGGCATATATATCGGGGATACTGAGGTTGCCCGCGGCGTCCAGCAGGACGCCAACTCGATCGCCGACCTGATGATTGAGGCCAAGTCAGGCCTGTCAGCCCAGCTTGAGGCGTTCTCCGCGAATACCATCGAGTTCCTTCGGCACGAACGAGCACTGATCATTGATCGGGTCGGTGTGCCCGAGGTCAATGTGGCGCTGCGTGGCCGACAGGTCTTGGTGGTGGCCGCCGGCTATGACTACCTGGAACAACTGGCCGCACTCAAGCACTTCATCAAGGAGTACCAGCCGGTGCTGATCGGTGTTGAAGCGGGTGCGGACGCGCTGCGCGCTGCGGGACATCGGCCGCATCTCATCGTCGGTGATCCCTACCAAGTCGAAACTGACACGTTGAAATCAGCCGATGAGGTGGTGGTGCCCGCTCAGCCCGACGGTTTCGCTCCGGGGCTGGAGCGGATTCAAGATCTTGGGATCGGCGCGGTGACGTTTCCCGCGGTGAGTAACCCTGAGGATCTCGCCTTACTGCTGGCTGAGGCCCACGGCGCCGAACTGGTCATCGCCGTCGGCTTCCAAGCCACCCTGCAGGAATTCCTCGACCGGGGTAGGTCGAGCTCCAACCCGTCAACTTTTCTCACCCGGTTGCGACTGGGCAGCAAGCTCATCGACGGTCATGCCGCTGCCGTGATGTATCGCAGCCGGGTGTCAATGAGTGCCGTGCTGCTCATGGTGCTTGCGGCGCTGGTGGCGGTCATCGCAGCGCTGCTGGTGTCGAACGTAGGCGGCGCCTTCGGCGCACTGATCAGCGATACCTGGAACGACGTCGTGTCCTGGATCAAGGGGTTGACATAGCCGGTGATCTCGCTGCGGTACCACATCATCTCCATCGCCGCTGTCTTCTTGGCGCTCGCTCTCGGAGTGGTACTCGGGTCCACGGCGATCAGTGATCGGCTGCTGTCCGGGCTCAGTTCGAACCGCGCGGAGCTCAGCCGCCAGGTGAGTGACCTCCAGACCGAGCGTAATGCGCTGCGTGCCCAACTGACCGATGCGGATGCGTTCGGTACAGCAGTTGGTCCCCGCGTAGTCAGCGGTGCACTGCGTGGCCGTACTGTCGTGCTCGTCACCACGGCAGACGCCAATCCGGCTGACCGGGATGCGCTGAGCGGGCTGATCACCAGTGCTGGCGGCACTGTCACTGGTGAGCTGCAGCTCACCGACGCGTTCACCGACCCAACCCGTTCCGACCAGCTCAGTGAACTGTCCACGCGGTTGTTGCCAGCTGGGCTGCGGCTGCCTACCGCAGCAGATGCGGGCACACTCGCCGGCGGGCTGCTCGGTTCTTTGCTGTTGGTCAACCCGCATAACGGCAGAGTCCAGGCCACCCCCACGGAGACCACGGCGGTGCTCGCCGGGCTGGGTGACGGTGGCTTCGTCCGGCTCGGTACTCAAGTGCAACCGGCACAGTTGGTCGTCGTGCTCACCGGCGGCGCACCGCGTGGCAACGCCAGCGGTGATCGCGCCGGGATCCTGGCCCGCTTCGCCACCCAGCTGGACCGCTCCGGTAGCGGTGCCGTGCTCGCCGGTAGGCCCGGATCGGCCGACGGCAATGGGCCTATCGGCGTGGTCCGTGCAGACACTGCGGCGGCTTCCGTGTTGTCGACAGTGGATGACGTCAGCACGGCCGCGGGCCGGGTGGTGACCGTGCTGGCGCTTGCAGAACAGGCCCAAGGCCATGCTGGCCGCTACGGGACGGGCAGCAATGCACAAGCCGTGGTTCCCGCTATCCAAGGCTGACGGCGAGGCGGTCCCCCGGGACCGCCGCTAGCAGTGTTACCGTGAGCTTCCGTGGTCGGCGGCGCGCCGCCAGCTGCATCGCAACCGGTCACTAGTCGAAGGGCCGGTCCGGACCACGGGAGAAGGTCTTGGTCAAGCTCGCCCGCCCAACCAGGTACCTGTTCGTCACCGGAGGCGTCGCTTCGTCGCTGGGCAAGGGACTCACCGCGTCCAGCCTGGGACAGCTACTGACCGCCCGCCGGCTGCGGGTGACCATGCAGAAACTGGACCCTTATCTCAATGTCGACCCGGGAACGATGAACCCCTTCCAGCACGGTGAGGTGTTCGTCACCGAAGACGGCGCCGAGACCGATCTGGACATCGGTCATTACGAACGCTTCCTGGATCGCAACCTGAGTCGCAACGCCAATGTCACGACCGGCCAGGTCTACTCGGCCGTGATCGCCAAAGAGCGGCGGGGAGAGTATCTCGGCGATACCGTGCAGGTGATCCCCCACATCACCGACGAGATCAAATGTCGGATCCTGGCCATGTCCGAGCCGGGGGACGACGGGCGCTCGCCGGATGTGGTGATCACCGAGATCGGGGGCACCGTAGGGGACATCGAGTCGCTGCCGTTCCTGGAAGCGGCTCGCCAGGTGCGCCACGACGTCGGCCGGGACAACTGCTTTTTCCTGCACGTCTCGCTGGTGCCTTACCTGGCCCCGTCCGGGGAGCTGAAGACGAAGCCGACCCAGCACTCGGTGGCCACGTTGCGCAGTATCGGTATCCAGCCTGACGCCTTGGTGTGCCGTGCTGACCGGGAGATTCCCGACGCGCTCAAGCGCAAGATCGCTTCGATGTCGGATGTGGACGTCGACGGCGTGGTCGCCGCACCGGACGCGCGTTCGATCTACGATATCCCCAAGGTGCTGCACTCCGAAGGTCTTGATGCCTACGTGGTGCGCCGGCTCGGCTTGCCCTTCCGGGATGTGGATTGGACAGAGTGGGGAAATTTGCTCGATCGGGTACACAACCCCACTGAGCTGGTGCAGATCGCCCTGGTGGGTAAGTACGTCGACCTACCGGATGCCTACCTGTCGGTCACCGAGGCGCTGCGCGCCGGAGGCTTCGCGAACCGGGCGAGGGTAGAGATCCGCTGGGTTGCCTCGGACACCTGCGAGACTCCTGCGGGTGCGGTGGCGGCGTTGGCCGGAGTGGATGGAATTCTAGTGCCCGGCGGCTTCGGAGTCCGCGGCATCGAGGGCAAGATCGGCGCTATCCAGCATGCCCGGACCCGCGGGATACCGGTGCTAGGTCTGTGCCTCGGCCTGCAGTGCATGGTGATCGAGACCGCTCGGAATCTGGCCGGGCTCGATGGCGCCGGTTCGACGGAGTTCGATCCCGCAACACCGCACGCGGTGATCTCTACTATGGCCGACCAGGCAGACGTCGTAGCTGGTCACCGAGATATGGGTGGGACGATGCGGCTGGGCAGCTATCCTGCGGTGCTCCAGGCCGGCTCAGTGGTGGCCCGGGCGTACGGCACCACCGAGGTCTGTGAGCGCCACCGGCACCGTTACGAGGTGAACAACGCCTACCGGGACAAGCTCACCGCCGCCGGCTTGGTGATCAGTGGCCTGTCACCAGACGGCCATCTCGTCGAGTTCATCGAGTTACCCGAGCGCATGCACCCATTTTTCGTCGGTACCCAGGCCCATCCCGAGCTCGCCAGCCGGCCTACCCGCCCGCACCCGCTGTTCGCTGCTTTCGTCGCAGCGGCGCTGAACTACCGGGCTGCGGACTGGTTGCCCGTTGAGATACCGGCGGGACTGCGGTGAGCCGGCCACACGAGTTCGTGGTGTGCGGCAGTGACACCCTGTACGTCGGCAAGATCCTCGCGTTGCGGATGGATCAAGTGGTCATGCCCGGTGGGCGGGACGCCAAACGCGAGGTCGTCGAGCATCCCGGTTCAGTGGTGATCCTCCCGCTGCATGATGACGGGTCCGTGACGATGATCGACCAATACCGGCACCCGCTGGGGCGGCGGCTCCGCGAACTGCCGGCCGGCCTCCTGGACTTACCCGGAGAAGATCCATTGGCGACGGCCCGGCGAGAGCTGCTGGAGGAAGTCGGCTATACCGCGCGTGACTGGTCGGTGCTTGTGGACCTGGTGTCCTCACCCGGCTTCAGTGACGAATCGCAACGGGTGTTTCTGGCCCGCGGATTGACCCAGGTTGACCGGCCTCCTGGTATCGACGAGGAGGCCGACCTGGAGGTCGTCAGGTTGCCGCTCGGTGATGCGGTGCGGCAAGTCTTGGCCGGGGAGATCGTCAACGGCCCGGCAGTCGCCGGGCTGCTTGCCGCACACGCGGCGATGGCTGGGATCGCACAACCACGGCCAGCGGAGAGTCCCTGGCCCGACCGCCCTACCCGCTTCGCCGGTCGCCGTGGCTAATCTGATAGAGCAGGAGGGCACGCCAGGTGAAAATCGGTGTCCCGCGTGAGCTAAAAATCCACGAGTACCGGGTCGCGCTCACCCCTGCCGGGGTGCTGGAGCTGACCCGTCGCGGGCACGAGGTGCTTGTGGAGCGCGGTGCTGGGGTCGGCTGCGCATTCCCCGACGACGCGTATATAGCCGCAGGCGCCCGTATCGTGCCGCGAGCCGACGATGTCTGGACCCAAGCCGAGATGGTGCTGAAGGTCAAGGAACCGGAACCGCAGGAATACCACCGGATGCGCAAGGGCCAGATCCTGTTCGCTTACCTGCATCTGGCGGCCTCGGCCGAGTGCACTAACGCGCTCATCGATGCTGGGGTCGATGCGATCGGCTACGAGACCGTGCAGCTGCCCGACGGCTCGCTGCCCCTGCTGGCGCCGATGAGCGAGGTCGCCGGGAGGATGGCTCCCCAGGTGGGCGCGCATTGCTTGGAACGCATGCAGGGCGGTCGCGGGGTGCTGCTTGGCGGGGTTTCCGGAGTCCCCGCGGGCAAGGTGGCTGTGCTCGGCGCCGGCGTGGTGGGGATGAACGCGGCCAGTATCGCGCTGGGCATGCAAGCCGAGGTGGTGGTGTTGGACACCAACATCAACCGGCTCCGGGAGATCGATTTTAGTTACCGGGGTCACTTGCAGACCATCGCGTCGAACGCTTACGAAGTCGAGAAGGCTTGCGTGTGGGCGGATCTGGTGATCGGAGCCGTGCTCGTGCGGGGAGCGAAGGCGCCCACGCTAGTCAGCCACGATGTCGTCAAGGAGATGCGCCCCGGATCGGTGCTCGTCGATATCGCCATCGACCAGGGTGGCTGCTTTGCTGACTCGCGACCCACCACTCATGCCGATCCCACCTTCACCGTCCACAATTCGGTGTTCTACTGCGTGACCAACATGCCCGGCGCAGTCCCGCACACCTCCACGTACGCGCTGACCAACGTCACGCTTCCCTACGTGTGCGCCCTGGCCGACAAGGGACTGCGGCAGGCAGTGCAGGATGACCCGGCCCTAGCTCGCGGAGTCAATGTGGTGGCCAGCTCAGTGGTGCTCGCCGAGGTCGCCCAGGCGCACGGCCGTGACTACGTTCCCTTGACCGAGGCACTCGGGTGAGCGTGGCCGGGAATGCCAGCCGACGACGAGGGGCTTCCGCCAGCACTTGCCGTGGTGATTTCTCAGTACCTCGATCACCTGGCGGTGGAACGCGGCACATCGGCCAACACACTGGACTCCTACGCTCGTGACCTGCGTCGCTATGGCGCTTACCTGGCGTCGACGGGCATCAGGGAACTCGCCACGGTGCGTGAGGAACAGGTGACTGGTTTCCTGGCCGCGTTGCGGACCGGAGACGCCGACCATCGCCCGCTGGTTTCGTCCTCAGCAGCGCGGGCGCTGGTGGTCGCTCGAGGCCTGCATCGGTTCGCTTTCCGGGAAGGGCTGGTGCCCACCGACGTTGCGGTTGATGTTCACCCTCCAAGTCCGCCGAAACGGCTTCCCAAGGCCCTCGACGTCGGGCAGGTGCTGCGGTTGCTCGAAGTGTTCCCCGTCGATGGGGGACCTCGCTGCCTGCGTGATCGGGCGCTGCTGGAACTGCTGTACTCCACCGGTGCGCGGATCTCCGAGGCGGTCGGCCTGGACCGCGATGACGTCGACGCTCCGGCGCGGACCGTGCTGCTGCGGGGTAAGGGGGGAAAGCAGCGGTTGGTGCCGATAGGCCGCCCGGCGCTGGACGCGCTGGACGCCTACCTGGTACGTGGTCGTCCGACGTTCGCGGCGCGCGGGCGGGGCATACCGGCGGTGTTCCTCAACGTGCGTGGCGCTCGGTTGTCCCGGCAGAGCGCTTGGGCAGTCCTGCGCGAGGCTGCGGCGCGGTCGGAGATCGCCGCAACGGTTTCACCGCACACCTTGCGGCACTCGTTCGCTACCCACCTGCTGGAGGGTGGTGCCGACGTACGGGTGGTGCAGGAGTTGCTCGGGCATGCCTCGGTGACCACAACGCAGATCTACACCCTGGTGACAGTGGACAACCTGCGTGAGGTTTACGCGACCGCTCATCCCCGGGCGCAGGATTAGGGCCCGAATAATCAGGATCGGGCCACGTTGAGGGCCCTTGTCGCTGCGGAATAGGCTCCCGCGGGATCGCACGGTGCTGGGTCAGCTGTGAGCTGGTCCGGCTGTGGGCTGAAGGGATCGGTTCCATGTCGTCCTGGGCGTCTGCGCAGCGGCCGTTAGCTGCGCCGAGCCCACCAGCCTACGGCGAGGCAGTGGCTGCTGATGAGGTCGCGGGTGACGCGTTCGCTGTCGCCGGACGCGCACGCCGGGCGGTGCCGCAACCACCCCCGCTGGACCGGCACGGCCCGGCTCGGGTGGTGGCGATCTGCAATCAGAAGGGCGGCGTCGGCAAGACCACGTCGACGATCAACCTTGGGGCCGCGCTGGCCGAGTACGGCCGGCAAGTGCTGCTGGTCGACTTCGATCCCCAAGGGGCGCTGTCAGTCGGCTTAGGGTTAGCGGCGCAGCACCTCGACCACACCGTCTACAACTTGATCATGGAGCAGCGGGTCGGGGCGGATGAGGTTATCCAACCAACGTCGGTGCCCGGTATGGACTTGTTGCCTAGCAACATCGATCTGTCCGCTGCGGAAGTACAACTGGTCACCGAGGTCGGGCGCGAACAGGCACTGGGTCGAGCGCTGCGGCCGCTGCTGCCGCGCTACGACTTCATCCTCGTGGACTGCCAGCCGTCGTTGGGCCTGCTCACCATTAATGCTTTGGCGTGCGCCGACGGTGTGCTCATCCCGCTGGAGTGTGAGTTTTTCAGCCTGCGCGGGGTCGCGCTGCTCATGGATACCATCGATAAGGTGCGTGACCGGCTCAATCCCAAGCTGACGATTACTGGCATTCTCGCCACCATGTACGACCCGCGCACGCTGCATGCCCGCGAGGTGATGGCGCGTGTGGTCCAGGCTTTCGGTGACACCGTTTTCGACACTGTGATTGGTCGAACGGTCCGTTTCCCGGAAACCACCGTCGCCGGTGAGCCGATCACCCGGTGGGCACCGAAATCAGCCGGGGCCAACGCATATCGGGCACTCGCCCGCGAGGTGATAGCACGATGAGACCCGCTAGCGGGGTCGAATCTTCGGACTCGGAACCGGCCAGCAGGGTCGAATCAGCGGAACTTGCGGTGCTGCACGATGAGGTCGTGGCATCGACCTCATCACCGCGGTTCACCGTGCGGCTGGAGAACTTCGAGGGTCCATTCGACCTGCTGTTGCAGCTCATCTCGCAGCAGCAAATGGACGTCACCGAGGTGGCCCTTCACCAGGTGACCGACGACTTCATCGCGCACTTGCGAGTGCTGGGCGAGTCTTTCGACCTCGACGAGACTACTGAATTCCTCGTGGTCGCAGCCACCCTCCTGGATCTCAAGGCAGCTCGACTGCTGCCTAGCGCAGAGGTCGAGGATGAGACAGACCTCGCACTACTGGAAGCTCGGGATTTGCTGTTTGCCCGTTTGCTGCAATACCGGGCTTACAAGCAGGTTGCTGCGTTATTCGCCGAGCTGGAATCCGCGGCGCTGCGCCGGTATCCCCGATCGGTAGGGATCGAGGAGAGATTTGCCGGATTGCTGCCCGAAGTGTTGCTCGGCGTCGATGCTGCTCGCTTCGCCGAAACCGCCGCAGCGGTCTTTCGTCCTAAACCACCGCCGCCTACGGTGTCATTGGAGCACCTGCACGCCCCCCGAGTGTCGGTGCATGAGCACGCTGCGGTGCTCCGTAGCCGGCTGGCCCGCGACGGCCAGGCGAGTTTCCGCAGCCTGGTGGCCGACTGTGCACACACCAGAGAGGTGGTCGCGCGATTCCTGGCGTTACTGGAGCTGTACCGTGCCTCGGTGGTGGTTTTCGATCAGACCGATCCACTGGGCGATCTGCACGTGCGGTGGACAGGGAGACCCGAGGACGCCACGACCGCGATGCCGACGGACGGGGAAGAAAACGAGGATTACCGGTGAATGAAACCGCGCTCATGGAAGCACCCGTCACAGGCGAGACCCTGCCGTCGTTGCACGGCGATGGGGAACTCGACGCCGCTCTGGAAGCGCTGCTGCTAGTCGTCGATTCCCCCGTCGGCGAAGATGTGCTGGCCAGCGCGCTGGATCAGCCAGTGACCCGAGTTGTCGAGGCACTGCACCGGCTACGCGACGGCTACACCCACCAGTGCCGCGGAATCGACCTACGACAGGTGGCCCAAGGCTGGCGATTGCACACCCGTGACCTGTACGCGCCCTTCGTGGAGCGGTTACTGCTCGATGGGCAGCGAGCGAAACTCACCAGGGCGGCTCTGGAGACCTTGGCCGTGGTGGCCTACCGGCAGCCGGTGACGCGCTCGAGAGTTGCTGCGGTGCGCGGGGTGAACGTCGATGGAGTCATGCGAACCCTGCTGGCTCGCGGACTGATCGAGGAGTTGGGAACCGATCCGGAGACCCACGGCGTGCTCTACGGCACGACCGGGTTGTTCTTGGAGCGGCTTGGGCTGTCCTCACTTGAGGAACTGCCGCCCATCGCGCCGCTGCTGCCCGACATCGATTCCATCGATGACATCCCCACCTAGATCGATGTCCGACTCTGCGTCGCTTCCCCGGCTGCACAAGGTGCTCGCACAGGCTGGGGTGGCCTCTCGGCGCGCTGCCGAGGAGATGATCGCGCGTGGCCGGGTGCAGGTGAACGGGGCTGTGGTGCGCGAGATGGGCGTGCGAGTTGACCCCGACAACGCCGTCATCCATGTCGATGGCATGCGGCTCGAACTTCGGTCTGACGTGCAGTACCTAGCGTTGAACAAGCCCCGCGGCGTGCATTCCACAATGTCTGACGACCGCGGAAGGCCCTGTGTCGGCGATTACGTGGCCGACCGGGCACAACGCTTGTTCCATGTCGGACGTCTCGATGCGGACACCGAGGGCCTACTGCTGCTCACCAACGATGGGGATCTCGCGCACCGGTTGATGCATCCGTCCTACCGGGTGCTCAAGACCTACCTAGCGGAGGTAACTGGTCCGGTTCCTCGATCGCTGGGCCGCACCTTGCGCGGCGGGATTGAGTTCGATGATGGCCCGGTAGCCGTCGACGGCTTCCGGGTGGTGCAGGCTCTGCCGGGTAAGGCGCTGGTTGAAGTGGTGCTTCACGAGGGCCGCAAACACATCGTGCGACGGTTGCTCGCCGAGGTCGGGCACCCAGTACAGCGGTTGGTGCGCACCGCGATCGCCGACGTTCGCCTCGGCGAGCAACGGCCCGGCACGGTCCGGGCCCTGTCCCACCCGGAAATCGCCGCTCTCAACCGCGCTGTCGGCCGGTAGCGCGGTCTGTGGTGGGTTGGGGCGGTTATTGGCGCTGTTTCACCCGGCTCAGCCGGTTAAATGGGTCGGGCAGAATGTGAATGGTGCGAACAGGCGGTAGGTTACGGGGGGTTGTAGCGGTAGACGGGCCCGCCGGTACCGGGAAATCCACTGTGGCCCGCCGGTTGGCGGCCTCGTTAGGTGCGCGGTATCTGGATACCGGCGCCATGTACCGAGCTGCCGCGCTCGGCGTGCTCAGAGCTGGCATCGACCCGGCCGAGCCCGTTGCCGTGAGCGAGGACGTAGCTCGGCGGACCATCCAGATAGGTACCGAGCCGGACTCTTGTTTCGTGCTGCTCGACGGGGAGGACGTCTCCGGTGAGATCCGCACCGCGGCAGTGACTACCACCGTGAGCCCAGTATCTGCCGTGCGCCAGGTTCGGGCGCTGCTTGTGTCCCAGCAGCGCCGGATCATCTCCGAGGCCACCGCTACGGCTGGTGGGATCGTGGTAGAAGGGCGCGATATCGGAACTGTGGTTGCACCGGATGCACCGCTGAAAATTTTTCTTACGGCAGCTGCGGCGCAGCGGGCGGCGCGCCGAGCAGCGCAGGATGGTATCGCCGACGTGGCGGCGGTCCAGGCGGCGGTGGAGCGCCGTGATCGGTTCGATGCGAGCCGGGACGCCTCGCCGATGTGCGCCGCCGACGACGCTGTCCAGTTGGATACCACTGCGCTGGATGTCGAAGCTGTTCTGGCCAGGTTGCACGATCTGGCTGTTGAGCGTGGTCTGGTCGTCCCCGCAGTTCGGGACTCATTGTGACGCTGGAGGTGCCGCAAGGTACGTGGTTGTGGTTGCAGGGTTTCACGCGCTGGATCGGGACCTGGTGCTTCTACGTCGGCTACCGGCTGCGGATGTGGCATGCGGAACGGATCCCAGCGAGTGGCCCGGTGGTGGTAGTGGCCAACCACGGCGCGATGGCCGATGGCCCGCTGCTGTACGGGTTGCTGGGCCGGCGCACCACTTTTCTGATCAAACGAGAGATGTTTCAGGGCCCGTTAGGTTGGATACTGCCGCGCCTCGGCCAGCTGCCGGTACGCCGCGGTGAGGTCGATCGAGCGCCCCTGCTCACGGCGGTGCAGCTACTGCGCCATGGGGGTGTGGTCGTGGTGTTCCCGGAGGGTACCCGCGGTGAGGGGGAGGTCAGAGACGCGCATCAGGGTGCCACGTGGCTGGCCCGAACTGGAGGCGCGACAATGTTGCCGGTGGCCATCCGTGGAACACGCCGGCCTCAGGGAAGCTCTCGACGGTTCCGGCCGCGCGTTGACGTCCTGGTTGGGGAGCCATTCGCGGTACCGCCGGGCAAGGGCAAAGCGGCACTGATCACAGCCACCAACGAGATGCGCCACCGGCTGGCCGCACTGGTCAGCGAACTCGACGCGATCCGCGGCCGGGGCAGCCTGGATGTGGCGCGAGGAGAAGGAGCGCGATGAACGGCCTGGCGCCTGGCGATGGGACCTGGTCGGACGAGGCCGAATGGGCCACTGTGGACACAGTCCAGGCCGAGCCAGACATGGTGCTGGAACAACCCGTCCTCGCTGTCGTGGGCCGACCCAACGTAGGTAAGTCGACATTGGTCAACCGGATTCTGGGGCGCCGTGAAGCGGTAGTCCAGGATGTGCCCGGGGTCACCAGGGATCGGGTGGCCTACGACGCGCTGTGGAATGGCCGCCGCTTCACGGTGGTAGATACCGGCGGCTGGCAGCCTGACGCGCGTGGCTTGCAGGCCGCGGTTACGGCGCAAGCGGAGCTTGCCATGCGCACCGCAGATGCGATCTTGCTCGTGGTCGATGCCACGGTGGGAGCGACCGAAGCGGAGGAGGCGGTAGCTCGGGTGTTGCGCCGCTCATCGACTCCCGTGGTGCTGGCCGCCACCAAGGTCGACGACGAAACGGCGGTCGCCGACACCGCGGCTCTGTGGACGCTGGGGCTGGGCGAGCCGCATCCAGTCAGCGGATTGCATGGTCGAGGCACCGGTGACCTCCTCGACGCCGTGCTTGAAGTGTTGCCCTCTGCCCCCCGGGACAGCGTTGTCCGGGCCGCCGGACCGCGACGCGTCGCGCTGGTGGGCAAGCCCAATGTCGGCAAATCGAGCCTGCTCAACAGGTTGGCAGGGGAGCAGAGGTCGGTGGTGCACGAGGTCGCCGGAACCACCGTCGATCCGGTGGACACATTGCTGGAGCTCGACGGCGAGATGTGGCGGTTCGTGGACACGGCTGGCTTGCGCAAGCGTGTGCGGACCGCGAGTGGCATGGAATACTTCGCCTCGCTGCGCACCCGGTCGGCAATCGAAGCCGCTGAGGTGGCGGTGGTGCTGATCGATGCCAGCGAGCCGATCACGGAGCAGGACCAGCGAGTAATCACGTCGGTCGTCGAATCCGGGCGCGCATTGGTGCTGGCCTTCAATAAGTGGGATTTGGTCGATGACGACCGACGCCGGGAGCTGGCCCGGGAACTGGACCGGGATCTCACACGAGTCAGTTGGGCGCAGCGGGTGAACATTTCGGCGCGCACGGGCCGATCCGTCGACAAGCTGGCACCGTTGCTCCGTACCGCCCTGGAATCGTGGGATCGGCGGGTACCTACGGGGCAGCTCAACGCGTGGTTATCCGAGGTTGTCGCCGCGACGCCACCACCCGTGCGCGGAGGTCGCGCACCCAAGGTACTTTTCGCCACCCAAGCCGGCATCCGGCCGCCCACCTTCGTCCTGTTCACGACCGGATTTCTGGAAGCCGGCTACCGGCGGTTCCTGGAGCGGCGGTTGCGGGAGACCTTCGGTTTCACCGGCAGCCCGGTGCGCATCTCCGTCCGGGTTCGGCAGCGTCAAGCCCGTTAGCGCCTCTGACTCGATACGCGGAGATATCGGTCACGACTCTTGGACCGGTGCAGGGGCGTAGGAGCAAGGTGGAGACATAAACCAGGTGCAACTGAAAGGTCCGGCGTGCCCAGCACAATCGAGGTCTTCTCCGATTTCGTCTGCCCCTTCTGCTACCTCGCTGAGCAGCCGCTCGCGGACGCCGTTGAGGGCACTGAAGTGCGCGTCTGTTGGCAACCATTCGAGCTTCGACCGGAACCGACGCCCACCCTGCGACCCGAGGGAGATTACCTGCAGTCAACGTGGCAGCAGGTGGTCTACCCGATGGCCGAACGCATGGGCGTCCCCATCGTGCTTCCCCGGATTTCGCCACAGCCTTACAGCCGGCTAGCTTTCGAAGGCTTCGCGTATGCCGCCGAGCGGGGCCTTGGGCGGCGCTACACAGAGCAGGTATTTCGCGCGTTTTTCGTCCGGCAGCTCGACATCGGGCGACCGGAGGTCCTGACCGGCGTCGCCGAACAGATCGATTTGGACCCTGAGGATTTCCGTGCGGCGCTGGACAGCGGTCGCTACACTGCGGCGCACCAGCGCGCGATGCACCGGGCTCACGAGCTTGGCATCACGGTCGTGCCCACTATCTTGTTCAAGGGGCGCCGGCTTGAGGGTGTGCCCTCGGCCCAGGCACTGCACCAGCTACTCAATGACACGGCGACGCTATCGGCCAATCCGACCAGCTGACCGGCCAGACGCCACGCCGAGTCGCTGGCATAGCTTTGCGTGTGGCGGGAAGTCTCATGTTATGGATGACCTCAGTAATTTTGTGCTCGCCCGGCTGGCCGACGACGAGCGGCGGCTGGGGACGGGCGAGCTACCTCACCTGGACGAAGCTGAGCGCCGTGGCCGGCTGCGCATCATGCGGACCGACGACCACCAGGGGCTGCTGCTGATCGCCGGACCGGTTCAGACGCAGGAAGAGCGAGTCCCTGTGCCCTTCCCTGAGAAAGCCGCATTCTTGCGTACAGAAGCACGCCGCCAGCATGACAAGGCGACGCTGGGCCTGGTGGCATCGGTGTATGACGCCCATCCCGATTGGCGGGAGGACTGGCGGCCTTGAAGAAGGCGAGCTCCGGCAACCGGGGCGGCTGCGCTACGCTAGCTGCACACCCGCAAGGGTGCGGCCGGGACGTGGCGCAGCTTGGTAGCGCACTTGACTGGGGGTCAAGGGGTCGCAGGTTCAAATC
>JAJPIR010000113.1 GCA_021324675.1 Actinomycetota bacterium
ATGCGGGCGATCTGGAAGGGCGCGCTGGCCTTCGGCATGGTCAGCATCCCTGTGCGGCTGTATGCGGCGACCGAGGACCGCGACGTCTCCTTCCATCAGGTGCACGAGGAAGACGCCGGCCGGGTGCGCTACCGCCGGGTGTGCGAGGAGTGCGGCGAAGAGGTGGCCTACGGCGACATCGCCAAGGGTTACGAGCTGCCGTCGGGTGAGACGGTCATGCTCACTGACGAGGATTTCGCGAACCTGCCGCTGCCCACCACCAAGGTCGTGGAGCTGGTTGCCTTCGTCCCGGCCGATCAGGTCGATCCCCTTGCGATGGCCCGAGGGTACTACCTGGAGCCCGAGCCGGCCGGCCGCAAGCCCTACGAGCTGCTGCGAGCCGCCCTGGAGCGCAACGAGCGGGCGGGCCTGGCCAAGATCGCGGTGCGGAACAAGGAGTCGTTGGCCGTCCTGCGGCCGCGCGGCAACCTGCTTGCGCTGCAGACCATGGTCTGGCCGGACGAGGTGCGCAAGGCCCAGTTCGACGTGCTGGACCGGGAAGTCGCGGTCAGCGACGCGGAGAGCCGGATGGCCGACACGCTCGTCCAAGCGATGTCGACGGACTTCGCCCCCGAGGAGTACCACGACGGGTACCGCGAGGCGCTGCTGTCGGTCATCGAAGCCAAGGTCGCTGGCGAACAGGTCGTCCCGCGAGCCGCTCCCGATCAGCCGGAACCGGCGGTGGACCTGATCGCCGCACTGCAAGCGTCGGTCGAGGCTGCCAAAGCCGCCCGCACCAAGCCCGTGGACGTCCCCACCCAACGCGACCCCTCAGACAAACCCGCCCGCCGCCGCTAAACCGCAGTCTGGATGCAGACTGCGGGAAATGGGCCGCTGGAAACCGCAGTCTGCATCCAGACTGCGGCAGTGAGGGAGATGAATGGAACTGGTGCGGCCGATGTTGCCGGTGGCGGGGCCGTTACCGGCGGGGACAGGGTGGGCCTTCGAGTTCGGCTGGGACGGCATCCGGGCTCTGGGACGCGCGCAGCCAGATGGGCTGAGGCTGTTTAGCGTCCGGCATCGCTGCATCACCGCGGCCTACCCCGAGTTGGCAGCGTTCCTGGCACGCCGGCGGGTGCTACTCGACGGCAAGATCGTGGCGCTGGATTCGTGCGGCCGGCCCAGCTTCGGGCAGCTCCAGCGGCGGATGAACGTGCAACGCCCCACCTCGATCATGCTGGCCCGGTCACCGGTGACCTACTACGTGTTCGATCTGCTGAACCTGGACGGCGAATCCACCCTCGAACTGCCCTACCATCGCCGCCGGGAACTACTGGCGGAACTGGGGTTCACCGACGGACCGGTCGTGGCGCCGCCGTGCTTCCTGGACACCGACGGCCAGACGGTACTGGACACCGCCGCCCAGCACGGGCTACATGGAGTGATCGCCAAGCAGGTCGATTCGAGCTACCACCCGGGCCGCTCGCGCAGCTGGGTACAGACCACGTTGCGGCAGACCCAGGAAGTGATCATCGGCGGATGGCTACCTGAGCGCCGCCGGGCCGCGTCGATCGGTGCGCTGCTGGTGGGCGTACCGACTGAGGCCGGCTTGCGCTATGTCGGCCAAGTCGGTACCGGCTTCACCGAGGCAAACCGCCAGGAACTGGGTGACCGGTTGGCGGCGCTGGCCGTACCGGCGAGCCCATTCGCGGATCTGGTGCCCAGTGAGACGGACCGACAGGTGCACTGGGTGCAGCCCCGGCTGCTGGGCGAGGTGTCGTACCGGCAGTGGACTGCGCAGGGCCGCCTGGGGCATCCCACCTGGCGTGGGTTGCGACCAGCCAAGCACCTTGCGGCCATCCAGACACCGGTGGTGGTGTGTGCCCAAGGACCCGGTCCTGATCGCGAAGACCAGCGGCTGCTTGCCGAGCTCGACCGTGCCGTTGCCCAGGTCCGGTCCGAATTGCGGACCCTGCGCGACCAGATATCGCCGCATTTCTTGCACAACACCATCAGCAGTATCGTCGCGATGGTCAGCACGGACCCCACCCGGGCCCGTGACCTTCTGATCGTTTTCGCTGAGTTTGCCCGCTACTCGCTGCGCTCGGCCACCGAGACCACGCTGGCTGAAGAGCTCGAAAACATCGACCGGTACCTGACCTTGCAGGCAACGCGGTTCCGGGAACGGCTGCGGGTCCAGATCGAGGTGGCCCCCACCGTATTGCCGGCCGTATTGCCCTTCCTGGCGCTGCAGCAACTCGTCGACAACGCGGTCCGCAACGGCGTCGAACGCCAGCAGCTCGGCGCCACCGTGACGGTTACCGCCCGGCAGGACGGTGACGCCTGCCTCATCACCGTAGCCGACGACGGGCCAGGGATCCTGCATCCCGATGTTGCTGCCACCCTCCGCACCATTGACGACCAGCTGCGGGAGAGATTCGGGCCCCGCTACCGAGTGGTCTGTGACATCGCTGCTGGCGTGGGCACCACGATCACGCTGTGCGTCCCCGCGGCGCCGTCACACCGCACCAGCGAATGACGCGACACCGTCTGGTGTGTTCACCTTGAGGCCGAACTGTCCGGGCTTGCCGAGAAAGATCTTGGTCAGGGTCACGGATGTGTGCGGCGCGATCGGGGAGCGGTACATCCAGTCGCCCTCGGTGGACTCCGCCACTGGTGCCTGGTCGAGTGTGCCGGCGAAGCCGGTCGACACGGGATTCCAGTCACGTTCGCCGTTGTTGGTCAGCGTCACCGGCACCTGGATCATCGACTCGCCGGTCACCGCCGAGATGCCCACCGTGGGTGTTCCGGCGACGATGGTGTTGCCGTTGCCGGAGATCCACAGCTGGTCGAAGGCCAGCGTGGAGCCGGCCGGAGTTGGTGGCGCGGGCAGGGCAGTCGCTGGGAGCTTGGTTGCAGGATGTGCTCCTGTACCGTGGTGGATAGCGCCATCGCGGTGGATGGCACCGACGACGGTGCCGCTCACGTGCTGGGCAGCCGCTGCCCCCATCCCTGACGCTGCGGCTACCGCCGCGATAGCCAGCCAGGTCGCGTACACCACCACGCCGGCTGCGGCCACCAGGCCGAGGACGAAGGTCAGGCCGCCCGCGCCGCCACGCATCGGGCTTGGCTGCACTGGTACGGACACGCCAACCTCCCCAAGGAGCGAAGTGGAACAGTGCGTGAGCGACCACCACGTTCAGTTACCGCACGTACCAGTCACCTTGTTTTCGCCCCGTGCCGCCGATCTGTTAGCAGCACGAACGGGTGAACTAGTTACATAAAGTGATAGATATGCCGTTGCTGGCGCGTTGTACAGCGTGCTTGTCCCAACTTATGAACCGGCACGGTCTGGCTTGCGAACAAGAACACCAAGGTGCAAAGGGGTAGTGTGATCGAATGGAAGCCATGAACACAGTGAGCGATACGTTCGGGCGCCGCCTGCGGGATCTGCGGATCTCGGTCACCGATCGGTGCAATTTCCGCTGTTGCTATTGCATGCCGCGCGATGTCTTCGGTGCCGACTTCGCGTTTATGAAGTCTTCCGAGCTGCTCACGTTTGAAGAGATCACGCGGCTGACGAGACTGTTCGCCGGTCTCGGTGTCCGGAAAGTCCGTCTAACGGGTGGAGAGCCGCTGCTGCGCCATGGCATCGAGCAGCTCGTCGAGCAGCTGAGGGAGATCGACGGCATCGAAGAAGTCGCCATGACGACCAACGGATCGCTGTTGGCCAAGAGGGTGCACATGCTGCGGGATGCCGGTCTGGGCCGGGTCACCGTCAGTCTGGATTCGCTGGATCCGGAAATCTTCCGGGCTATGAGCGATGTGAAGATCCCCTTGGATCGCGTGATCGAAGGCATCGCTGCTGCCGCTGACGCGGGGCTGAACCCCGTGAAGATCAATACGGTGGTCAAGCGTGGAGTCAACGACGGCCAGGGCCTCCTCGATCTGGCTGCTTTCGGACGGGAACACGGCTACGTGGTCCGTTTCATCGAATTCATGGACGTCGGAGCCACCAATGGCTGGCAACTGGAGGAGGTCGTGCCAGCGGCAGAGATCGTCGACACCATCAACGCCGCCTGGCCGATCGAGCCGCTGGACCCCAACTATGTCGGCGAGGTGGCCGCACGGTACCGCTACCTCGACGGTTCGGGTGAAGTCGGCGTGATCACCTCGATCACCCAGCCGTTCTGCGGCACCTGCACCCGGGCACGGCTGTCCGCCAAGGGCGAGTTGTACACCTGCCTGTTCGCGGGTATCGGCCATGATCTGCGTGGGCCGCTGCGTGACGGGGCTACCGATGACGAGCTGCTCCAGCGGATCACCGGTGTCTGGAAGGCCCGGACCGACCGGTACTCCGCCGAGCGGACCACTGCCACCGTAGGCCTGCCCAAAGTAGAAATGAGCTATATAGGCGGCTAGCGCCATTCCCGGGCGGCGGTGAGGAATGCCTCGTTCTCGGCGGGTTCGCCGATGGTGACGCGGACCCCCTCACCGGCAAACGGACGGATGACGATCTTTCGCGCGAGGCAATGCTCGTTGAATGCCGCGCTGCGTTCGCCCAGAGGCAGCCAGACGAAGTTGGTCTGCGAATCTGGCACGGTGAAACCCATCGCGAGCAACTCGGCGCGCACCCGATCGCGCTCCGCGGCGACGTCCTTGCAGTGGGCGAGTAGCTCATCGGCGGCATCCAGGCTGGCCAGCGCTGCAGCCTGGGCCAGTGTGGTGACGCTGAAGGGCACCGAAACCTTGTGCAGGGCGGTGATCACCGGCTCGGCCCCGACGCAATAGCCCACTCGCAGGCCGGCCAGCCGGTAGGCCTTCGAAAACGTGCGCAGCACGGCCAGGTTGTCCCGGCCCCGGCGCAGCGCGACCCCATCTGCGACCGCGGGGTCGGTGACGAACTCGTGGTAGGCCTCATCGAGCACGGTCAGCACGCCGCCAGGCACCGCGTCGAGGAAAGCGGCCAGCTCTTCACCCGGCACGGCGGTGCCAGTGGGGTTGTTGGGGTTGCAGACGAACACCAGCCGGGTTTGCGGGGTGATCGCGGCCAGCATCGCGGGTAGGTCGTGGGTATGGTCGCCGCGCAGCGGCACCACGCGCGCGCGGGCACCCGCTACCTGCGTGATGATCGGGTAAGCCTCGAACGAGCGCCAGGCGAAGACCACCTCGCTGGCCGGTCCGCAGGCGGCGCGCGCCAGATGATCGCACAACGCCACCGACCCCGCGCCGATGGCGACCTGGCTCGTCGGCACCTTCAGCTGGGCCGCAATGCGCTCCCGCAGCGTGGGTGCCGTACCGGCCGGATAACGGTTGACCCCCGCGGCGGCGTCCGCGATCGCAGCGATGACGCTGGGCAGCGGAGCTACGGCGACCTCGTTGCTGGCCAGTTTCACCGCACCCGGGATGCTGCGGCCCGGGACATAGCTCGGTAGCTGGTCGAGGTCGGCCCTGATCACACGACCCATGGTCGCATGCCAGATCCTTCGCTCGGCGTTTGTCGCCGGCTTCGCTCGCCGGGCGAACGCCACACCATCCGCTCGAACAGGTGATCTTTCAGGCTGGCGAGCGCCATGGCCGGTAGCATGCGCCAACCCTATGTTCACCCACCAACGAGTGAGTGGGGCAATGACGCGACGCACCGTTGAGCACGTCCCACTTTCCGACGGCACCGGGTGCCCGATTTCCGTGGTTGCGCCTGAATCCGCGATTCGTGGCGGTATTGTCGTCTGCCCTGATCGTCGCGGCATCACTGAGGCCGTCTGGCAGCTCGCAGCGGGATTGGCCGGTGAGGGATGGCTGGCCGTGATCCCGCACCTCTATCACCGCGACGGGGTGGAGGTTGTGCCCGATCACTGGGACAGCGACGGGGACGCCGCACGCTGGTACATCGAGCGGCTGACCGCGCACTCTGTCCAGGCTGACACCGACGCCGCGGTTCGCTGGCTGGCGCAGCGCGGTGTGACCACCGATCGGCTTGGTGTCGTGGGCTCCGGCTTGGGCGGTGCCGTGGCGCTCATGGTCGCCACCTGGCGTGATCTTGGTGCTGCTGTCACCGTCTGCGGGATCGGGGTGATCCAACCGGTGGCGGCCACGTTACCTGCGCTGGTAGACATCGCGCCCGAACTGCGCTGCCCCTGGTTGGGCATCTACGGGTGGGATGGCGGGGTGCCTGAAGCAGAGGTGCACAAGTTGCGGGATGCCGCGCATTCCGCGCACGTGGCCACCGATCTGGTGCACTGCCGTTTCCACACTGACCAGTCCGTCGCACCTGAAGCCTGGGCCCGCACGCTGAACTGGTTTGGCAGCCATTTGCGCTGATCTCGTGCTACGAACGGGATTATGAGTGAGCCCCCGATCCTGTGGCGCCCCGACCCGGATGTTGTAGCTCGCTCCCGGATCGCGGCCTTCCGTGCCTGGTTGGCTTCCCACCGCGGCATCGACCTGGCTGACTACCACGCGCTGTGGTCCTGGTCAGTGACTGACCTGGAAGGCTTCTGGGGAGCGGTTGCCGAATTTGCCGGTGCCCGGTTCCACAGCCCGCCGCGCACGGTGCTCAGCAACGCCGATATGCCGGGCACGAAGTGGTTTCCGGGCGCGACCCTGAACTACGCCGAGCACGCCCTGGCTCCCGGACCCGGTAAGGAAGACGGCGACCTCGCGGTGATCTACCGCCAGGAAGGTCGTGCGCGGCAGGAGTGCACCTTTGGAGCGCTACGGCAGTATGTCGCCGCGGCTCGATCGGCGCTGGCGTCGCTGGGCGTCGGACGGGGCGACCGGGTGGTCGCGCTGGCCCCGAACACTCTGGACACCCTGGTGGCCTTCCTCGCCACGGCCAGCCTGGGCGCGATCTGGTCATCATGTTCCCCGGACTTCGGTCCCCGGGCGATTGCCGACCGGTTCACCCAGCTCGCGCCTGCCGTCTTTCTAGCCGCGGACGGATACGTCTACGGCGGCAAGCATTTCGACATCCGCTCCACTGTGGACGCACTGGAGCGCCAGATGCCCTCGCTGCAGGGCACGGTGCGGCCGGCCGACTGGGAGCGCCTGCTCACCGAGCATGCTGGTGCCGAGCTGGCTTTCGAGGCCGTCGAGTTCGACCATCCGCTGTGGGTGCTCTACTCCTCGGGGACCACCGGACTGCCCAAGGGCATCGTGCAGGGCCATGGCGGGATCGTTGTGGAGTACCTCAAAGCATTGCTGCTGCAGGCGGATCTCGGGCCTGGGGATCGGTTCTTCTGGTTCACCACGACCGGTTGGATGATGTGGAATCACTTGATCAGCGGCCTGCTGGTGGGTACCACCATCGTGCTCTACGACGGCAGTCCCGGATACCCAGACCTGGGCGCGCTGTGGCGGCTGGCGCAGGACGAGCGCGTCACCTATTTCGGCACGTCAGCACCGTTCGTCCAGGCTTGCCGCAAGGCTGGCGTGCGCCCGGGCGCGGAGTGCGATCTGACCATGATGCGGGCGCTCGGGTCGACCGGGGCGCCGCTGTCGCCGGAGGGCTTCCGCTGGATCACTGCTGAGGTCGGTCCGCACGTGCAGATCTGCTCGGTGTCCGGGGGGACGGACTTGTGCGCCGCCTTCGTCTGTGCCGCGCCGGACGTGCCGGTCTGGGAGGGGGAGATTTCCTGCCGAGCGCTGGGAGCCGCGGTGGTGGCACTGGACGAGTCTGGCCGCGAACTGATCGACGAAGTAGGCGAGCTGGTGATCACCAAGCCGATGCCGTCGATGCCGGTGTACTTCTGGAACGACCCGGACGGCACCCGGCTGCGGGAAGCCTATTTCGACATGTACCCCGGTCTATGGCGGCATGGCGACTGGATCCGGATCACCCCGCGCGGCTCGTGCGTGATCTACGGCCGGTCGGACGCCACGCTGAACCGGGGTGGCGTGCGGATGGGGACCGCCGAGTTCTACACGGTGGTCGAGGGCCTGGACGAGGTGCTCGACTCGCTGGTCGTCGATACCTCCGGCGCCGATCGCGACACTGACGAAGGGGATGGGGGTGAGCTGCTGTGCTTCCTGGTGCTGGTGCCTGGCGCGGCGCTATCCGATATCGAGGCACAGCTGCGCGCGGCGCTGCGGGAAAACCTGTCGCCACGGCATGTACCCAACCGGTTCATCGTGATCGACGAGGTGCCCCGCACGCTCAACGGTAAGAAATGCGAGGTACCCGTCAAGAAGATCCTGACCGGTATGGACCCGTCCCGCGCTGTCAGCACCGATGCGCTGCGCAACCCGGATTCTCTGCACCCGTTCGTAGCCCTGCGCGCCACCTGAGCGAGTGCCAGCCCCTCCCGCCGTCTGAAAAATCAGCAGTCTGGATGCAGACTGCTGATTTTCCGGGCTGTGAACCCGCAGTCTGCATCCAGACTGCCGAAAATCACGGGGCTGTTGTGGTAGCTGGCGCGGGCCCCGACCAGTTGAGCGGCGGACGTGATCCGCATCACCCATGTGGTGCGCTGTTGTAGCTGTCTGGCGCGAAGCTGCCCTGATGAACTTGCATCGCCACCCGACCGTGTCTAAAGTTAGTTGTATGAAGCAACCAATGTTGCGCTCCGTGCGCGAGTCTGAACCCGCAGCCACGGTGCCGGCATCGGTACGCCGGGCGCAGCGCCGGCAGGTGCGGGCATCGGCGGACACCGCCAGCCCGCGCTACAAGTGGATCGCGTTGTCGAACACCACGCTCGGGGTGCTCATCGCCACGATCAACTCCTCGATCTTGCTGATCGCGCTGCCGGACATCTTCAAAGGCGTGGAGGTCAACCCGCTGGCGCCGGCCAACACCAGCCTGCTGCTGTGGTTGATCATGGGTTACCTGGTCATCACTGCGGTGCTGGTGGTCAGCTTCGGCCGGCTGGGCGACATATTCGGGCGTGTGCGGATGTATAACGCAGGTTTTGCCGTTTTCACGGTGTTTTCCATCCTGCTTGCCGCAACGTGGATGCACGGCACCGCCGGAGCCCTGTGGATGGTGATCATGCGAGTGCTGCAGGGCGTCGGTGGCGCGATGCTGATGGCGAACTCCAACGCGATCATCACCGACGCGTTCCCGGTCGAGCAGCGTGGGCTGGCGCTGGGTCTCAATCAGGTCGCCGGGATCGCCGGCTCGTTCCTGGGGCTGATCCTGGGTGGATTGCTGGCACCGGTGGAGTGGCATCTGGTGTTCCTGGTGTCGGTGCCCTTCGGGGTGTTCGGAACGTTCTGGGCGTACTGGAAGCTGCACGACACCGGCATCCGGCAGCCTGGGCGGCTGGACTGGTGGGGCAACGTGACCTTCGCCACCGGCCTGATCGCGGTGCTGGTGGGTATCACCTACGGCATCCAGCCCTACGGCGGGCACGCGATGGGCTGGACCAACCCGCTGGTGCTGGCCATGCTCATCGGCGGTGTCGTGGTGCTGGGCATCTTCTGCGCGGTAGAGACTCGGGTCGCCGAACCGATGTTCCAGCTGCGGCTGTTCCGCATCCGGGCGTTCACCGCGGGGAACCTGGCCAGCCTGCTATCCGGATTGGGCCGCGGTGGGCTGATGTTCATCCTGATCATCTGGTTGCAGGGCATCTGGCTGCCCCAGCACGGCTACAGCTTCGCCTCCACGCCGTTGTGGGCGGGCATCTACATGCTGCCGCTGACCCTCGGGTTCCTGGTCGCCGGACCGGTCTCGGGCGCGTTGTCCGACCGTTTCGGAGCACGGACCTTCGCCACCGGCGGGATGCTCGTGGCCGCCGCCAGCTTCGTGTGGCTGACGTTGCTGCCGGTGAACTTCAACTACCCGGAGTTCGCGTTAGTCCTGCTGCTCAACGGGATCGGCATGGGACTGTTCGCCGCGCCCAACCGTGCCGCGATCATGAACAGCCTGCCGCCTCACCAGCGTGGCGTCGGTGCGGGGATGAGCAACACGTTCCAGAACTCGGCGATGGTGCTGTCCATTGGGATCTTCTTCAGCTTGATGATCCTCGGGCTGGCCCACACCCTGCCGCAGGCGCTGACCAGCGGCCTCGTCGCGCACGGCGTGCCCCCGACGGACGCGAGCCGGGTGGCCGCGCTACCTCCGGTCACGGTGCTGTTCGCCTCGTTGCTGGGCTACAACCCGGTGCAGTCCTTGCTGGGCCCCCACGTGCTCGCACAGCTGTCACCTGGCGACGCCGCTTACCTCACCGGCCGCAGCTTCTTTCCCGAACTGATCTCGGGACCGTTCGCCAGTGGGCTGGCCGTCGCCTTCGGTTTCGCGATCGCTGCCTGCCTCATCGCGGGCATCGCCTCTGCCTTGCGCGGTGGCACCTACGTGCACCGCGAATCTCCTCCAGGGCAGCCCGCACTCCCGGAGAAAGCACCCGCGCGTCAGCGAGCGGCAGCCGCGGACGAACCGATGATCCAGTGGCAACGATCGATACGGAGTCGCAGTGAGTTCCCCTAATGGGGTCGCCACCCAACCGGCCCGAGCGGCATCCGTGCCGGACGCGCGGACCGGTTGGGGGCTGCCACTGGTGGTGCTGATCGTCGGGATGTTCATGTCCATCCTCGACACCAGCATCGTCAACGTCGCCATTCCCACCCTGCAAAACGAGTTCGGAGTGACCACCGACGACGTGCAGTGGGTCATCACGGCTTACACCCTGATGCTCGGTGTGGTGGTGCCGGCCAGCGCGTGGTTGGGCGATCGGCTCGGGTTGAACCGCTTGTACAACCTGGCAATGATCGGGTTCGCCGCCGGGTCAGCGCTATGCGGGCTAGCCTGGGACCTCAACAGTCTGGTGATCTTCCGCATCCTGCAGGCGATCCCGGGCGGGATCCTGCCGGTGGTCTCGTTGCCGATGGTGTACCGCATCGTGCCGCGGGAGAAGATCGGCGCTGCGATGGGTCTGTACGGGCTGGGCATCGTGGTCGCCCCGGCGATCGGGCCGACGCTGGGCGGCTACCTTGTCGAATACGTGGACTGGCGATTGATCTTCTACATCAACGTGCCGGTCGGGATCATCGGCACGGTAGCTGCGGCGCTGGTGTTGCCCAAGTTTCCGGGGGTGCCCGGGCGACGGTTCGACGTGCTGGGCTTCATCACCATCGGGGGTGGGTTGTTTTCCCTGCTGCTGGCGCTGTCAGAGGGTGAGTCCTGGGGGTGGGGGTCTTACCGGATCCTGGGACTATTCACCGTCAGCGTGCTTCTGCTGGCGTTGTTCGTGGTGATCGAGTTGGAGGTCTCCGATCCGCTGCTGAATGTCCGGGTATTCCGGTACTGGCCATTCACCAACTCACTGCTGTTGATCTCAGTATTGATGGTGGGACTGTTCGGGGTGCTGTTTTACATCCCGTTGTTCCTGCAGCAGGTGCAGGGCATGGGGGCGCTCGACGCAGGGATCACACTGCTGCCCCAGGCGCTGGTGATGGCGGTCTTGATGCCGTTTGCCGGGCGGCTCTATGACCGGATCGGACCGCGCTGGCCCGCGACGATCGGTGTAACGATCGTGGCCATCGCCACCTACCTGATGCATAACCTGACCATCGACACCTCCCGGGAACAACTCATCTGGTGGCTCATGCTGCGAGCCGTTGGCCTGGGGATCGCCATGATGCCGATCATGACCGGGGGACTCTCGGCCGTTCCCCCAGCTGAGGTCAATGCCGCGAGTGCTTTCAACAACGTTGCGCAGCGGACTGCGGCCGCGTTGGGGGTGGCCGTACTCACCGCGATCTTCACCACCCAGTCGGCAGAGCAGATGGCCGGACGCGCCGCGTTACTACCTGCTACTACCACCACCCCGCCTCTCGGCCCGAACGTCCCCGAGTGGCTGAGCATCTACGCCACCTACCACCAGACTCAGCTGCTGGTGTTCGCCGGCGCGCTTGATGATCTGTTGCTCATCGCTGCCGGACTGTCAGCCGTGGGCGCGCTGGGCGCGCTCCTGCTGCGGTCCGGGCCGGCTCCCGCCGCTCAGGTCAGCGCGCCTGCCTCACAACAGGCCCCCGTCCCGCCGGCGCCGGTCAATGGTGATTCGGGGCGTGATGGTTCGACCAGCGGCGACTTGGTGCGTTCGGGTACGGCTCCGGACCGCGGTCTCCTGGCCCGACCGTCCAACGGGTTGCCCGAGCGCAGCGTTGGCGCCAGGCCGCCTGAGACCTGAGGAGCCTGTGCGGCCTTAAGGTCACCGTCAGGTGCCGCGGTAGGTGCCGAAGCTCCACAGGTTGCCCTCGGGATCGCGCACGGTGAACCCCCGCGATCCATAGTCCTCGTCCCTGAGGCCGCGGACTACCTCCGCGCCTGCCGTGGTGGCCCGGGTGAATAGTGCATCGGGTGCGCCGGTGACCACGTAGGTCGACGCCGTCCCAGGCTTGCGCTGGCTGAACTCGTTGTCGTCGCCGGTCGAGCCGAGCATCACGCCACCGCCTTCGGGCCAGCGCAACTCGGCGTGGGCAATCTCTCGGCCGCCTTCGCCGGGTACCACGAGTGTTTCGACGAATCCGAATGCTTCCACCAGGAAGCGGATGGCGGCCGGTGCATCGGCGTAGGTCAGCGCGGGCCAAATCGTGGGTGCTGGAGTATCGGTCATGTTCTCGAGGATCCACCGCCTGCAGCGCGCTTGTCGTGCACAGATGGGAACTCCTCAGCCAGCCACCGCACCGGTGTGCACCCGGCTAACTGACGCCATTCGCGGTGCAGGTGGGCTTGGTCGTAAAACCCGGCGCGGACTGCGACACCGGCCAAATCGGGGTGGCGCGACGCACGAAGCAGCCGGTGTGCGACCTCGAAACGCGTCACCCGGCCCGCCACCTTGGGCGTCAGGCCAAACTCGCGCCGGAATTGCGCACCCAGGTGCCGCCTGCTCCAGCCGACTTCGCTAGCCAGAGTGGTGACCTCCACGCGGCCATGGTGGTCGGTCAACCGCTGCCAAGCCCAGCGGAGTTCAGGTGCGGGACCATCCCGCTGCCGGGCTATCCGAATCAGGATTTCGTCCAGTTCACCGAAGCGGGCCATCCATGTGCTCGCCGATCGCAGCCGGTCCACGAGTTCGCTGGCAACCGGGCCCAGCAGCGTGTCCAATTCGACGACGGCGTTGGCTAGTTCACCGGCGGGCAGTCTGAGCAGGGCCCGGGCGCCCAACGGGGTGAGATGTAGCTGGATGCCGTGTTGATAGCCATTGTGGTTGATCAGCACCGGGGAAGCGTGCAGGCCGCCGGCAAGCGTGGCGAATGAGCCAGGCGGCTGTGCCGGATCGGGCATGGTTGCGATGTCTACCGTGCCGTCGAGGGTGACGATGAAAGTCAGATGACGCGACGGCAGGCCGCGATGTATCCCTGGTGGCGCCCCCTCGATCCGGTAGCCGGTGTAGCGGGCGACGAAGGGGCTTAGGCGTGCCCGTGGCCTGCCTGCGATCATTTCGATCAGTGGCTCATCCATGGGCACGACCGTAGGGCGAGGGTCTGACAACCTGGCGTATTACAGTTGTGAGCAGGGGAGACTGCGGCAGCCGCCGATCAGCGACCCGCTTTGCCTGATCACCTGTGTGCTGTGTACCCTGCATGCCTGGCGGCCTCCGACGGGGCCCCGGGAGGCTTCGCCTAGTCTGGTCTATGGCGCCGCACTGCTAATGCGGTTGGGGGTTACGCCCCCTCCCGGGTTCGAATCCCGGAGCCTCCGCGGATGGTCGGATGGTATGTCGGCCGACAACAGAACATGCGCCCGTAGCTCAACGGATAGAGCATCTGACTACGGATCAGAAGGTTAGGGGTTCGAGTCCCTTCGGGCGCGC
>JAJPIR010000198.1 GCA_021324675.1 Actinomycetota bacterium
AGGGACATAGCCACCGTGCGGGCCGGGTCGCTGTCCTCGCCCGGGTGGTAGACACGGTCCACCGTCTGTACGAGGCAGCCATCCGCACCGCCCTCAGCCAGCGCGAGTGCTGATCTGACCGCGACGTCGATGATCTGGCCGAAGCTGCCGTCCTCATGGAACGGCGTGCCAGGAAGCGGCGGCAAGTGCACCATCCCGAGTACGGTCTTCCGCTTCCCGAGCGTCCCGAATTCCCGCATCGGCCCGTCGTCCTCCTGATGCTCGCGCCGCCACCAGTATCGTCGTAACGCTGGTCACCCCGGCACCCGAGCGGCGGCAGTATCGGGCGCGATACGGGCTTACCCGGTCGGCGCGCAGACGTGCACCTGGTCAGTGCGGCACTCCCATGCGGGCAGCCATGCCGCGCAGTTCCCGGCCACCAGATGCTGCTACGGCCCGGTTCAGCAGGTACGCGACAGTCTCACGGACGGGTGCGCTGTTGCGGATGTGCTGCGGTCCCGTTTCCTCAGCGCGTCGCAGCCAGGCCACCGCGTCGCCGTGCGTCCTCGATTCCCTCGCCAGCCCCCGTCCGACGTCAGCTAGGAACTGAGCCTTACGGGAGCGCACTACGATCTTCTCTTCCTCTACGGAGTTAGCGAGTTGCCGCAATGCACCGCCGCTCTCACCACGCTCCACGCTGACGGCGACCCGCCACACGCCGACGTTCGTGCGGCAGAATGACTGCCAGTTCCCCGCCACATCATCTGGAACGCGTCCAGCGAGCTGGTCGGCTTCCCCGAGCCAGTGACTGACCTGGTGCGGGCGCTGGACGACTGCACCGGCCAAGGCGGCATGCAACGTGATCATGCCGAGAACGCAGGTGCCCAATGGTGACCGAGCGTGCGGTTCCAGAGCGTCCGCTGCCTGCTCGATGATCGCCAGCTTGCGGTCCCATGGCCGCTCGCGCGGCAGCGCCCAGATGCGCGCCAATCCGGCCTTGCCCTGCTGGACTGGATCATCGAGCAGTGCGGCAGCTTCCTGGGCGCGCAGTGCCGCGACATGGGCAAGATCGGTGTATCCGAGGTTCTTCGCTACGAGCGTCGCCGACAGGCATGCCTCGATCAGTGCCTCCACCGCGACCCGGCGAGCCGGCTCATGGCCAGCGGTAGCAATGTGCCAGTGAAGCTCGTCAAGTACGTCCGGCAGGACCTGGCCGACCGCGGTGTAATCACAGCGAGTCCGAGCCGGTTCAACTTGCATCGCGACTGCTGTTACCAGCTCTGATAGCGGTCGGGCCCGGTCAAGGGCCGGGTTGGAGAGCGTATTAGTCAAGAACGCCTCGCGCAGCGCCGGAATGGCTCCGTGCGGGTCGGCCTGCTGCCTGTCTGCCGACAGATGCGGGCCGCCGACCAGGTCGGCCTCTGACACCTTAAGCGCGTTCGCCAGCGCGGCGATGTGAGACCGGCGGTCCAGCGGGCGCTGGCCCGTTTCCACCATGGAGATGAACGAGGGTGACAAGCCCGCCAGCCCGGCCAGCTCGGTCTGGGTCTTACCGCGCCAGCGGCGCAAGATGCGGAGCCTGGCACCGATTGTGATCTCGTCCAGGAGCTGAAACCTCCTCGATCGCGCCATAAGTTCAGCCTAAGACAAGCTGGGTGTAATCGGCTGAACACCCTCAACGGGTCGCACCGCCCGAGGCGACTACTACCGTCGTGTCGGCAGGAATGCCAACCCACGCACCGCATACCCCTGCGACCCAGCGGCGATTACCGGTAGTTACTGCTGGCCTTGCCGTAGCGTGCGGCGCATCTCGTCGGGATCTTTGGTGACCACCGCGTAAACGCCTGGGTGGGCCGCCTGATCCTTGTCGTGAGCGGACAGGCTGACGCCGTTCCAGGTCTGCTGCGTGCCGATGAAGTAACCGGGGAACTCCGCTGCCAGCGCTGGTATCAAGGCGTCCAGGCTGCGCGACCTTTCCACAGCGTCTAGTCGACTAGCTGTTTCGGTCATCAGGCGCGGTCGGTGGATACGGGGTGCAGACGCGGGGCTTCATGGATCGCAGTTTCGCTTCCAGTAAGACTCCTCCGTCTTAGTTCCGCCGCGATTTCCTCGCGGAGATCGCACAGGCTGGTTAGTACGAGCGGATTGATGAAGCGGTCGTTGCCGATGAGCAGGCCGAGAGCTTCACTCATGGCTTCCAGTTGTGCTGCCTCCGCCTGCTTGAGCTGCCTTGAGGCACGCATTCCTGATCCTTCCAGCAGGCGTCCAGACCGCAGGCCGTCATTGCGCAGCCTTCCTGGCGTCGGCCAGGGATGTCTTGCTGGCGCACGACGCAACAGACGTTACGGAGCCTGCTGGGATGGGTCAAAGAAGTTGCCCGGGTTTGCCCCCGCGCTGTTCACTTGAGGTCGCGTAGCACCATGCTGATGAGCTGGCGAGCGCCGCCGCCGTAGACGGCGACGCTCGCCAGGTCGGTGAAGTCCTTGGTGTACATGGCGATCTCGCGGGGCTGGGTCACCGATAGCACGCCGGATACAAGTTCCACGATCACCAGGCTGGTGTCGAACATGACGAAGCCTTCGCTGGGGAGTATTCCGTGGCGGTCGGCGCGTTGCGGGATGACCCCCAGCGATACCTGGGCGAGGCGGCTGATATCGCGCAGGTGCTGCAACTGCTCTGACAAGGTTCGGACGGCGCAAAGCTGGTAGCGGAGGACCTGTTCTTCGATGACGAACTCGAACCGGTGCCCGGCCTGGGTCAGGATCTGCTGCCGGTCCATCCGCTCGGCGACCGCTTCGGTGATGTCGTCACGGACGGTCTCTTGCCGGTCGCGGGACACCTCTAGCATGACCGTGGTGTACGCGGGGGTTTGCAGCAGGCCGGGGATGATCCGGGGCTGGTAGCTGCGGATCAGTGCCGCCTGCTCGAACGCCGGGCGGACTGACTGCTGGGCGCGGCGCAGTCCGGTGCGGTTCAGCCGCTGGTAGGTCACCCACATGCCAGCGACAGCGCGCTGCTCGGCCAGCAGCTCCTCGGCACGTTCTGGGGGTACCGCGCACACGCGGCACCAGGCGCGGACATCGTCGGCGGACGGCGGCCTGGTCCCGTGCTCGATCTTGCTGACCTTCGACCCGCCGTGCCATCCGACGCGGGCGGCCAGCTCCCGGCCGGTCAGCCCTGCCGCCACGCGGATATCGCGGAGCTGGTCGGCCAGTGCCTGCCGGGCCTGCTGGGCGCTGGAAGAAGAAGAGGAAGGCATCGCC
>JAJPIR010000336.1 GCA_021324675.1 Actinomycetota bacterium
CCTGCGTACCCCATGTTCGCCACCCACGATCCGCGGCTGATCGACATCGTGGGGCAGCGGGCCCGCTGGTACGGACGCCTGCCGGACAGTTACGAGTACCAGATGCTTTACGGCGTGCGTCCCGGCGAGCAGCGGCGCCTGGCAGCAACCGGTGCCACAGTCCGGGTGTACGTGCCCTACGGCTCGGATTGGTACGCCTACCTGACCCGGCGGCTTGCTGAGCGACCGAGCAATGTTGCTTTCTTCCTTCGCGCCTTGCTGCCCGAGCGGTATCGCGTCCCGGGTAGCGCGTCTGGCACCCTGCGGCCATGACCACGATCGCTGTGCTGGGTGCTGGCAAGATCGGGGAGGCCTTACTGTCAGGCCTGCTCACCGGTGGCCGCAACCCCGACGAACTGATGTTCACTGAGCGCTATGCCGACCGGGCCGCCCAACTCGAGGAGGTGTACCGGGTTCGTGCCGTGGACACCGCCACTGCCGCGCGCAAGGCCGACGTCCTGATCGTCGCGGTGAAGCCGCAGGACATCGACCCGCTGCTGGTCGAGCTTGCCGAGTCGGTCAGCTCGGCAACGCTGGTGGTAAGCCTGTGCGCCGGCTTGCCCACCGCGCTCTACGAGCGGCGGCTGCCCGACGGGGTGCCGGTGGTGCGGGTGATGCCCAACACCCCGATGCTGGTCGGCGAGGCGATGAGCGTGATATCCGCCGGCCGCTTCGCCACCGACGTCCATCTCCAGCTGACCGAGGAGTTGCTGAGCAGCGTGGGCAAGGTGGTCCGAGTGCCGGAAAGCCAGCAGGACGCGGTCACCGCGCTGTCCGGTTCCGGGCCGGCTTATTTCTTCTACCTGGTGGAAGCAATGATCGACGCGGGGATCCTGCTCGGATTGCCCCGCCCGCTGGTCACTGAACTGATCACCCAGTCTGCGGTCGGTGCAGCCCGGATGCTCCGGGAGACCGGCGACCATCCGGTGCTGCTGCGCGAGGCAGTGACGTCCCCGGGCGGCACGACCATCATGGCGATCCGTGAGCTGGAGCGGCACCGGGTACGGGCGGCCTTGTTGGACGCGATCGAAGCAGCCCGGGATCGATCGGTCGAGCTCGGATTGGCTCACCGCGCCTGAGGTTAACTTCAACTGATCGGAGTCGCACACGCACCACCAGTCCCGCTACTCTCAGCAGAACAAATGCGTCACGGACCGCGGGAGGGGAAGCCCAGCGGGCGCGACGTGGTGAGGACGCGATGACCCATGCTGATGAACGACCAAGCCGGGCCGACCAAGGTGCAGTTCCTCACGGTCGCCGAGGTAGCCGCAATGATGCGGGTATCCAAGATGACGGTCTACCGGCTGGTACACGCCGGCGAACTGCCCGCAGTACGAGTCGGTCGATCTTTCCGTGTCCCGGAAGTGGCCGTACATGGCTACCTGGAGAACGCCTACTTCGATGCAGGATGAGATGATCGGGTCGGGTGCTGGTCGCAATTCCGGCCGAGGGTAGCCTCAACGGCCGAATTGTGCCCGCAGGCGCGCTGCGCCATACCTCGACATCCACTGCATCCACGACGACCAGCGAGGAGGCCGAGCATGGGCTCGGTGATCAAGAAGCGCCGCAAGCGCATGTCCAAGAAGAAGCACCGCAAGCTGCTGCGTAAGACGCGAGTACAGCGCCGCAAGCTGAAGAAGTAGCTCTGAGCGCCTGCCGGCGGTCTATGCCGGTGGGCGCAGGAGGCAGCATGTCGCCGTCCACGGTTCTGGTCACCGGCGCGAGCCGCTTCATCGGCGGTCACCTGGCGGCCCGGCTCGCCGCCGATCCCGGCATCGATCGCGTCATCGCGCTCGATACGACGCCACCACGGCCAGAGCTGTCGCGGTGGCTGGGACGCGCCGAGGTCGTCACTGTTGACCTGCGCAATCCGCTGATCGCCAAGGTGATCGCCGATGCAAGAGTCGACACCGTGGTGCACGCTTCCATGATCGCTGCTGCGCGTACCGGTGGCAGTCGCGACGTGCTGAAACAGGTCAGCGTCCTCGGTACGATGCAGCTCCTCGCAGCCTGCCAACGCTCGAAGACGGTGACCCAGCTGGTCGTGAAGTCCACCGGCGCGGTATACGGGGCAAGTTCTCGCGATCAGGCCGTCTTCACCGAAGGCGACGAAGCCAACGAAATACCGGCTTCTGGGTATGTCAAAGACGTCGTGGACGTCGAGGGCTATCTTCGTGGCTTCATCCGGCGACGTCCGGATGTGGACGTGACGGTGCTGCGCTTTGCCAACGTGATCGGCCCGCGCATCGACACCGTGCTGAGCCGGTATTTCGCCCTACGGATTGTTCCTACCGTATTGGGCTACGATGGCCGGCTGCAGTTGTTGCACGAGGAGGACGCCCTGACGGTCCTCGAGCGAGCTACCCGTGTGCGGCTGCCCGGTGTCTTCAACATCGGTGGCGATGGGGTGTTGCTGGTGTCCCAAGCGATCCGGCGGGCGGGCGGGATTGCGGTGCCGGTGCCTGGGCCGGTCGTGGGCACTGTCGCGCGGCTGCTGCGCGCCGCCCGGTCCGTCGACTATTCGCCGGATTACGTGAGGTTCCTCAGCTTCGGTCGGGTGCTCGACATCACCAGGTTGCGCACCGAGTTCGGGTTCACACCCCGGTGGACGACGGTCCAAGCCTTCGACGATTACGTGCGTGCCCGGGCATTGCGGCCCGCCATCGATCCGGTGTGGGTCACTACGGCGCAGCGGTGCACGCTCGGACTCGCGGCCCAGCTGCGCTAGCTGGTGGTGAGGGAAGTGCCACAGGGACAAGTGATCCCGCTACCCGGCAGGACAGGTGAGGCAGCACAAGCGCAGCTCGCAGCCCCGGCCGAGCCGCGGTGGTACCGGGAATTGTCCAATCTGCTGGCCTTCGCTCGCCGGCGTATGAATGGCGAATACGCCGTCGACCAGTTCGGGTTCGACCCCGATCTCGCCGATCACGTGTTGCTGCCGCTGCTGCGCCCGTTGTACCGAACCTGGTTTCGCGTCCAGACCACAGGTGTCGATCACTTGCCTGCTACTGGTGGCGCGCTAGTGGTGGCTAACCATTCCGGGACGCTGCCCGTCGACGCCCTGATGACCGCTATAGCAGTACATGAGGAGCATCCGGCGGGGCGGCATCTGCGGATGCTCGGTGCAGACGTGGTGTTCCGCATACCCGTCCTCGGCTCCCTGGCGCGCAAGTCGGGCCAGACCCTGGCATGTGTGCCCGACGCCGAGCGGTTGCTGAACTCCGGCGAGCTGGTAGGGGTCTGGCCGGAGGGATTCAAGGGCCTCGGCAAGCGCTACCGCGATCGGTACAAGTTGCAGCGGTTCGGGCAAGGCGGCTTCGTCTCGGCAGCATTGCGCACCCGGACGATCATCATTCCGTGTGCCATCGTCGGTGCGGAGGAGATCTACCCGATGATCGGTGACGTCAAGCCGTTGGCCCGGTTGCTCGGTACTCCCTACTTCCCGGTGACGCCGCTGTTCCCGCTGCTGGGTCCGCTGGGGATGGTGCCGTTACCGTCCAAGTGGTACATCGAGTTCGGTGAACCGGTGCGCACCGATGCCTACGAACCCGGTGCCGCCGATGATCCGGCGCTGGTCTTCAATCTCACCGACCAGATACGCGAAACCATCCAGCAAACCCTGCACCGCTTGCTCATCCACCGCCAGCACCCGTTCTTCGGCTAACCTCTTCTCCCTTGCCGCGGCGTGTCGTGCCCTCATGCCGCGCGTGTCGTGCCCTGGTGCGCGGTGTGTCGCGCTGCCGTGTACGACGTCTCGTGCTTTCGTGTACGGCGCTGTCGTGCCCCGAGCTCGCGCAACTGATGGATCTCTCTCGTAGCATGGCGCTCATCGCAGGGACCTTCGGGGACGGGAGCGAGAGCTGGTGAACAAAGCGTCTGTGGTCCGACGGTGTCTGGGCGGCGCTGGTCTGGGCCTGGCGGGGATGTATGCCTTTCACATGGCCCGATACCGGCGCGCTGCTGGCAAAGGATTCGATATGCCAGACCCGCCCGCGGTGGGCAGCAGTGAGTTCACTGCCTTCGTCGAGGCACTGGCCCAGGCCTCCAGCCGGGAAGGCAACCGGCTCGAGATCCTCCGCAATGGATGCGAAATTTTCCCCGCGATGTTGGAGACAATTAATTCTGCGCGCGAGTGCATCGATTTCTCCACCTACATCTACTGGACGGGAGATATCGCCCCGAAATTCGCTGACGCGCTGATCGCTAAGGCGTCCGCGGGCGTCGAGGTCAACGTGGTACTCGACGCGCAGGGTTCGGTCAAGATGGACCACGGGATCATCGACCGCATGCGGGCAGCCGGAGCCACAGTAGTCTGGTTTCGGCCGCCCCATTGGTACAACGTGCACAAGCTCAACAAGCGCATGCACCGACGGATTCTCATCGTCGACGGCAAGGTCGGCTTTATGGGCGGGGTCGGAATCGCTGAGGAGTGGGACGGAAACGCCGAGGATCAAGAGCACCAGCGGGAAACCCATGTCCGTATTGCAGGACCGGCTGTCCGGGACCTTATGGGGGGGTTCCTGGAGAACTGGACGGAAGGAACATCTGCGCTGCTGTCTGCATCACACTTCCCGGACATCGACGCCTTCAACGATGGGATACCGGTTCAGGTGGCCCGTACCGTGTCGACTGGTGGGCCGCGGGGACTGCCGGAGATGCTCTGGGCCGCGGTGCTGGGATCGAAGAAACGTTTTTGGATAACGACGGCTTTCTTCGCTCCGCGACGTGCCTTCGTCGATGCGCTCTGTGATGCGGCACGCCGGGGGGTGGACGTCCGTATTCTCACGGGCGGACCTCACCAGGACAAGCAGGTCGCGCGGGAGGCAGGCCACCGCTCGTATGCAAGATTGCTTGAATCCGGGGTCCGGATCTTCGAGTACCAGCAGGCCAAGCTGCATGCCAAGGTGATCACGGTCGACGGTATCTGGGGCAACGTCGGCTCCAGCAATTTCGAGAATCGCTCGCTGTCGCTCAACGATGAGATCAACATAACGATGCAGCACGCAGGCGTGGTCGGCGAGCTAGAGCAGCACTTTTATGACGATCTGACGGTGTCCCAGGAACTCGACCTGCATAGCTGGAGTCGTCGTCCGCTGGGTAAGCGAGCCCGCGAATACGCGACCGACCTGATTCGGCAGTCGCTCTAGCCCCCTTTGCGGCTACTACCGTGGTTGATCAAAGGGTGGCGGCCGCAGGGTCTACCCACAGCGGTGGCACCCTTTCCGCGCCGATTTCCTTGGTGATCTTCTGGGTCCCTGACAATCCCACCGTGGGGTAGGGCTGATCATCCGGGAAAGTGCTACTGGCGTGATCATTGACAGCGGTCCGAACAGCACGAGGTCCATTGCCGGTTGCCCGCATTCCGAACCGGGTAGTACGAGCACCAGCCTGCGCCTCGATGCCGGCCAATTGTCCGTCCCCCGCAAGCCGAGGGCGGATGGCGACGGAACGTTGCGCAGCGAGTTTCCCCTGGGCTGCCTTCACCACATTGGTGCAGGACTGCTGGGCCAGCATGAACCGGCCAGCTTGGCACCTTCGATCCTCGGAAATGTGGGCTTTCTCAGCAGTGCGGGCGTCGGGCTGGTGATCAAACCTTTTCAGCACGCCGACATGCAGCACGCCTCGTTGCTGTTTCCTACGAGCCTTGCATAGCCCCAACGTCGGAGATCCCGGCGTTCGTCTGCACCGCGTGCAGTGTCACTGGACAGGAAAGCACGACACACCGAGAGATGGGGATGAGGGTCAGTCGCGGGGGCGGCGGTGGTAGGCGAGGCCCGCGGCGACCGCACCGGCCGCCATCCCTATGCCCAGCATTGAGGGAACGCCGAGTTTGGCAGCCCGGCGGCCGGTCCGGAACTCCTGGATCTCCCAGCCCCGGATACGGGCAGTCTCCCGAAGATCGGGGTCGGGATTCACCGCGACGGCAGTGCCGACTAGCGAAAGCATCGGAATGTCGTTGGCTGAGTCGGAGTAAGCCGTGCAGCGGTGCAGATCCAACCCCTCACGGATAGCCAACGCCCGTACTGCCGCCGCTTTGGCTTCTCCGTGCAGAATGTCACCTACCAGCCGGCCCGTGTACACACCGTCGACCGTCTCCGCCACGGTACCCAGAGCACCCGTGAGGCCCAGCCGGCGAGCGATGATCGTGGCCAGTTCCAACGGGGTTGCCGTGACCAGCCACACCCGCTGACCGGCAGCCAGATGCATGTGCGCCAGCGCCAGCGTCCCAGACCAGATCCGATCGGCCATCAACTCGTCGTAGATTTCCTCACCGACCTCGACGAACTGCCGGGTAGATCTGCCCGCGACGAACGATAACGCGTGTTCGCGGTTGGTACGGATCTCTGCTGCGCTGAGTTCCTTGCCGCCCACTCGGAATTTCAACTGCTGCCATGCGAAAGAGGTGAGCGCTCCAGGAGGAAAGAATTTTCTCGCTGCCAAACCTTGTGCGAAGTAAAAGATCGACGCACCCCGCATCATCGTGTTGTCAACGTCGAAGAAGGCGGCGGCGGTGAGATCCGCCGCGACTTCAACTGTCGCTACGCTGATTGGAACGGATTCGGCGACCTCCCCGGCAACGGTATCCAGGGCTGCTTTTTCACTGCGGATGTCTTGATGGCACTGTCGTGACATGCCGATCCTGCCCTGATTATCGAAGTTGCTGATCCTTCCTCATCAGTTCCGCTCAACGCGCGCAATCACCAGATTGCCCTGACGGCTTCTCCTGGGCAACCAAACAATAAGGATCGATTTAATATCCTCAAGGTTGACTGGGGTTAACGGCCTACCCAGGAGGCAACAGGCGTGGCTGCAAAATCCATGGTGGCAGTGGCGCCGCGGGCGGCTGAGATTCCTTGCCTGGCAAGGGCCGCCACGGCTCTGGCTGCAATGGCTGCGATCCCGGCTGGTTGGGGTTCGGCAACACGCTGCCCGGGTTCCGCGTGGACGGCAGCTTCGGGGCGGTGTGACCACCGGGCGCAGGTACCGGGACCGCATTCGGCGCAGGCGAGCGCAGCAACGGGTTGGGTGGAGTGATTGCAGGGGGCTGGCCCGGCTGCGGCGCAACCGGCACATCCGGAAGGGGTGCAGCCGCAGCCGTTCCGTCCACCGGGAGTGGCTTGCACACATCCCGCGCTGGTATCAAGCCCAGGTCATCACGAGCCCCCGTGGTGATGGTGACGCAGTTGGATCGGTCGCTCAGGGTGGATGCCCTGGTGATGATCCGGTCGAGCAGGGCAAGGCTGCTGTCCACCCGGGCGCTGGTCGGCAGTGACAACGCGGCGCGGACGGCACTCAGCCGAGTTTTCTGCTGTTCGGCCCAACTACGCAGATCAGCCAGGCTGCCGCGCTGGCCGTTGAGTGCCAGGCCAGTGAGCAGCCGCGCGCCTGCGGTGGCGTCCGAGTCGAAATCATCGAGTGCTCGGACGAACTTGCCCTGCCCTGCCGCCCAGTTACCGGCGGAATCAGCTTGATCCGCCATGATCTCGATCTCGTTGATCCGGGCGCTGGCGAATTCCAGGTGCTTGAGAGCCTTGGGCTGATCGCCGAAGGTCAAGCCGAGTTCAGCAGACTCGGCCGTGCGCTTGAAGCTGTACAGCGCATCCCCGGGTACCGCGTCACGGGAAAGCAGCAGGCTCATCCCCGACAGGGACATCAGCAGGCACAGCGCCGCTGCCGCAGCGACCACCAGCCGCCCCCGAGTCTGATCCGGAACCCAACTCCGCCGGCTGGGTCCACGCATTGGCAGGACGGGGCTGTTGCCGTCGTGGACCACGGAACTGAATTCGGCCATCACGCGCCGACGCATCCGGTCCCGTTCCTGCTCGGTGGGACCAACACCGGTGCCTACTTGACGCAACGCTGTGGCGATGGTGAGCTCGCGCTGCAAAGCCAGATCGGAGACATCGCGCATGCCACTGTCCACGGCGCGGGCAAAAGCCTCATGCTCTTGACCATCGCTGGGTCGTCCCCCTGATGTGCGCGTCGTCCTCACCACCTTCGGACCCTTGGGTCATGTCCCTGGGAGCAACGAGCGGCCTGGCCGGTAGTTACGCCCAAGCGGGCGGCGGGGAAGGGAACGAGCCTTAAGGTGGTGATCATCGCAGGCCCTCTGGCAGCAGCTGCGCCAACCTGCGAACCGCCCGATGCTGCAGCGCTTTGACTGCGCCCTCGTTACGGCCCATCACCGCAGCGGTCTCCGAGACGGACAGTCCCTGCATGAACCGCAGCATGATGCACTCCTGCTGATCGCGACCCAGCTGAGCAACACAGCGCATGAGCTCGGTGGCGGTGGCTTCCTCAACCACCTCATGTTCAGGGCCGCGGTCATCTGCGCTCGAGTCGAGGATGTCGGCAGTGGTCATCTCCAACCGGTACCGGCTGGACTTGACGTGGTCGAGGACCAGGTTACGCGCAATGGTGACAAACCATGCTCCTACGTCACGACCCTGGTAGCTCACCGAGGAGATTCGTCGCAACGCCCGCAGGAACGTCTCGCTGGTGAGGTCTTCGGCCAGCGGGCGGTCACCGACCCGGAACAGGACGAACCGGAAAACCACGTCGACGTACCGGTCGTAGAGCTGCCCGAAGGCAGCCTGGTCGCCTTGCTGGGCGGCCGCAACAAGCTCCCAAGCCGCAGTGTCGACCTCCGCTGCGGCGGGCTCGGCGGTGCTGGCGCTCCCCTCGACCTGATCCACATTCGGCACGCTCGAAGCTGGCGCGCTCTGGTCGGGGATCGGGGTGCTGGGACGGGCGAACCTCACGCGATCAGGCTCGGCGTTCGGCAGTAGGCCATCGCGGGTCGGCCCTGGAGTTCTGAGGGCCATCTCGGTTGCGGCATCAGCCACTCCTCGATCGCTCGTGTGACCATTGAGGTCATCTCCTCGGCTTCGGGCGTGCGGAAGCATACGACGGCGATCCGCTACGTGGTGCACCTCCTAGGCTGCGCACAGTAGGTAGCTGGTGTAGGGAGTCTGTTTGAGTCACTGCCTGCTATCCAGCCCGGCGCGGGGAATGGCACGCTTGCGGGATGCGGCACGAGGTGACATTGCTGGTCCGTGCGGAGTGCCATGCCTGCGCAACAGCGCGGGAGGACATCTCTCGGATTTGTGCTGACCTGGACGTCCCGTGGCTGACCGCTGACGTGGACGCCGACCCCGAACTTCAGGCCGAGTACGGCGACCGCGTGCCCGTGATTCTCATCGACGGGCGGGAACACGGTTTCTGGGCGGTGCAGGAACAACGCTTGCGAGCAGCGCTGCGCACGTAGGCGACCAGCACGAGATGATCTGACGTGATCGAATCTCGAGACGGTCGATGCTCGAACGGGCAGGTATGGCCAGTATGACGTCAACCCGGTTAGCCAACTCTGTAGCCGCCCCGGTGGCGGCAACGGTCGGGCTGCTGTCGATGGCCGCAGGGCTGGCGCTGGGCCACCTGGTGGGCGTGTTGATCTCTCCGACCGCCTCGCCGTTCCTCGCTGTCGGCAGCAGCGCCATTGACCTCGCCCCGGCGTGGCTCAAGGACTTCGCCGTCAGCACCTTTGGCAGCTACGACAAGATTGTTTTGCTTGCCGGCATGGCCGTGGTCATCGGCGCCATCGGGGTGATTGCCGGCCTGATTTCCCGGCGCTCTGCGGTTCCCGGACTGGTGCTGTTCGTGGCGCTCGGCCTGGTCGCCTCCATCGCCGTGGTGTCCCGCCCCGCCGCAGGATCGTTTGACCTACTTGCCCCGCTGGCTGCACTGATCGCCGCTGCCGGCACCTTTGCCACGCTTCACCGCCTGGGCCGGCTGACTCCGGCCGAGAGCGGGGTTCACCCGGCAGATGCGGGCCTGCCCGCGGGAGTTCCCCGCCGGGCGCTGCTTACCGGCTCGGCGGTGGTTGCCGTCGGAGCTGGGATCGCCGCGGCCGGTGGGCAGCTGCTGGCCGGGCGCAGTGCAGTCGAAGCTTCTCGCCAGGCGGTGGGACGGATCGTGCCTACGGTCCCCGCCCCGCCAATTCCTCGTGGCGCAGACTTCGCCGGTGACGGTTCGCCGACCTTTATCACGCCCAACCGGGATTTCTACCGGGTGGACGTCAACCTCACGCTGCCGCGGCTACGCGCCGAAGACTGGCGGCTGCGCATTCATGGCATGGTCGACCGGGAGATCATGCTGTCGTTCAGGGACCTTGCCTCGCGGGCGCTGATCGAGGTTCCCCTGACGATGGCGTGCGTGTCCAACGAGATCGGCGGGCGCTATATCTCCACGGCTTACTTCACCGGGGTACGGCTTGCCGACATCCTCGCCGAGGCCGGTGTGCAGCGTGGCGCTGACCAGGTGTTAAGCACCAGCGTCGACGGATGGACGTGCGGTACCCCGACCGCTGCGCTGACCGATCCGGACGGCAAGGCCATGCTGGTGATCGCGATGAACGGTGAGCCGCTGCCGGTCGAGCACGGCTTCCCAGTCCGCATGGTGGTGCCTGGCTTGTATGGCTACGTGTCCGGTACCAAGTGGATCACCGACCTGGAGCTGACCACATTCGCTGCGCGGCAGGCCTACTGGCTGCAGCGGGGCTGGGCGCAGCAAGGGCCGATCAAGACGATGTCCCGGATCGATAGTCCGGGCGCCTTCGCACGAGTCGGTCCCGACACGCCGATCGCCGGCGTCGCCTGGGCGCAGACTCGTGGCATTTCCCGAGTCGAGGTGCGTATCGATCACGGTGTGTGGCAACCCGCGGAGTTGTCGACCGAAGTCAGCGTGGACACTTGGCGGATGTTCCGGCTGCGCGGCCGGTGGGCGCCAGGTGCCCACGTGGCTGAAGTCCGTGCTACGGACAAAAAGGGATACACCCAGACGGCAGACCGGGCTTCCGCTATCCCGGACGGTGCCACTGGATGGCACTCGGTACAGTTCACGGTCCAATGAGGGCGCGCTGAGTACCGCAGGAATGTGTCTAATTCGTAATCAGCGGTGGTGCGGTGATACATCGTCGATTACCGGAGTAATACCCGCGTTGCCCGGAGCAGCCGGGCTTGCTGCGATGAGGAGTTGAGATCAGTTGAGGAAGATCCAGCGGCTGGTCGCGGTTGGTGCCATGGCGGCGCTGGCCGCCGTGGTCGGCGCATGCGGCAACGCGCAGGCGCCGGCTACCGGAAATCAAGCTTCTGCACCGGCCAGTGAGCCGGCCGAGACCAGCTCGGAAGCACCTGCGCCCACGGGTAGTGGCGTCACCAAGATCAGCGATATTTTCGGGCCTGCCTGCGATCAGATACCCAAGGACGGCCCTGGCTCACCGCAGGGCATGGTCAACGACCCGGTGGCCACCGCTGCCAGCCACAACCCGCTCCTGGCCACCTTCACGAAGGCCCTGACCGCCACCAACCTGGCGGACACGTTGAACAGCGCTCCAGAGCTGACCGTCTTCGCTCCGGCCGACCCGGCATTCCAGGCCTTGGAGGCACAGCATCCAGGCATCCTCAAGGACTTGACCACTGCTCCGGACGTGGCATCGCCGAACAGCAAGCTGGCCAAGATCGTCACCTACCACGCGGTCGGCAAGCGCTACGACGCCGCAGGGATCGTGCAGGCGGGCACGCTGGACAGCCTGGAGGGTGGCAGGATCAAGATCGGTGGCAACGCTACGGCGCCGACGGTGAACGGGGCGACGGTGTTGTGCGGCAACATTCCAACCAAGAATGCCACAGTTTTCGTGATCGGGCAGGTGCTGTCGCTGCCGGCATCGTAAAGGCTCGGCCTAAACTTTCCATAAAGTGTCGTTATCTGGCCAACTGGAGCTTCTGCCCGTCAGGGGCGGTTCCGCTAATGGAGTCCGCCCCTGACGCATGTTTGTAACATTTTCGCATCGAAGCATCGTTTCAATCGTCGCGCTAGGGGAGTTGCTGCTGTCCTCGCTGATATCGGACGTCCGATATCGACCTTCGATATGGACCTCTGATATGGGCATACGATATGACTCGGCTAGTGGGCATTACTGCACGCAATTCGCGAGGAGTTGAGACCGAGTGAGGAAGATCCAGAAACTGGCTGCGGTTGGCGCTTTCGCCACCATTACTGCAGTAGTGGGTGCCTGCACCAACTCGCAAGGACCCGCCACCGGGAACGAGACGAGTGAGGCGACAAGTGAGGCCTCGCCGCCTGCGGCGCAGGCTCCTGTCACCAGCGGGGCGCAAGCTCCTAGCGGTAACGGCGTAACCCAGATCGGTGACATCTTCGGCCCGGCCTGCGATCAGGTGCCCAAGCAAGGGCCCGGCTCAGTACAAGCCATGGCAGGCGAGCCGGTAGCTACCGCGGCCAGTAACAACCCCGTCTTGACGACGCTGACCAAAGCAGTGAAGGCCGCTAAGCTGACGGACACGCTGAACAGCACGCCGGAGCTGACCGTGTTCGCTCCGGCCGACTCGGCTTTCCAGCAGCTGGACCGTCAGAGCCCCGGTCTGGTGAACCAGATGACCATGGCGCCAGACGCAGCGTCACCGGACAGCAGGCTGGTGAAGACCCTCAAATACCACGTGATCGGTCAGCGCTACAACGCCCAGGAGCTGGTCCAAGCCCGGACGGTGGACACCCTGGAAGGCGCAAAAGTCAACATTGCGGGCACGCCGTCGGCGCCGACGGTAAACGGCGCACAGGTGCTGTGCGGCAACATTCCCACCCGCAACGCGACCGTGTTCATCATCGGGCAGGTGCTCACGCCACCGGCCATCTAACGGCACCTCACCACAGGGGCGGTCCCGCTGCGGGGGCCGCTCCCGTCGCGTACCGGGATCCCTCTGAAGATCGCAACTTTGTTCCTGCGTTCACAAGCGGCTACCGTGGACGCCTGGCAAGACAGTGGTGCCTCGCCCCTCGCCCCACCCGGTCCGCCGCCGGTGATCTGAAAGGAAGCCACGCGTGACGGTGCATCAGCACGGCCGGTACAGCACGCCGGTTGACGACCTGCCGTCTCGGGCCGTACCCGAAGCGGCGGTCGGTCGTCTCGCGATATACCTGCGGGTACTGACCTCGATGATCGAGCAGGGTGTCACCACAATGTCCAGCGAGGAGCTCGCCGGCGCAGCCGGGGTGAACTCGGCGACACTGCGCAAGGATCTGTCCTATGTGGGCTCCTACGGCACCCGCGGCGTGGGCTATGACACCGCGAGGCTGGTGGAACATATCGAGCAGTTGCTCGGGCTGACCCGCCACCACAGCGTCGCGGTGGTCGGGATCGGCAATCTGGGCCATGCGCTGGCCAACTACGGGGGGTTCCCGGACCGGGGTTTCCCGGTCACCGCGCTGTTCGACGTCGATGAGGATTTGGTAGGCATCCCGGTGGGCGGGCTGCCCGTCGACCACGTCAACACCATTCCGGAGGTATGCGCGGAGCGGGACGTCACCATCGGGGTGATCTGCACCCCGGCGCGTGCTGCACAAACGGTCTGTGACTTGCTCGTCGCCGGCGGCGTCCGGTGCATCCTCAACTTCGCTCCAGTGATGTTGCAGGTACCCAGTGATGTCGAGGTACGCCGGGTAGATCTGGCGGTGGAGCTACAGATCCTGTCGTTTTATCAAGCCCGCCGATCGTCAGGTCGCAGGGCGGGCACCGCCGATCCCGTTGCGGTGATCCGATGAGCCTGCTGGTCGTCGGACTATCCCACCGCAGCGCGCCGGTCGACGTGTTGGAGCGAGTCGCGCTGTCCGCAGTGGATGCCGGCAAGGTGCTGGGTCAGCTGCTGGAACGCGAGCACGTCGCGGAGGCGTTGCTCCTGTCCACCTGTAACCGTGTCGAGGTCTACGCGGTGGTGACCGCCTTCCACGGCGGGCTGGCCGACATCACCGACGTGCTGGCGGGCCAATCCGCGGTTGCGCTGGACGAGCTGTCCGATCACCTCTACGTCCACTACGCGGCAGCCGGTGTGGAGCACCTGTTCTCGGTGGCCGCGGGGCTCGATTCGATGGTGGTCGGCGAGCCACAGATCCTCGGTCAACTGCGCAGCGCCTATGCCGGGGCGGAACAGGCGGGCAGCGTTGGCCGGACGCTGCACGAAGTGGTGCAGCAGGCACTGCGGGCGGGCAAGCGGGTGCATGCCGAAACCGGCATCGACGCTGCCGGTGCGTCGGTGGTCCGTGAAGCGTTGGCTGCGGTGGCGGCCGAGCTGGTGGCGGCTGGTGGGGGAGGCCTGGCCGGTCGACGGGTGCTCGTGCTGGGCGCCGGTTCGATGGGTGGTTTGGCTACCGCTGCCCTGCGCCGGGCGGCGGTAGCCGAAATCGTGCTGGCCAACCGCACCCAAGCCAGTGCGCAGCGGCTGGCCGCGCTGTGCGAAGCCGACGGCACCCCGGCCAGGGCGGTCGGACTGCACGAGACGACCGGTGTGCTGGCCGAGGTGGATGTGGTGATGTGCTGCACCGGTGCTACCGGTGCGGTACTCGGGGTCGACCAGATCGCCAGCGTTGCGGGTGGTCGCCGCAGCCCCCTGGTGGTATGTGATCTGGGGCTGCCTCGCAACGTCGAGCCGGGGGTAGGGCAGGTGCCCGGCGTCACGTTGCTGGATCTCAGCACGGTGGCACAGCGGCTTGAGCACCAGGGCTCGGGATCAAGCGCGGTCCGCACCGCACACGACCTCATTGCCCGCGAGGTACGCGATTACCTGGCGGCCCAGCGGGCCGCGGAGGTCACCCCGACGGTTGCCGCGTTGCGCAAGCGAGCTGCTGAGGTGGTGGACGCGGAACTACTGCGGCTGGCGGGCCGGTTGCCGGACCTCGACGCTGCGGTGCGCGATGAACTGGCCCGGACTGTGCATCGCGTGGTGGACAAGTTGCTGCATGCTCCCACGGTGCGAGTCAAGCAGCTCGCTGAGACCGGTGGTGGTGAGGCTTACGCCGCCGCCCTGCGCGAGCTGTTCGAACTCGACCCGCAGGCCGCTGCCGCGATCGCGGCGCCGATCCGCCCGGCGTCGAGCGGTGATCCGTCCGGGAGCCCGTGATGACTGTGCTGCATTCCTCCGCTGGGCCTTGTTTTGTTGGGCCCCATTTCTGTGGAGAGCTGACCGATGCCGGAAACCTCGGCCGCGCGGTCGCGGCCGAGTTGGAAGGATCTGGCTGCCGCGCGCTGGGTGGTTGACCCAGCGCTGCGCGACCAGGTCTGGAGACCTGAGTGGGAAACGAGTAGGTAAATGAGCGTTGTCAGCAAGACCACCGGACGGGTCGCCTTCGTCGGTGCCGGTCCCGGTGCTGCCGGATTGCTCACCGTTCGGGCGCAGCATCTGTTGAGCTGTGCCGAACTGCTGGTGACTGACCCGGACGTGCCCGCCGACGTCTACGCCACGGCGGCCACGGAGGCCGAAGTCCGCCCCGCGGTGGGGGAACCGGCCGAGGTCGCCAAGGACTTGATCGCCGAAGCCAAGAACGGGCGGGCCGTGGTGCGGCTGGTCTCCGGAGATCCGCTCACCGCGGACGCCGTGGTCGCCGAGACACACGCCGTGGTCCGCAGCGCGGTGCCCTTCGAGGTGGTCCCCGGAGTACCCGCAGGCACCGCGGTACCGGCCTTCGCCGGGGTCCCGCTGGGCTCGGGACATGCTGAAGCTGACGTCCGCGCGGGCGTCGACTGGGCGGCTCTGGCGGCCGTACCCGGACCGCTGGTGCTGCACGCCACCGCGTCGCACCTGGCCGAGGCAGCTGCGGCACTGGTCGAGCACGGGATGTCCCCGCAGACGCCGGTAGCGGTCACCGCCGCCGGTACCATGCCCACTCAACACACCGTCGAGACCACGCTGGCGTCACTGTCCGGTGAACTCGGCGAGCTCGGCGGGCCGCTGGTGATAACCGTCGGCGAGGTGGTCGGGCAACGGGCGAAGCTGTCCTGGTGGGAGTCTCGCGCGCTGTACGGGTGGAAGGTTCTGGTGCCCCGCACCAAGGAACAGGCCGGGGCGATGAGCGAGCGGCTTGCGGTGCACGGGGCGGTGCCGGTGGAGGTCCCGACGATCTCGGTCGAGCCACCGCGGTCGCCGGCGCAGATGGAGCGGGCAGTCAAGGGGCTGGTAGACGGCCGTTACCAGTGGGTGGTGTTCACCTCCACGAACGCGGTGCGCGCGGTATGGGACAAGTTCGCCGAGTTCGGGCTGGACGCTCGCGCCTTCGCCGGCGTGAAGATCGCCTGCGTGGGGGAGGCCACCGCGGAGCGGGTGCGCTCGATGGGCATCGTCCCCGAGCTGGTGCCCTCAGGCGAGCAGTCCTCGGAAGGGCTGCTGGCGGACTTCCCACCGTTCGACGATGTCCTCGACCCGGTGGACCGGGTGCTGCTGCCGCGCGCGGACATCGCCACCGAGACGCTGGCCGCGGGGTTGCGTGACCGCGGCTGGGAGATCGATGACGTGACGGCCTACCGGACGGTGCGGGCTGCACCACCACCGGCCGAAACCCGCGAGATGATCAAGACGGGTGGCTTCGACGCGGTGTGCTTCACCTCCTCGTCCACGGTGCGCAACCTGGTCGGTATCGCCGGCAAACCGCATGCCCGCACGATCGTGGCCTGTATCGGCCCGGCAACCGCGGAGACCGCCGTCGAGTTCGGCCTCCGGGTTGACGTCCAACCCGAGGTCGCCCAAGTCGGCCCGCTGGTGGACGCCCTCGCCGCCCACGCTGCGCAGTTGCGCGCCGCCGGCGCCCTGCCCCCACCCCGCAAAGCCAAAACGCGGCGCCGCTAACCCGGCCCTCTTTCTCCCGCAGTCTGGATGCAGACTGGGGTAATCCGGGGCCTGGAAACCGCAGTCTGCATCCAGACTGCGGTCCGTCCGAAGGACAGCGTCGGAAGGAACAGCGATGTATCCGAGCAGCCGGCCGCGGAGGTTGCGGGCGACGGCGGCGATGCGGGGATTAGTGCGGGAGACGACGGTGACGGCCAGCCAGCTGGTGTTGCCGGTATTCGTCAAGGAAGGTGCTACCGAGCCGGTGCCGATCCCGTCCATGCCGGGCGTGGTGCAGCACACCCGGGACTCGCTGCGCAAGGCCGCAGTTGAAGCGGTCGCCGCGGGACTCGGTGGGATCATGCTGTTCGGGGTGCCTGCCACCCGGGACGCCACCGGCTCCGCCGGGATTGACCCGGATGGAGTGCTCAACACTGCCTTGCGTGACGTGCGCACCGAGGTCGGTGACGACATCGTCATCATGGCGGACACCTGCCTGGACGAGTTCACCGATCACGGTCACTGCGGCCTGCTGGATGCGGCAGGCCGGGTGGACAACGACGCCACGCTGGCGGAGTACGCGCAGATGGCCGTCGCGCAAGTGCAGGCCGGTGCGCATGTGGTCGGTCTCAGCGGCATGATGGACGGCCAGGTGGGCGCTATTCGGGCCGCACTGGACGGCGCTGGTTACCTCGACGCAGGGATCCTGGCCTACAGCGCCAAGTACGCATCCGTGTTTTACGGCCCGTTCCGGGACGCGGTGGAATCCGCTTTGCAGGGAGACCGCCTGACCTACCAGCAGGATCCGGCCAACGCTCGGGAGGCGTTGCGGGAGGCGGCGCTGGACCTCGCCGAGGGCGCCGACGTCGTGATGGTCAAGCCGGCGCTGTCGTACCTGGATGTCATCCGTGCGGTGGCCGAGCTTTCCGATGTCCCGGTCGCCGCGTACCAGGTTTCTGGCGAGTACTCCATGGTCGAGGCAGCAGTGGCCCATGGCTGGCTGGATCGGCGGCGGGCAGTCCTGGAGACGCTGACCTCGATCCGCCGAGCCGGTGCTGATCTGGTGCTGACGTACTGGGCGGTGCAGGCCGCGACCTGGTTGCGTTGACCAACTACTGACCCGACTACTGGGGCGCAGCATGACAATGACCCAGCCGAGCCAGCCGTCCTCGAACACGCCGGCTCGAGGTCCGCGGCCAAGCAGTGTGGACATCTCCTTCTGGCTCTGGATCACCTACCTGAGTATCGGCGCGATCAATTCCGTGATCGGGTTCGTCCAGCGCGAACGCAACCGCGCCGAAGCGCTCAATGCGGTGGTGGCCCAGTACCCGACCATGGACCGATCGATGATCGAAACTGTCGCGTCCATGGTTGTGGTGGGTGTGGTCGTGCTCGGGCTGTTGTTCGTGGCGGTCTGCGTCAGCTTCGCGTTACTCACCCGCGCGGGGCGCAACTGGGCACGGGTATTGCTTACCCTGGTTGGCAGCCTGAGCGTGCTGTTCCTGATCGGCCCGGTGGTCACCCCGCTGCAAGCACTATTCCAGATCTCCCTGCTCGCCGCGGCCATCGTGATGATGTACCAACGGTCGGCGAATGACTGGTTCCGCCCACGCCGCCCTGCTCTATGACCGCTGCCGGTGATGGCTTCCATGATGCTCGCTGATCATCGGTAGTCCCCGCTGATTGCCTGTCGGCAGCGTCATGGCAGTGTTCGGGTGTGGAACTGGTCACGCCGTCACGCCGTCACGCACTGCCCGTTGCGGTGGTAGTGGCCGAGGTGGTAGCCGCGCTGTTGCTGGTCGGGCTGGCATGGTGGTGCTGGCACCGTGGAGTGATCGTGACGGTGCGCCGGGGTGTTGCGATGAACCGTGTCGAGGGCCGCTGGTGGGCGCTGGCTACGGGCGAAGTCACGTTCGCCGGGTTAGTCCTGCTGGATGCCGCCCGGCGAGTGACAAGCGAGCCATCTCAGCTGCATGGTGGGTGACGGACAGGATGGACGCGTTACAGACGTGATCGCCAGCGAGTCAGCTCGACTTTTCGACCGGGCCAGTGCCGTGATCCCGGGCGGGGTGAACTCCCCGGTGCGGGCCTTCCGCGCGGTCGGCGGGACACCGCGGTTCATGGTCCGCGCGGCTGGTCCCTACCTGTGGGATGCCGACGGCAACCGTTACGTCGATCTGGTGTCGTCGTGGGGACCGATGATCCTGGGCCACGCGAACCCCGCGGTGGTGGACGCGGTGCGGGAGGCTGCGAGCCGGGGCCTGTCGTTCGGCACTCCCACTGCTGGGGAGATCGAGCTTGCCGAGGAAATCGTGCGCCGGGTGGAACCGGTCGAGCAGGTGCGCCTGGTCAACTCGGGCACCGAGGCGACAATGAGCGCGATCCGGCTCGCGCGCGGCATCACCGGGCGCTCGCTGGTGGTGAAGTTCGCCGGGCACTACCACGGGCACGTCGATGCGCTGCTGGTCGCTGCCGGTTCCGGGGTGGCCACCTTCGGTCTGCCCAGTAGCCCAGGGGTCACCGGAGCGCAAGCGGCGGACACGGTCGTGCTGGCTTACAACGATGTGGCCGCTCTGGACGCGTTGTTCGCGGCACGGGGTTCTGAGATCGCCGCTGTCATCGCCGAGGCGGCCGCTGGGAACATGGGTGCGGTGCCGCCAGACCCGGGTTTCAACGCCGCGCTGCGCCGGTTGTGCCACGCGCATGGCGCATTGCTGATTCTGGATGAAGTGATGACCGGATTCCGGGTCTCGCCTGCCGGGTGGTTCGGGCTCGAGCGGGTGCCCGCTGATTTGTACACGTTCGGCAAGGTGATGTCCGGCGGACTGCCTGCAGCAGCGTTCGGGGGTTCAGCGGAGCTGATGGCCTACCTGGCGCCGGCCGGGCCGGTGTACCAGGCCGGCACGCTGTCCGGCAATCCGGTGGCAGTGGCCGCTGGGTTGGCCACGTTGCGCGCCGCGGACGTGGAGGTGTACGCCCGGCTTGGCGCCGCAGCCGCGCGGCTGGCCGGGCTGCTGGATGAAGCACTGACTGCGGCCGGCGTGCCGTACTGCGTGCAGACGGCGGGCTCGTTGCTCAGCGTGCTGTTCACCGACAGCGGGCCGGTGCGTGACTACGCCGGTGTGCAGGCCACCCAAACCTGGCGGTTCCCGGCGCTGTTCCACGCGCTGCTCGAGCGCGGTGTCTACGCCCCGCCCAGCGCATTCGAATCCTGGTTCGTGTCCGCGGCGCTGGACGATGAGGCGTTTGAGGTGATCGCTGCCGCGTTGCCGGCCGCAGCTCGGGCTGCTGCCAGCGCACCGGAGCCAGCATGAGCCGCACCGTGGTGCACCTGCTGCGGCATGGCGAGGTGTACAACCCTGAGCGGATCCTCTACGGCCGCCTACCCGGTTTCCGGCTGTCCGAGCTCGGTCTGCGCCAGGCCGAGCAGGTCGCTGAGTACCTGCGCGACCACGACATCGTGTATGTGGCGGCCTCGCCGCTGCTGCGGGCCCAGCAAACGGCGGCGCCGATCGCTGCGATGCACAGCTTGGATGTCGTCACCGACGAGGGGCTGATCGAAGCGGGCAATGTGTTCGAGGGCAGTCGCGTGTCGGTCGGCGATGGGGCGCTGAGAGACCCGCGATCATGGCCCAAGCTGCGCAACCCATTCCGACCCTCCTGGGGTGAGCCGTACCGGGACATCGTGGAGCGGATGCTGGCTGCTGTCCACCGTGCCCGGCAGCATGCTGCCGGGCACGAGGCGGTGTGCGTGTCCCATCAGCTGCCGATCTGGACCCTGCGTCGGCATCTGGACCAGCGGCGGCTGTGGCATGACCCGCGACGCAGGCAGTGTTCGCTGGCATCGTTGACCAGCCTGGTGTTCGGCGGCGAATCGCTGGTGGAGGTGGTCTACTGCGAGCCGACGGTGAGCGGTGTATGAGGTACCTGGGGCGTGCTGTCGCAGTAGCGATTGCGGTAGCCGTGCTGGTGGCCGGTTGTGCCACCGGTCCCGGCGCGGTGGCCCGCGGCGGCTCCTTCGAGTTCGTCTCACCCGGTGGTAAGACCGACATCTTCTACGATCCACCGGCCAGCCGGGGAACCGTCGGTGAGCTATCCGGTGACAGCCTGACCCAGCCGGGCACGACGGTGTCGCTGGCGAACTACCCCAACCAGGTGGTGGTGCTCAACATCTGGGGTTCGTGGTGCGGCCCGTGCCGGGCCGAGGCCGCCGAGCTCGTTCGGGTGGCGGGCGCGACGGCTGGTCAAGGCGTGCAGTTCCTCGGTATCGACGTGCGGGATAGCCGCCAGGCCGGAGCTGACTTCGCCCGCGACTTCGGCCTGACCTACCCGTCCATCTTCGATCCCCCCGGCAGGACGCTGTTCGCGCTGGCCGGCCTGCCACGTTCGGTGGTGCCGTTAACCATGGTGCTGGACCGCCACCACCGGGTCGCCGCGGTCTTCCTGCATGCCATGCACGCCCAGGACCTCCAACCGGTAGTGCAGCGCATCGCCGCAGAGCGCTGACCCCCTCCCGCCCTCCCGGTGTGTCGCGCCCCCGTGCGCCGTGTGTCGTGCTCTCGTGCGCCGTGTGTCGTGCTCTCGTGCGCCGTGTGTCGCGTCCTCGTGCGCCGTGTGTCGCGTCCCCGTGCGCCGCGTGCCAGGCCCGCAGGGAACCCGTGCTCCGACCAGCCACGCTCACCGTGTTCCGGGTTGGTGGCTGTTAAGAGCGCCCCTAGCAGGGGTTGGCGGTACTTGAAGAGCTACCGACGCTTAGGCTGAGCGATGTGGGGCTCACGGGGGTCACCGTGTCGGGGCCGCTGTTGCTGGCGACCGGGTTGGCGGTACTAGCCGGCGCGGTGAGTTTCGCCTCGCCGTGTGTGGTCCCGCTGGTGCCCGGATACCTGGCCTACCTCACCGGGCTGGTCGGCGCTGAGGGCCAGGAGTCGCGCCGCGGCCGGGTGGTCGGGGCAGTAGCCCTGTTCGTGCTCGGCTTCTCGGCGGTGTTCATGGCCAGCGTTGTGACGGTGCTGGGCATCGCGGACCGGCTCGCCGTCAATGAGGTCATTTTGCAGCGTGTCGGCGGCGTGGTCACCATCGCCATGGGACTGGTGTTTATTGGTCTCATCCCGTCGCTGCAGCGGGAGCTGCGCATCCATCCCCGACCGGGCCTGGGTCGCCGGCATGTACTTGGTGCACCAGTGCTGGGCGCGGTGTTCGGTCTGGGTTGGACGCCGTGCCTGGGACCGACCCTCGCCGGGGTGGTCGCGCTGGCCGTGGGCACGCCCGGTGGCGGGCTGGCACGCGGGGTACTGCTGGTCATCGCCTACTGCTTGGGTTTGGGCATTCCCTTCCTGCTGCTGGCCTGGGGAGCCGGGCGCGCCGTGCAGGCGGTGGCGTGGCTACGCGCACACGTGCGGGGGGTGCAGCTGGCGGGCGGGGCGCTGCTCGTCATGGTGGGCCTGCTGCTGGTGACCGGGCTGTGGGCAGAGCTCATCGCGATCCTCCGCGGGCCGGTTGCCGGATTCGAGACGCCGCTTTAGATGACTCAGGCCAATCCTGTCACGGCAGCGCTGCGCAACACCTGGCGCGGGCTGACCAGCATGCGTACGGCACTGATGCTGCTATTTCTGCTGGCTGTGGCCGCGCTGCCGGGAGCACTGCTGCCCCAGCACTCGCTGAACCCTCAGCGGGTACGCACCTACTTCGAGCAGCACCCGACCCTGGCGCCGGTGCTCGACCGGCTCGGATTCTTCGACGTGTTCGCCAGCCCCTGGTTCGCAGCGATCTACCTGCTGCTGTTTGTCTCGCTGGTGGGTTGCGTCGTGCCGCGCAGCATCGACTACGCCCGGCAGCTGCGCAAGCCTCCGGTGATCACCCCCCGGAACTTGGCGCGACTGCCCCACCATGCCCACGGTGAAACCGCAGTCTCTGCCGGCGAGGTCATCGCAGCCACGCAGCGGCGGCTGCGCGGCTGGCGTGTCGCGGTGCGCGACGAGCCCGGCGGCGTCCGGACGATCTCCGCCGAACGGGGTTACCTGCGGGAGGCCGGCAACCTCGTCTTCCACCTGGCGCTGCTGGGGCTGCTGGTGGCCTTCGCGATCGGCAAGCTGGTCGGTTACCAGGGCCAGGTGATCGTGCTGGCCAACGGATCACAGTTCTGCAATTCCGGGCCGCTGGCCTACGACTCCTTCAGCCCTGGGCGATCCGTCGACGGGACCGCGCTGACCCCGTTCTGCCTGCAAGTCAACGATTTCAACGCGACGTACCTACCCACCGGGGAGGCGGAAGACTTTCGCGCCGCACTGCTTTACCAGGGGCCCGGCGACCTCACCGCGGGTACATGGCATCCGTACCAGCTGAGAGTCAACGACCCGTTGCGGATGGGTGGTACCCGGGTCTACCTGATCGGTCACGGCTACGCGCCCCAGTTCACCGTCACCTTTCCCGATGGGCAGCAACGCAGCGCTGCGGTGCAATGGGCACCTGTCGAGCTGGGCACCATGCTGTCAGAAGGCACGACCAAGTTTGATCCGCCTGGGGTGACCGATGACGCGGTACGGCGCACCCGCCAGCTCGCCATCACCGGGCTGTTCGCGCCGACCGCGGCATTCCGGGGCTCGCTGCTGTCATCGGGCTTTCCCGCTCTGCTTGATCCGGCTGTGGCGATCGACGTACTCAAGGGCGATCTAGGTAACAACTCCGGCCGCGGCCAGTCCATCTTCTCGATCGATCAGTCCATGGTCGACTCCGGGCGCTTGAAGCAGGTAGCGCGCAGCAACTTGCGCCCCGGCGAGCAACTCACCTTGCCCGACGGCACCATCGTGCACTTCGACGGGGTGACCCGCTTTGTGTCCCTACAGGTCTCCTACGACCCGGCTCAGCCATGGGTACTCGCCTTCGCGGTGCTGGTACTCGGCGGTCTCGGACTGTCGCTCGCGGTGAAGCGGCGCCGGTTCTGGGCACGCGCCGCACCGGGTGGGCCGGTCGGTACCGTGGTTGAACTGGGCGGGCTGGCCCGCACCGAGGCCGCCGGCTACGGCGAGGAGTTCGACCGGATCGTTGCCGACCTGCTACCGCCGGGAACGGCGCGGTCACCGGTGCCCGCCGGGGCGTCCGAGACGTCCAGGGAAGGGAGGTAAAGCGATGCCGATCAACCCGGTCCTGGCGTCCTACAGCGACCTAGCCTATGGCACCGCGCTCGTGCTGTACCTGTTGGCAATGGTCTTGCACTTCGTCGAGTACGCCGCTGCACGAGTACCGACCACCGCCCTAGCAGCAACGGTTGCTGCTGGTGGCGACGGGTCGGTTGCCACGCTGGCTAGTCCCGCAGGCGTGGCGCCACGGGCAACGGCCGCGCGCATGGGTCGTTCCGCGGTAGCCCTTACCGGGCTCGCGGCGCTGGTGCACGCCGCCTCGCTCGCTCTGCGCGGTGCCGCGATCGGCCGCGTGCCGTGGGCCAACATGTACGAGTTCATCTCGGCGCTTTGCTTCGTCGCGGTGGCCGGCTGGCTGGTGACGCTGTACCGGCAGCGACGCACCGCGACGGCGCTGCCACGGCTGGGCGGCTTTGTCCTGCTACCCGTGGTGGTGTTGATGTTCCTGGGTGGCACGGTGCTCTACGCGCAGGCTGCACCGCTGATCCCGCAGCTGAACTCCTACTGGATCACGATCCACGTCTCCGCCGCGATCGCTGCGACGGGGATCTTGCTTGTCTCCGGGGTAGCAAGCGTGCTGTACCTGCTCGCCACGCGGACCGGTGCGCGGCTCGGCTCCCGGCTGCCGGACAGCGCAACCCTGGACCGGGTGGCCTACCGCACTGCCGTGGTAGCCCTGCCGGTCTGGACTTTCGCGATCATCACCGGCGCGATCTGGGCAGAGGCCGCATGGGGCCGTTACTGGGGTTGGGACCCCAAGGAGACGTGCGCCCTAGTCGCCTGGGTCGTCTACGCGGGCTACCTGCACGCCCGGGCGACAGCCGGATGGCGAGGGCCCTGGGCGGCGTGGATCAACGTCGCCGGCTTCGGGGTGATGCTGTTCAACTTGTTCTTCATCAACATCGTCATCGCCGGGTTCCACTCCTACGCCGGGATCTGACCCCCTGCGCTCCGGGCTGCGGTAAGACGCCGGTCAGTGCTCGTCTCCGGGCTGCTGGCGCCTGGTACTCAAACCCCGGAGGAACTCCGGATCGTCGTCTGGTGCGACCACCGAGCGCGCTACCCGCTGCGGCGGGCGCAACGCCTTCCAGAGCAGCACGGACATCCCCGCCATGCCGACCGCCGCAAGCACGTACTGCACTTTCAGCTTCCTCCTCGCGTCGCCGCTAAGCGTAGTAGCGTGCCGTGCAGCCGGCGAGCCTGCCTCGCTGAAGTTCTTACCCGGCGTTCTTGCGAGTCGCCCGGTCTGTGGAGCGATCGAGTGGCGCTGGCGTGGTCAGCGACGCAAGCAATGCCCGGACCTCGGTCTCCCGGAAACGTCGGTGGCCGCCTGGGGTCCTGATCGAGCCGATTCGGCCGGCGGAGGCCCATCGGGTGACAGTTTTCGGATCTACCCGGAACAGTGCAGCCACCTCCCCGGGAGTGAGCAGGCGTTCGGTGCTCTGTGGCTGGGACATGACGGGCCTCCCCGGAGCTCGCCGACCTCACATAAGGACCTACCGGAGTATCGTGACAGGTCGCCCGCCAGGTACTCGAACGGTTCTGTATAGGTAAAGCGTCGGTAATGGGATGAATCGTCCCAAATCGTGTCCTCGCCTGGCCCTCACGGCCGGCCGGCGGGTTCGCCCGGCGGAGGGGTGTCCCTGGTAGCGGCGGTTTGACGCCCGGGCTTGACGGGTATCTCATACCCGATCCCCAACGGAGAGGAGCGATCATGGCTGAAGACCGGACCCAAGCGCCTTCGGCGGAGGAGCTGAAAAACCGCTTTGACGAACTCGGGGAGAAGTCGAACTTGGGCGCAGGCGAAAACGAGCCCGACCCTGCGACCGCTGACAACCCGCCTCAAGACATCAAGCCAGGAGACGAGAAGAGGGTGCAGACCTGACCAGTCCGCAGCCCTCAAAATAAAGGTTGGCCCCTGACCGGCTTCCCGGTCAGGGGCCAACCTTTGCGGTATTACTTCTTGAAGATGTCTTTGATTTTCTCGCCAGCCTGCTTGATGTTGCCCTTGGCCTGGTCCATCTGGCCCTCAGCCACGAGCTCCTCATCATCGGTGGCCCGGCCGATGGTTTCCTTGCCCTCGCCCTTCATCTCCTCGGCCTTGTTTTCGATCTTGTCATCAATACCCATCGTGTTCTCCTTCAGTAGTGCCTGGCCCCCGCCGGACGGCGGGGCGCCCCCTCATGCCGACAGCAACCGTTGAAAGAACTCGCGGTATCGCTGGAAGCTTACCCGCAGGTCCTCGGTCGAGGTCGGGTCGCTGATTTGGCCACGACGGACGTTCTCACGGATCTCTTGAAGCGTCCGGTCGACAAGCACGCTCGCCTCATGTACCGCCCGCTGCGGGTCATCGACGAAGGTTCCCTGCACCTGCTGCCACTCGGCGCGCAGGCCGGCCGGGTTGTTGAGCAGGCCCACCCGCTCGGCGCTGTGGTCCGCCGCGTCCTGGCGGTCGATGTGGTCGATGCGGCGACCACCCGTCTGGCTTTCCTTGGCGGCGGCTGGAGTACCCTCAGCCGCGGCTGGAGTGCCCTCAGCGGTGGCTGGGGAGCCTTCGGCGGCGGTTGGAGCGCCCTCGGCGGCCGCTGGGGTGGTCTCGGGGGTTACCGCGGTGGTCTCGGCGGCAGCTCCGGCGGGTGGGTTGGACGGGGCAGCGTCGTCCACCGCGTCGTCGCGCGCAGTGGTTTCACGATCGTCGGAGTCCAGCGTGCGGCTCGACTCGCTGTCGATGAAGCGGCGGACGCGGCCGCCCAGACCTTCTCGTTGGGGCTGCTCGTGTTCTTGTCGGACGTTCATTTCCTGCCTCCTGGGCCCTTGCCAGGACCCTCCTGCGGTGACGTCTGGCGCGGTTTAGCGGTCGTGCACCAGCTCTTCGAACAGGGCCCGGTAGTGCACGAACGCTTGGCGCAACTCCTCGGTGTCACCAGCGTGCCCGTCGGTCCCAGGACCCGCTGCTTGACGTTGGCGGGCGGCATGCGCGGCACGGTAATGCTCAACCACCTCAGGATGGTCGGCGGCGACCAGTTCGGCGCGCTCATTGAAGTCGTTCACGGGGTAGCCACGGTCCTGCATCACATCGGTGATCAGCCGATCTGCCTCATCCAGCGCGCGGCTGGGTTGGTCCACGAAGTCGGTCTGGACTGCCTGCCAGCGTTGGGTGTAGCGCTCGCGGGCCGCCGCGTCGAGCTGCCGGATGTCCAGCTGGTCTCGCCGGTTGGCGACCTCACGCAGGTGCCGTCGCGCTTCCCGTTCGTCGCCCCGGGCAGCAACTTCCCGGTCATACTCCGGGCCGAACCGTTCCTGCAGCTTCACCCCACTACGCCAGCGGGCAGCCGCCGCCAGCACCACGATGATCGCGAATAGGACAACCCCCAGGATGATCCAACCGACGGTGCTCATGTCATGCCTCCACGCCATTACTTGCTCGCCTGGGAATACCCGCTGGTCAGGACCGCTACACCCGCTTTACCCGATTGGCCCATTTCGGCCCTGAAGTGGGCACCGGCGGCGCCGGATAGCACGCCGCCGCGCGGTTAAGCTCGGATGCCGTGGGAACGCCGCAGACTGCACCGACTGGCTCGGCGCTCGTCCGGGACGTAGTGCTCTACACGGTGGGGCGATTGGGCATCGTGGCCATTGCGGCCTTGTTGCTGGTGCTCGCCGGCGTCCCGTTGCTGGTGTCGATCCTGCTGGCATTGGTCGTGGCGGTGCCGCTGTCGATGCTGCTGCTCGGCGCGTTGCGTGCCCGGGTGAATGCTGGTCTGGCAGCGCGGACAGCGCGCCGCCGAGCCGAGCGTGATCGGCTACGCGAACAGCTGCGCGGCGACTCGTGAGTGCCCGCAGCGATGCTAGAAGGCCAGCGCGGCCCCGGTCGCCATGGCCCACACCAGCATGGCCAGCCCGGTATCGCGCAGTACGGGAATGAGGTCCATCCCGGTTGCCCCACCCCTCACCCGGCGCAGCGCGGGCACCACGAAAATCAGCGCGAGCAGGCCCGCCAAGGCGGCCCACCGGCCTGCCGCCAAGACGAGGGTGACGGCAAAGGGCACGGCGACCAGCACGGTGTAGAGCGCGCGGGTCCGCTGATCGCCCAGGCGTACCGCCAACGTGCGCTTGGCGGCGAGCGCGTCGGTGGGAATATCTCGCAGATTGTTGGCAACCAGTACCGCGCTGGACGTCGCCCCGACCGCGACGGCGGCCAAGCTGCCGGTCAGGCTGATCCGCCCGCTGATGACGTACTGGGTGCCGAGCACCGCAACCAGACCGAAAAAGACGAACACGGCCAGCTCACCCAGGCCGGCGTAGCCATATGGTCGTGGTCAGCCGGTGTAGCACCACGCAGCGGCAACGCAGGCAGCGCCCAGCACCAGCAGCCACCACTGGCGCGCTAGCGTGACCAGGACCAGGCCAGCCACTCCAGCGACCGCGAAGCTGATCAGTGCGGCCGTGCGCACCGCGCCCGGGGCCGCGATCCCGGATCCGACCAACCGCATCGGACCGACCCGAACGGTATCGGTGCCGCGGATACCGTCGGAGTAGTCGTTGGCATAGTTGACCCCGATCTGCAGCGCGAGCGCCACCAGGAGAGCCAGCAGCGCGCGGGCCCAATGGGAGGCGCCCAGCGCGGCGGCCGCGCCCCAGCCCGCCAGCACGGGAGCGATGGAGTTCGGCAATGTGCGCGGCCGAGCTCCTTGCACCCACTGCGTGACGCTGGCCACGAGCCCACCCTACGGGGTGGTGCAGCGCTCAGCTGACATTTCCCGGACGTTCTGGCCGGCCGGCTGCTGGCGGGCAGCCCCCGGGGCCGGCCCGGTTGCTTTCGCGGCCCGTTCGGTAGCTCCTTGAGCGGCCCCGGATGCCGCTTGAGCACTGACATGGGCGGCGGGGATGTATTGCTTGGGGCCGATCCGGAGCCATTGGTCAGTGCGGCCCTGGTTGCCGGTGACGGGCTCACCGCGGACGGCGCATTGGACCATCAACTTCGCTCCCTGCGCGGCCAGCCCTACCGTCGGGTATTTTTCGCCGGGCCCGCTGCGTACCGGCAGGATCGGTAGCTGCACGATCGCTGGCGATCCGGCCTGCACCCACAGGTAGCTCACGGTGACCCAGCTGTTGTCACGCAGTCCCAGACCATCGAAGAAGGTGCCATCCGCGAGGTCGATCCCCGCCGGGTTACGCACCTTCCTGCCGAACTGATCGGTGCCATCGTGGTACCCGTCGTGGTAAGCGGCCTGCGCCTGGGGCTGACCCTGTGGCAGGTCAGACCAAGACTGGCGCGCGTCAGAGGGATTCCAGTAATCATCGGTGGTGTTCCACGGCCCGACGTCCCAGACCGGCGCCCACTCGCACCGGCCGTTGGTCGCGCAGATCTTGACCGTGTAATCGCCCGAGTCACGGGGCGCCAGCCCACGCCGCGAGGGCAGTGCGACGAAATGATCACGCTCACGAATCACGTGGCCGTTGGCCGTGGTCGCCCCGACCAGGCCTTCGCGAGTCGCAAATACCCGGTAGGTGGGAGCAGCGGGGGACCGGGCGGCCAGCAGTTGCATGCCCGGCTTGGCAGTGAGCCGCACCGATCTGACGGCGGGACTTGCACCCCCTTTGACGGCTCGCAGCACGACCCGGGCCTGCACGGCGGTCACCGCCGCGCCCAGCATCGCCGGCGTCGCGGCGGGGGCCGGGACCCATTCGGTCCATGATCCGTCGCCACGAGCTCCCCGGAGGTCCACGGAAACGGATGAGCCGGGGGGCTGCTCAGCGACCACCTGCGCGACCACCTGGCTGCTGAATTGGGCCAGCGGCTGGGTGGCGGTGATCAGCATGCCCTCGGGGCGATCAGATCTCAGGCTCGCTGGGCCGGTCGAGAGCGAGTCCAGGTGCAAGCCCCCGGCGTCGAACCGGACGTTCGTGTCGTCGGTGTCCGGCCTCAGGTCGGCGAACCAAGTGGTGATCTTTTCCGCCCCCGCCGACGGGCTGCCTTGGGTGGTGCTGCCTTGGGCGAGTGCTGGGTAGTTCACGCCCAGCAGTCCAGCCAGTACCGCGACGACGGTCAGGGCGGCGAGTAGAGCTCCAGCGCGGATGTGATGACGAGCCGGCGTCACGAATGCTCCTGACGGTATGAAGGCCTGGGTATCTGCTGTGGCTGCTGTGAAAGCTGTGATTGATGTGACGATTGAGGCTTATGGTTATCCAGGGAACGCCGATGGGGCGCTGCCGTCCATACCCGGAGTGGGTGAACGCATACAGAGCGTGCTGGTTTAGCTGGTGCGCGCGGTGAGCAGGCTGCGGACGGCCTGGCGGTCAGGTTTGCCGACGCCGCGCAGTGGTAGCGCGTCGAACAGCACGATCTCCTTGGGCAGCTGCGCGCCCGTCAGCCGGTGGCGGGCCGCCGCGCGTAACGCCCGGGGGTCCGGCGGGTGCGCCGGATCGGCAGGGATCACGGCGGCGGTGACCCGCTCGCCCCACTCCGGGTCCGGCACGCCCACCACGCAGGCTGCGGCAACCCCGGGCAGGCTGGTGAGCACGGCTTCCACGTCAGCTGGGGCCACGTTGAGTCCACCGGTGACGATCACGTCGTCGGCTCGGCCGAGCACTCGCAGGCGCCCTTGAGAGTCGAACTGCCCGAGATCGCAGGTCCGGAACCAGCCGTCGTGGAACGCTTGCGCGGTCGCTCGTTGCGCGTCGAGGTATCCGGTGGCCAGCGTGGGGCCAGCCAGCTCAACGGTGCCGTCACGGTCTAACCGGACCCGCGTTCCGTCTAACGGCCAGCCGTCGTAGACGCAACCACCCGCAGTCTCAGTCATCCCGTACGTGGTCACCACAACTACGCCAGCTGTTCGGGCCCGCCGCAGCAGATGCTCTGGTGTTGGCGCACCGCCCAGTAACACCGCATCGAAGCCCGCGAGCGGCTCGGGATCGGCATCCAGGAGCCGGCCCAGCTGGGTGGGCACCAGCGCGGTGTAGCACCGCCCATTCTCGCTGATCAACCGCCGCGCGGCGGCGTTGAACGCCGCTGGATCAAAACCGGCATGCAGGTTCACCATTGCGGGCCGGCAACCCGCCAGCGCTGTCCGGACCAGGATTTGCAGCCCCGCAACGTGGTGGGTAGGCAGCGCGAGCAGCCAGGCGCCGGCACCACCAAGCCGGGCATGGGTGGCGGTCGCAGAGGCGCTCAGCGCGGCCGCGCTGAGCTGCACCCACTTGTGCGTTCCGGACGAGCCTGAGGTACCCACAACTGCCTGACCAGTCCCCGGGTCCTGCAACGGGGGCGCTTGCCCGGGCCCCAACGGCACCACTGCCTCGCCGCCGGCCAGCATCGCCCTGACCGCGCCGTCCAGATCCCGGACCGCTTCGGATGACCCGTCACAGCGGATCACGCGCATCGCGGCACCGCGCGGGATGCGCTCAATTCAGCACCGAGTTCCGCAACTCCAGCGCGCAGCGGCGTCCCCTCCCGATCGAGCTCGGCTGATCATCAACCCTACTCTTACGTACCACCTGCCCAGCCGATGTCCAGACGTTGGTACGCGGGTGGTCGGATCCGTGCACAGCGGTATGCCGAAACCTTGCTGCGAAACCGGCCCCGTTTCGCCTATCGCGCTCATCGCCGTCTTCCACCAAATTCACAGGCAGGCATCAGCCCGCTGCCAGGCCGCGGCGGTCTGCTCAGTGGAGCAGGACGGTCGGGATGTCGTGGAGTGGAGGCACATCGGTGAACGAGATGGACCGCGGGGAGTACCCCGCAACGGGCTTCGCCGTGCCAGGGCCGCCTGCTCCGACACGGGGTCCGCTGCGACCGGTGATCCTGTTGGTCGCTCTGGCTGCCGCGGTAGCCCTCGGCGTTGGCCGTATCGCTGTGCCATCAGAGGCTGTGTCGTCATCCTCATCTCTGGGCATGCCCGCTGCAATCTCACCGCAGTGGGTGCCGCCCGCATCTTGGTCACCGCATGCCTCAACCGGAGCTTCGACTGCAGCTCTGGATCTATCGACCTTGGCTGCTGAGGTGGACCCCGCTGTGGTGGACATCAACACCCAGCTCAGCGTCCCGAACGGTCAAGGCGCAGGTACTGGAATCGTGCTGAGCCAAACGGGCGTGGTGCTCACCAACAATCATGTGATCAACGGTGCTGCCAGCATCACTGCGACCGACGTGGGCAATGGCCAGACCTATCCGGTCACCGTGGTGGGCTACGACTCCAGCCATGACATCGCCGTGCTGCAGCTGCAGGGTGCGTCGGGGTTGCGCACCGCCTCGATCGGTGATTCCAACAGCGTCGCGGTCGGCGACATGATCGCGGCGATCGGAAACGCCGGCGGCCGAGGCGGTACTCCCAGCGTCGCGGCGGGCACCGTATCCGCGCTGGCCCAGACGGCCACCGTCAGCGACGACGTCACCGGCGGTGCGGAACGGCTGTCCGGGATGATCCAGGTCGCCGCCGATGTGCAGCCCGGGGATTCCGGAGGCCCGCTGGTCAATGCTGCTGGCCAGGTCATCGGCATCGACACCGCCGGTTCAGCCGGCTCCCGGCGGCAAGATGGCGGCGACATCGGATTGGCAATCCCGATCAACGATGCGATCACGATCAGCAGGCAGATCCAGACCGGTACCGCTTCGGGGACTGTCCACATCGGAGCCACCGGCATCCTCGGCATCCTGATCCAGGACGCCGGCGTTCAGGCGGTGCCAGGCCACCGGGGCAGACTTGGGTACCGGTACGGCTCTGCTGGGGCCGCGGTGGCCGGTGTTGTGGCAGGCTCACCAGCAGCACAAGCCGGGCTGGCGGCCGGGGACATCATCGTGTCGCTCGACTCCACGACGGTGGATTCCCCCGCCACCCTCACCACCGTTCTCACTGGTCACCACCCCGGCGACGGGATGCAGCTGACCTGGATAGACGTGGCGGGCCAGCAACACACCGCCACCCTTCGCCTGGCGCCCGGACCGCCAAACTAGGCGCCGATCGGTTATGGCGTGCCTGGCCGTCGAGAGCGGTGACCTGGTGGTGCGGTTGAACCCGGTGGAAAGGCTTGGCGCGCTGCACGGCTCGATAAGGGTGCCGCTGACCAACGTTATTGCGGTGGAGCCGAACAATGCGGTATGGCATGAGCTACGTGGGCTGCGGATGCCAGGGACGGGTTTTCCGGGTGTGATCGCGCTCGGTACGTGGCGGTACCGCGGTGGTAAAGATTTCGTGGCTGTATACCGCAGCACGGGCTTGGTGGTCACGCTCGCGGACTCGGAGTGGAACCGGCTCGTCGTGTCAAGCAGAGTCCCGCACCAGGTATGCCAGGAGATCAACGCATTGCGCTGAATCCGATGCACCACTCTGTCCGGTCGGATTAGTGACGCGGCTCGGGCGGGGACGGGATCGGCCTCATTCGCAAGCGATACCGTCGCCGTCGCGGTCTAGCCCCGGCCGGTAGCCCGGATCGCCCCTGTGTAGCGGTGCAGCCCCGGCAGCGCGCACCGCCGCGCAGTTGGTGTAGTAGGTCGGTTGGGTGCTCGGGAGTGGGGTTTGCACCAGCGGTGTCGGCAGAGCTGGTGGTGGTGCCTCGGCCACGTTGGCACCAGGGCCGCTAGCCGTTACCGGTTTCGGTGGCTGCGCTGCGGTCGTCGATGCCGCGACGGGTATAGGGCGAGGTGTGGTCGTCAGCGCGGGCCCAACCGCTCGCGGCGTCGGTGCTACCCGAGCCACCGTGTGGGGCGGCGTAGTACGTGGCAAGGCTGGAGCGACGATTGCCGGGGCCGGTCGCCCTGTTGACGGCGCGGGGATCGCGGTATTGGTCGGAGTGGTACTGCTTTGGGTCGGGGCAGGGGCGGTTGTCCCGGGATCACCGATTGTCGCGGTGGGCGGGGTGCTTGTTGCAGGGTTGTGGGTGAGAGCGATGATGACCACAAGCACAGCTACCCCGCCGGTGACCCATGGCCAGCGCCGAGGTGGTGCAGTGTGCCCGCGGTGGGGTGGGCCCGGTGGTTGTGCCGGCCGGGCGGTACCGGCGGTAACCGAATACGACGACTCGGGCCGGTACACGGTGGGTCCGCCCGCGGCGGGCCAGTAAGGCGGTGTGCTTGCCACTGCCGAACGTCCTGGGTTGACCGGTGCTGGCTGAGCCAGAGCGACGGGACGTAGTGGAGCTGTTGGCCGATCGTCGGGCGGGGGAGAGATGGTTGGAGGTCTCATGGCCAGTCCTTCTCGGCGTTCCTCGCTGCGGCTTAATCGGCCGTTGCGGTGAGGCGTTACCGAGTTACCGGGAACCGCCGCCCTGGCGGCATCAGTCTGCGGCCCGCAGAGGGCAGATCCAGTGGCCTGGTGTGCGCGTCAGAACAACGTGGCCATGGCCTGCATGGTGTCCCTGGGGAGTAGAGGCATCGCGCTCAGGCGCACGCAGCACCGTCACTAGGCCGTACCAGCACCCGTCGGAGTGGGCGCTGGTACGACGACTCGGTTACCGGCTCACCGTGAAGACGGTCGCTGTTGTCGCTCGTTTGTCCAGTTCTTTCCTCAGCCGAATCGGTCCGTTGGGGGAAGAACAGGACATGTCCTGGACGTAAATCACCGGAACGGAGCAGTGACTGTGGCTGCGCTCCGGCGAGGTCGGCGGCAAGATGCGTGCCTGACTCGTGCGCTGGTCATGCGGGCACGTGGACTGACAGCGCGTCTGCTGAGTGAGAAGCGCGCAGACGTCCGTGACCGGTGCGGTTGGCGAGAAGTTCGTGACGAACGGCGCACTGCCACACCATGCCTTCGATGTGCACCCACACCGGCAGTAGGGCGGCGCGACAACGCCTTGTAAATCCCGGTCTAGTAATACCAGGGGAACGCTGACCAGTCAGGGGCACGCTTTTCCAGGAAAGCGTCGCGGCCTTCGACGGCTTCGTCGGTCATGTACGCCAGCCTGGTCGACTCACCGGCGAAGAGCTGCTGGCCGACCAGCCCGTCGTCGATCAAATTGAAGGCGTACTTCAGCATCCGCTGCGCGGTGGGCGATTTGGCGTTGATCGTGGCGGCCCAATCCAGCGCCGTCTTTTCCAGTGCCGTATGGGTGACCACGGCGTTGACCATGCCCATCCGGTGGGCATCTGCCGCGCGGTATTCCCGGCCAAGGAAAAAGATCTCCCGAGCGAACTTCTGCCCCACCTGGCGGGCGAGGTACGCAGAGCCGAAGCCGCCATCGAAGGAGCCCACGTCCGCGTCGGTCTGCTTGAACCGGGCGTGCTCGGCCGACGCCAGAGTCAGGTCGCAGACCACATGCAGCGAGTGTCCACCACCGGCAGCCCACCCAGGTACCACCGCGATCACTACCTTGGGCATGAACCGGATCAGTCGTTGGCATTCCAGGATGTGCAGCCGGCCCACGCGGGCCGGGTCGATGGTGTCCGCGGTCTCTCCGGATGCGTACTGGTAGCCCGACCGGCCCCGAATGCGCTGGTCGCCTCCGGAGCAAAATGCCCAGCCGCCATCGCGCGGTGAGGGCCCGTTGCCGGTCAGCAGCACGCATCCCACGTCCGCGGTCATCCGCGCGTGGTCCAGGGCGCGGTACAGCTCGTCCACGGTGGCCGGGCGGAACGCGTTGCGCACCTCTGGCCGGTTGAATGCGATCCGGACCGTGCCATGCGCCACCGCCCGGTGATAGGTGATGTCGGCGAAGTCAAAGCCTTCGACGCTGCGCCACGCGGATGGATCAAACAGCTCGGAGATCATGGGTGCACGCTACGCGTGCTCGTGAGCGGCGTTGCGTGCTGGAAGACTGATACCCACTCACGAGGGAGGTGGCCGTGCGAAACCGGCTTTTGCTGATCGGACTGGCGTTGGCGGTGGTGCTGGTGGTGATCGCACTGGTTATGCCGTGGCGCGGCACGCAGCCGGCACACCCGCCTGCCTCATCAGCGCGAGCACCTTCCCCAGTGTCGGCCCCGCCGGTCATGGGCGCCGAGGGCATCGGTGATCCGTACTTCCCGCTGGCGGGCAACGGCGGCTACGACGCCACCGCTTACGACATTCAGGTGCGCTACGATCCTGCCACCGATCGGATCGAGGGCCATACCACGGTCACCGCCCAGGCCACCGAGAACCTCTCCCGGTTCAACCTGGATCTCAGATTGCCCGCCTCCGCTGCCACGGTGAACAACCAGCCCGCGCAGCTGCACCAGGTCGGTGGCGAGCTGCAGATCACTCCAGCCGCCCCGGTGTCGGTGGGATCCCCGATGACAGTGGTGGTGGATTACGCTGGCGTGCCCTCGGCCATCCCGCAGGGACCCGATGAGCCCTCACCGTGGGTCCGTACCGCGGACGGCGCGGTCGCGGTGGGCGAACCCGACATCGCGGCCTGGTGGTACCCGTCCAACGACCACCCCTCGGATAAGGCGACCTACACCGTCACCACGATCGTGCCTGCCGGCTTGCAGGTAATTTCCAATGGGGCGCTGCTCGGCGGCCCGGAGCCGGCCGGCCCGGGAATGGAGCAGTGGCGCTGGCAGGAAAGCGAGCCCATGGCTACCTACCTGGCCTTCGTCGCGATCGGTCACTACGACATCGTCCGCCGGGACACCCGCTACGGCCTGTATCTGGCTGCTTATGACCACGGCCTGGCCCCGCAGCTGGCGGACGCGGCTCGTGCCTCGGTGGAACAGACCCCGGAGGTCGTCGACTTCCTTTCCGGGATCTTCGGGCCCTACCCGTTCCACCAGCTTGGTGGCGTGGTACCGGATGCTCCGAACTTAGCCTTTGCGCTGGAGACCCAAACCCGCCCGGTCTACGGCGAAGGATTCTTCACCACCGGCCCGGACGTCTCAGTGGTGGTGCACGAGCTGGCTCACCAGTGGTTCGGCGACAGCGTTTCGGTGCGTCACTGGAGCGACATCTGGCTCAACGAAGGCTTCGCTACCTACGCTCAATGGCTCTACGACGAACGCCATGGTGGCCCCAGCGCCAAGCAGACCGCCGCAATGAACTACGCCGACCACCCCGCCGATGACGAATTCTGGCGCACCCCGCCGGGGGCTCCCGGCAAGCAAGCTGTGCTCGGCAGAGCGGTCTATACCCGCGGCGCGATGGCGCTGCAGGCGATCCGGATGGCGATCGGGGACCAGAACTTCTTCGCCTCGTTGCGTGCCTGGGCCACCGACCGGGCAGGCCGGAACGGTTCGGTCCAGGATTTCCTTGCCACCGTCAAACGAGTCTCGGGTAAGAACGTCGATGACGTTGCTCAAACCTGGCTGTTCGCCCCCGCCCGCCCCGGCGCACCTCCCAGCTGATCCCGTCACAGATTCCTGCCTCGATGCGCCAGGCATATCGGGCCTTTGACGGTCTCATCAGTCCCCATATGTCTCCGTGCCGGGGGAAGCAGGGATCACTGGACGCCTTCAAGGGCGTCGCGAATGGGGACGAGCTTGGCGGCGGCTTCGGCGACTTCGGAGTCGGGGTCGGAACCGGCCACGATCCCGCAGCCCGCGAACATCCGGGCGAAGCGGCCGACGACCTGAGCGCAGCGCAGCGCGATGCCTAGCTCGCCATCCCCTGCGGCGTCGACCCAGCCGACCGGCCCGGCGTAGCGCCCGCGGTCCATGGCTTCCAGCTCGCTGATCGCGCTGACCGCGGCTGGGGTGGGAGTGCCCCCTACGGCGGCAGTGGGGTGCACGGCGTCGGCCAACGTCAGCAGCGGCGGCCCCGACGGGTGCAGCACCCCGCGCACCTCGGTGGCCAGGTGCAGTACGTTGCGCAACTCCAACACGCTCGGCCCGGCGGGCACGGTCAGGTCAGTGCAGAAGGGGGTCAGCGCCTGGGCCAGCGACTCCACCGCGTAACGGTGCTCGTCGCGATCCTTCGCCGAGTCGAGTAACTCCATCGCTAGTTCCCCGGCGTTGGTCCCGTCGTGCGGCCAGATGGTGCCGGCCAGCACCTGGGAGAGCACCTCGGTGCCGCGCCGGCGCAACAGCAACTCCGGCGTGGCCCCGACGAGCTGGTCCACCGCGAACGTCCAGCAGGAGGGATACCGGGCGGCCAGCCCCTGCAGCAGGAAGCGGGGATCTAGTGGCTCATCCGCGACGGCGAGCAGGTCGTGGGCGAGCACCACCTTCGCCGGCGCCGATCCGTCGCGCATGCGCGAGACTGCGCGGGCCACCGCATCGCGCCAGGCGGTGACCGGTAGCTCGCCGTCGGAATAGCGCAACCCGCGGGGACGCCTGACCGGCACCACCGTCCCGGTCGCGACTCCGGTCTGGAACTCCGTGACCCAGGTCTGGCCGTCTCGATGGCCCACCACTACCCGCGGCACGATCAGTACCGAACTGCCCGGCGAGTCGTCGAAGGCCAAGCTGGCGAAGGCCACCGGACCGCTGCCCGGTAAGCCGACCTCATCGCGGGTATCCAGCTGCGCGCAGAAGGACTGCCACCAGTCCTGGGCTCGGGCGAAGCGGTAGGGGCCCTCGGTACACACCCGGGCCACCTCCCCCCAGGCCACCAATCCCTCACCGGCCCGCACCCAGGCCAGCACCCCGCGCGGGGAGGGCAACATGTCGAGCAGGGCTGTACCGCCCTGCACCAGATACGAGCGCACTACTAGCCGGTCGGTTAGCGGGGCGGTGGTCACTTCGTCAGGGTATTAGGACGATCCGCATGCTGCCGCGCGCGTCGATCCCAGTAACGCCAGCGCTACGCTGCGCCCAATGACCGCTGTGGCTACCGGACCTGTTACCGGCGTTCCCCGGCTGGCTCCCGGCCGGCAGCGCCGGCCGATCTGGTGGGTGCCGCTTGCGGTGGCCGGGGTGGCGACGGTGCTTATCGCGATGGCCTTAGCTGGAGCCGCGCTCGACGACGCCGGGATTGACGCCCGTACCGGCCACGCGACTGCTCAGGTGCTTGCGGTGACGTCAATGCGGACGTTGGTGCAGTTCGCCGTGCCAGACGGTCGGGTTTACCGTCCGGACGAGGGCATTGCCTACCCGTCGGACCTCCAGGTGGGCCAGCTGGTCCGGGTGGAATACGACCTCGCCGATCCAGATCAGGTGCGAGTTGCCGGGCGCACCTGGGTGCGGGGGCTTACCCCGGCGGTGCTCACCCTCGCGGCAGTATGGTCGCTGCTCGTTCCGGCTACCTGGTGGTTGCGCCGCCGTTGTCGCCGTGGCGCGCCAGCCTGACGTTGGTAGCTCTTCAAGTACCGCCAACCCGGCCTCGAGTTGCTCGCAACTACAGCCAACCCCTCCGCAGTTCGGGCCACCCCGGTGACCAATCAGGGTCCCGGTAGGGGAGAACCCCCATGTGCAGCTCGGCGCGCAGCGGCATCGTATGAACTATCGATCACACAAGCTGGGCGCAGCGCCGGGACGCCCAGCCGTCAGATCGAGTGCCCGATCATTGCGTCGGACAAATGCGGGGATACCCGGGTGGTTGTTTAACCCGGGTATCCCCGACTGCCATAGCTACGTTGTAGGGTGCAAAACTGCGGTAATTCAGCACAGGCGACTGCGGTAATTCAGCACAGGCCGCAGCCTGCGCCGCCGTGGACCGTTGATCAGCTGATCACTACATTCCATGACCTGATTCGCCAGGACGTCACCAGGCCCTCGCGGACATAAGGATCTCGGGCTACGAAGTACTCTACGACTGAGCGGTCGTCAGTCGTAAACACCAATACAGCACCATCCAGCGGCTCAACGAGAGCTCCCGCCAGCGTTAGGACACCTCGTTCATGCATCTCGCGGGCTAGTGCCAGATGCTCCTCCCGAAAAGGGGCGCGCCGTTCCGCAATATTGTCCGCGTAATCATAGAAGAGCAACGAATACATTCTCTGATCCTTCCACGGCGGTAATGCTGGCCGGCGAGTGCACGGCGCGGCCAGCGTAGGCGAGCCGGGTGAGCACTGCCCCCACCCACTGGCGGCCTCGTCTGCGGATCCGGAACCACAGCCGCGCCCGGCCTCAGGCTCAGACTGGTTAGGCAGGGCGCACTTGCTGGTCAACAGGGTGCCCGCGTGCTGACAAGCTGGCGTGACCGAGTTGGTGGCGGTTAACAGCGCCTGCGGGGCATGTTGGCGGTACTTGAAGAGCCACCAGCTCTAGGGTGGCGCTGTGGCGAGAGCCGGGCTGGATAAGGACCCCCGCGATGTCGCGGCGATGTTCGACGCGGTGGCCCGCCGCTATGACCTGACCAACACGGTGCTGTCGTTCGGCCAGGACCGGTGGTGGCGGCGGTGCACGCGGATCGCCGTGGCGGCCAAGGCGGGCGAACGGGTACTGGATCTCGCCGCGGGCACCGCAGTGTCCACCGTCGAGTTCACCCGCGCCGGGGCGTGGAGCGTGGCTGCGGACTTTTCCCTCGGGATGCTGCGCGCGGGCCGGCACCGCCGAGTTCCGCTGGTCGGAGCCGACGCGTTGGCCTTGCCGTTCGCCGACGGGGTCTTCGATGCGGTCACGATCTCATTCGGGCTGCGTAATGTGGCCGATCTCGACGCCGCGCTGGCCGAGATGGCCAGGGTGACGCGGCCCGGCGGCCGGCTGGTGATTTGCGAATTCTCCCTCCCCACCTGGGCTCCGTTTCGGACCGTGTACCTGGAGTACCTGATGCGGGCGCTGCCTGAGGTTGCGCGGCGGGTCAGTAGTAACCCGGAGGCCTACGTCTACCTGGCCGAATCCATCCGAGCATGGCCCACTCAGCCCCAGCTCGCACACCGGGTGGCCGCCGCAGGCTGGACTGACGTCACCTGGCGCAACCTCACCGGTGGGATCGTCGCGCTGCACCACGCGATCAAAGCCCCCAACTCGCCTAGCTGATCGCGTTCTGGAATCAAACCGCGTTAACGCACCAGCGGCTGAGCGCAGCCTGGCTGGCGAAACGGGTGATCCAACGATGGGCACGTAGTGGGTGATCTGAAACGTGGGTCCCTCGCCAGGGGCCGCGCACCGAGCACTGCGCGGGACAGGTCACTATCCGCCCGGCGTGCCGCATCAGCGCGATTGGTTAGTCTGGTGACCTTCCGCGATCTCGCCCGCTAGCGTCAGGACACCGTGTACCAGCTTCGCTTGCCGATCCCTGCCCGGGTCGTTGTCCTGGTATCCGGCGTCGGAACCCTGCTGCAGGCCTTGCTTGACGCGGCTGGTCCCGATTACCCCGCCGAGATCGTCGCGGTCGGCGCGGACCGGCCGGGTGCGGGCGGGCTGCGGAGGGCTGAGAAGAGTGAGCTGCCCGTCTTCGTCGTCGAGCTGGCCCGGCATCCCGATCGGCGGTCCTGGGATGCGGCGCTGACCGAGGCGGTTGCCTCGTACGCGCCGGACCTGGTCGTCACAGCAGGGTTCATGCGGCTTCTGGGCCCAGCGTTCCTGACCCGCTTCGGCGGCCGCATCATCAACAGCCATCCCTCCCTGCTGCCTGCCTTCCCCGGTGCGCGGGCAGTAGCCGACGCGCTGGCGCACGGTGTCCAGGTGACCGGTACGACGCTGCACTTGGTAGATGCTGGCGTGGACACCGGTCCGATCGTGGCTCAGCGCGCCGTGGAAGTACGGCCCCAGGACACCGAAGAGCAGCTGCATGAACGGATCAAGGTGGTGGAGCGGCGGTTGCTGGTAGACGTCGTCGCCGACCTGGTCCGCCACGGGTACACCGTCACCGGACGAAAGGTGTCGATTCCATGACTTCTACGACCGCCGACGTAACTGGTCCCCCGCAGGCGGCATCAGCACCCACCGATGAGCGCCGGCCGGTGCGCAGGGCGCTGGTGAGCGTGTCGGACAAAGCTGGCTTGCGAGAGCTGGCGACCGGGCTGCATGCAGCCGGAGTCAAGATCTTTTCCACCGGATCCACGGCCGGGGTGATCGACGACACGGGTGTTCCCGTGACCCGGATCGAGGAACTCACCGGTTTCCCCGAGTGCCTGGATGGGCGGGTCAAGACGTTGCATCCAAAGGTGCATGCTGGGCTGCTCGCCGACACCCGCAAACCCGAACACCTGTCCCAGCTGCAGGCTCTGGATGTCGCGCCGTTCGAACTGCTCGTGGTGAACCTGTACCCGTTCCAGGCCACGGTGGCCTCCGGTGCCGGCTTCGACGAGTGCGTCGAGCAGATCGATATCGGCGGCCCGGCAATGGTGCGCGCGGCTGCCAAGAACCACGCGTCGGTGGCCGTGGTGGTGGATCCGGCGGTTTACCGTGATGTGCTGGAGGCGGTCCAGTCGGGTGGCTTCACCTTGGCGCAGCGCCGAGCGCTGGCCGTCGACGCCTTCCGGCACACGGCCGATTACGACATCGCGGTGGCCTCCTGGATGGGGTCCTCAAGGCCACCGTCCGGACCGCAGACGACATTGCCGGCCTGGGTGGGCGTCTCCTGGCGGCAGGCCGCGATGCTGCGCTACGGGGAAAACCCGCACCAGCAGGCCGCGCTATACACCGCAGCGGTACCGGGCGGCCTGGCGCATGCCGAGCAGCTGCACGGCAAGGAGATGTCCTACAACAACTACGTTGATGCCGATGCCGCGTGGCGGGCCGCACATGACCACGGCAGTGCCTGCGTTGCGATCATCAAGCACGCCAATCCCTGCGGTATCGCCATCTCGCCGGCCGGAGACGTCGCCGATGCCTACCGCCGGGCACATGCTTGCGATCCGGTCAGCGCTTACGGTGCGGTCATCGCGTGCAATCGCGAGGTCACCGCTGACATGGCGGCGCTGATCAGCACGGTGTTCACCGAGGTGGTGGTGGCGCCGTCGTACGCCGAAGGTGCGCTGGACGTGCTGGCCAGGAAGAAAAACCTGCGCCTGCTGGCGGCGGCGGCCCCGCAGCGGGGCGGGATCGAATTGCGACCGCTGTCGGGGGGTTTGCTGCTGCAGACGCGCGACGCGCTCGATGCCCCCGGTGACGATCCGGCGACGTGGACGCTGGCCACTGGCACGCCCGTGGATGACGCCACCCTGGCTGACCTGGCCTTTGCCTGGCGCGCCTGCCGGGCGGTGCGCTCCAACGCGATCCTGCTCGCCGCGGATGCGGCGACTGTCGGGATCGGGATGGGACAGGTGAACCGGGTCGACGCTGCCCGGCTAGCGGTCAGCCGGGCAGGTGAGCGAGCAGCCGGCGCGGTAGCCGTCTCGGACGCCTTCTTCCCGTTCCCCGACGGGCTGGAAGTGCTGCTGGATGCTGGTGTTCGCGCCGTGGCGCACCCTGGTGGATCGATCCGGGACGCCGAAGTGACCGCCGCTGCCGAGGCCGCGGGGGTGCCGCTGTACCTGACGGGCACCCGGCACTTCACGCACTGACGCGCCGCGCAGCTGCCGCGGTGACCAGCTCGGTCAACTCGTCGCGGGTGGGCCCATCGGGTACGGGCGGGCGCCAGCCACTGGCGTAGATCTGCCGTGCTCGTGGTTCCACGGCGGTGAGGGTGGCCGGCAGGGCGCGCATGGCCATGTACGGTCCGACGACCCTGCGCATCTCGGGGTCCACTTCGGTGGCCGCCATGATGAGATCCGAGGGCAGCGGGCGGGTGAGGTCGATGTCGTGACCGGACCAGCGCCTGACCAGCTCGGCGTCCCAGTAGACGTGGTCGGAGAACCACGGCTTGATGTTCTCCGTGCACCAGCGGTCGAACTCCAGGGAGCATGAGGTGAAGTCGCGCTCGTGTTCGTCGAGCAGGGCGAGCAACTTCTGGGCTTGCATCAGCGATGTGGCTATGCCTCGACCGACAGCGGGGTTGGTCGTGCACACGGCGTCCCCCGCGAAGATCAGCCCGTCGACAGCGACCTGACCGGCGTCATTGAGCTGCGTCCGGTAGGTGTTGTGCAGCCGGCCGCCGGGCAGCACCGGGGTGATCGGCCGGGAACGGTCCGGCTCGGTCCACGTCGCCAGTGCAGGGATGGCTTGCGAGGCGGCCTCGAACGCCTCCGGGAATCGCAGCGCCGTCAACTGACGGTCCGTGCTGGCCCGGGCGATGAGGGTAGAGAAGATCCGGTTGTCGTGCAGGAACACGATCGCCTGGTAACCGGGATAGATCGCCACCATCCCGATCGGTGAGTTCATCGGCCCGTTCTCGGCACCCGGCAACAGCTGGTACTGCCGGGACACGTAAGAAATCCCGCAGTCACCACCCTCGGGCGGTGCCCGGAAGGTGCGGGCGAGTTGGCCGGCACGACCGGAGGCGTCGACGACCAGGTCAGATTCAACCTGGTGACCGTTCAGCCGGACACCGACAGCGCGTCCTCGCTCGCAGCACACCTCATCGACGTGACCGATCCACATCGTGATATCGGGCTGCGCCTCGGCGGCTGAGCGCAGGATCCGTTCGAAGACGAGACGCCGGCAACGCAACCCGACCAGCCGCCCGGGCTGCTCGGGCAGCGTGACCGACTCTGCTCCGGCGGCCATCAGGTCATCCCAGACTTCCGGCATCTCGGCGAGAACAGCGTCCACAACCTGCTCACGGAAGCCATGCGGGTGGTGGAACTGCATGACTCCCTTGCGGTTCCACGATCCGTCCTGCTGCGGGCCGGGATCGCGATCGATGAGCGTGACCTCATGCCCTCGGCGGGCCAGGGCAATCCCGGTATAGAGCCCGGTTGGACCAGCACCCACGATGGCTATACGCAATGCCTGCTCCTCAATGACCGTGAGACGCGCGGTTAGCCCAAGTCGCCATCCTCCCCAGCCGACCTAGTCGTCGATGATCGACACCTTGCAGAATAACCTGCGGTGACCGTGGCTCAGCGCCATTTTCTCGGCGATTGGGCAGCTGTTCGGTGACTGCTCACCTCGAAGTCCCGGTGTGTATCAGCTCCACTACGGTGCCGGGTCGCAGCCCGGTACGGCCTGCCGCTGAGCCGCCGCGGCAGGCCACCGCCAGGTGCCCCGCGGAGTCCACCAGCAAGACGAGCTTCCCCTGCGCCACGTCAGCAAAGGTGGTGCCGACCAGCACCGGCTCAGTTCCGGCTGGCCACCGGAGGCTGGCCGTTGTTCCGGTTCGCAGGCCGACCGCCTCCAGTACGTCGGCCCCTGCGGCCAGTGCCACATTGCCGAAGTGGTCCACATCCAGCACTTCGACCCGGATTCGCTGACCGTGCACCTGGCATAGCGGTGCTGGGAGAGCGACTAGCGAACTCGGGTCCACTGCGGGGCCCAGCGCATCCGGCGACACTCCGCGGGCCAGGTGTGCGGCAGCCGGGGCGAAGATGTCGCGACCGTGGAACGTGGCGCTGACCGTGGGCAGCCGGTAGGCGCTGTCGATGAGTTCATAGGCTGCGCGGACGCCGCCCAGGATGTGTGCTGCCGGCAAGAGCAGCCCGTTGTCCGGGCCGATTAAGACGGTGCTGACGGCATCGCCAGCATCGCCACTGACCAGCGCGATCCCGCGCCGTGCGGTGCCGACTCCGGGGTCGACGACCGCGACGTGCACAGCCGGCGGCAGCCAGGGCAGCGTGTCGGCGAGGATCACCGAGCCGCGCCGCACGTCGCCCGGCGGGACAGCGTGCGTCACATCCAGCACCCGGGCGTGGGGGGCTATCCGGGCGATCACTCCGTGGCAGGCCGCGACAAACCCGTCCGAGTACCCGTAGTCGGTGCACAAGGAGATCCAGTGGAAGCCCGTCACAGCGTCGAGTGTGCGCCATCCTGGCAGCAGCCACGCTTGACGAGCCTCGGTTGCTCAGATTTACTATCTATCGAACGTTTGTTCGATTCTACCGCCTTCCCCGCGGTGGACCAGGTATGGCGGTGTCCTCGGCGCTGGCCGGCATTCGCTCTGGGAGGTCGCGGGGATGGTGGGTGTGGGCATCGCGTCGGTGCCGGTCACCCCGGCGTCGACGCTGGGTGAGCGGCTCGCCGTCCCGGGTGGTCGACCGCCGTTCCCGGTGATCGAACCGCTTACCGCGTTGCTGCCCGGCGGGGGGCTGCGCCGTGGGTCGGTGATCGCCGTGCGTGGCTCGCTGTTGTTGCTGCTGGCGTTACTGGCTGAAGCCACTGCGCAGGGCAGCTGGGCCGCGGTGATCGGCGTGGGTGACCTCGGGGTATTGGCGGCCGCCGAGGCGGGAGTGGCGGTGCGGCGGCTGGCGCTGGTTCCCCGGCCTGGGACGGATCTCGCACCGGTGGCCGCGGCGCTGCTCGACGGGGTGGGTTTGGTGGCGTTGGCCGGCGCGGATGGGTTACCTGCACGGGTGCGGCAGTCCCTGGCCGCCCGGGCGCGGCAGCGCGGGTCGGTACTGCTCTCGCTCGGGCGATGGCCAGGCGCAGACGTCGAGCTGGTCTGCCGGGTCGAGGCCTGGCATGGCGCCGAGGAGGGATACGGGCGGTTGTGTAGCCGCGAGGTGGTGGTACGTGCGGTTGGCCGCGGTGCGGCGGCCAGACCTCGGGCCGCCCGCTTGTTGCTGCCCGGCCCCGGCGGTGCGGTGGGGAAGGCACTCGGGCACCTGGCGATCAAGGCGGTGATCTGATGACGCCTGATCGAGTAATGGTGGTGTGGTGCCCGGACTGGTCCGTGACGGCCGGGGTGGCCGCCGAAGCCCTGGCTGCACGGGCACCTGCAGCTGTGGTGTCGGCGAACCGGATTGTGGCCTGCTCAGCGACAGCCCGGGCGCAGGGCGTGCGCTGTGGCCAACGCCGCCGGGAGGCGCAGGGGTGCTGCCCGGAGTTGGCCGTGCTCACCGCCGACCCGGATCGGGACGCCCGGGCGTTCGAGCCGGTGGTTGCCGCGGTGGAGGGTCTGGCACCTGGCGTGGAAGTGGTGCGTCCTGGCCTGATCGCCTTGCCAGCCCGCGGCCCGGCTCGGTACTTCGGTGGCGAACCCGCGGTAGCCGAGCGGGTTGTCGACGTGGTTACCACACAGGCCAGGGTGGAATGCCAGATCGGCATCGCCGACGGCCTGTTCGCGGCGACTTTGGCCGCGCACCGCGGTCTGCTGGTGCCGCCAGAAGGTTCGCCCGGCTTCCTCGCCCCATTGAGCATTGCCGAACTGCGCCAGGACACCACCGGGGTGGATCGGGCAGCCCTGGTGGACCTGCTGCGCCGGCTGGGACTGCGCACCCTCGGTGCGTTCGCCGCCCTGCCCGTCGACGGCGTCGCCTCCCGGTTCGGCCTCGATGGCGTACGCGCGCACCGGCTCGCCCGAGGCCTCGACGAGCGCCCGCTGGCCCGCCGTCACCCCCCAGTCGATCTCACCGTCACCCGCCGGTTCGATCCACCGCTGGACCGGGTTGACGCGGTGGCATTCGCCTCCCGGGAACCAGCGGAGCAACTGCATGCTGCGCTAGCCGCCCGCGGCCTGGCTTGCGTCCGGCTCGGTGTTGGTGCCTGCACCGAGGCGGGAGAGGAGCTGTATCGGGTTTGGCGCTGCGCTGAACCGCTGACCGCAAGCGGCATTGCTGACCGGGTGCGCTGGCAGCTAGACGGCTGGCTGACTTCCTCCGGCTGCCGGCCTAGCACGGGAATCACGCTGCTCCAACTCGTCCCGGACGAGGTGATCGGCGGGCAGGCCCTGCAACGCGGGCTGTGGGGGGAGTCCGGTGAGGACGGCGAGCGAGCCGGCCGGGCACTGGTCCGGGTGCAGGCAATGCTCGGACCCGATGCGGTCTTCACAGGAGTGATCGGCGGCGGCCGGGACCCCACCGATCGGGTACGCCTGGTGCCTTGGGGCGACGACCGGGTTCCTGCGCGCGGTACCGAAGACCCGCTTGCGGGGTCGAGCATGGTTACCGAAGACCCGCTTGCGGGGTCGAGCATGGTTACCGAAGACCCGCTTGCGGGGTCGAGCATGGTTACCGAAG
>JAJPIR010000110.1 GCA_021324675.1 Actinomycetota bacterium
AGCTGTCGCCTTTGCGGCATTCGCCGATTCGTTCGCCCCAACAAGCCGGTTGCCCGACTGTGCCGATGACATCATCGCAACTCCTCAGCGCGGGTAGTATCGAACGCAAGTTCGATCGAACTGTGTGCGGTGTCTATCACGGCACCCCGACAAACTCGGCGACCGCACGGCGTGTTGTTCGAACAAACGTTTGATCTTTGACGCGACGATGGTTAGCGTCAGCGGCACGACGGACCGGGCGCGGTCTGGCAGTCAGACGAGGAGGAACTGTGGGACGGCAGCGCAGCGATGACCCGGAGGTGACCGGTTCCACCGCACCGATCGATGATCGGACCATCCATCAGGACACGGCGCAGGATCCAACCACATCTGATCCTGGTGACGCTGCACAACTGCAATCATTCCCCGATGTCGACGACACGACCGGTGGGGGTCTTACGCCCCGCCAGCGGCGAGTGCTCGAGGTGATCCGGGAATGGGTGGAGCGGTTCGGTTATCCGCCTAGCGTGCGTGAAATCGGCGAAGCGGTGGGACTTACCTCGACCTCATCGGTGGCGCACCAGCTGCGCGCTCTAGAGCGCAAGGGATACCTGCGACGTGATCACAACCGTCCTCGCGCAGTCGGCGTCCGGCCAGCCGACAATGCACCAGACACCGAGGAAACCTCTGATGGCCAACCACCGCGCCCCCGTCCTGTCTTCGTGCCGGTAGTTGGACGGATCGCCGCCGGCGGTCCGGTACTGGCCGAGCAGGCCATCGAAGACATGTTCCCCTTGCCGAAAGAAATTGTCGGCGAAGGTTCCCTGTTCTTGTTGCGGGTGACGGGTGACTCCATGGTGGAGGCGGCGATCACCGACGGAGACTGGGTGGTCGTCCGGCAGCAGCCTAACGCCGAAAACGGTGACATCGTCGCTGCCATGATCGACAGTGAAGCTACGGTGAAAACGTTCAAGCGCCGAGATGGGCATGTCTGGTTGCTACCGCACAACCCTGCCTACGAACCGATCCCGGGTGATCAAGCAACCGTGCTCGGCCGAGTGGTGGCAGTGCTGCGCCGACTTTGAGGGAGGCGGTAAACCAACCGGTCAGGCGCGCACGACGTAGTCAGCCAGCGCGCCAGCAAGATCAGGTCGCACCAGAGCACGGAGCCGGGTGCCATCCTCGGTGTGGTCCGTGGCCAGCAGCTCACCCTCGGCATACACCCGGGCTACCAGAGCACCTTGGGCCCACGGCACCAGTGCGTCCACCTCAATCTGCGGCTGCGGCAGCGCGTCGGCAATTCGCTGTAACAGACCGTTGATGCCGGCCCCAGTCCGCGCCGAGACGAACGTTGCCTCCGGCAGCAAGCAGCGAAGGCGAGACAGCACAAGCTCATCGGCGTCGTCGATCTTGTTGACGACGACCAATTCCGGCGGCATCGGAGTTTCACGGCCTTCGGTGATCTCCGAGAGGACTTCGCGTACCGCCTTCACCTGGCGTTCAGGCATCTGGTCGGCACCGTCCACCACATGCAGCACCAGGTCTGCGTCAGCAGTTTCCTCCAATGTGGAGCGGAAGGCTTCCACCAACTGGTGCGGCAGATGACGGACAAAGCCGACGGTGTCGGTCAGGGTGTACTCCTGCCCCTGTGGTGTGGTGGCCCGTCGGGTGGTCGGATCCAGGGTGGCAAAGAGGGCGTCCTGCACCAGCACCTCGGCCCCGGTGATCACGTTGAGCAGGCTGGACTTCCCCGCATTCGTGTAGCCGACGATAGCGACGTTGGGCACCTCGTTAGCGCGCCTGCGTCCGCGCTTGGTTTCCCGAACGGTACGCATCGCGGCGATCTCACGGCGAAGCTTGGCAATCCTGTGGTGGATACGCCTCCGGTCGGTCTCCAGCTTAGTTTCACCAGGCCCACGAGTACCCACCCCACCATCGGAACCACCACCGGGACCGCCGGCCTGCCGGGACAGCGACTCGCCCCAGCCCCGTAACCGCGGGAGGAAGTAGCTCAGCTGTGCCAGTTCAACCTGCGCCTTACCCTCCCGGGAACGGGCGTGTTGAGCGAAGATGTCCAGGATCAGCGCCGTCCTATCGATCACCTTCACCTTGAGCTTGGCTTCCAGCTGCCGCAGCTGGCCCGGAGTGAGTTCCCCGTCGCAGATCACCGTGTCAGCTCCGGTAGCCAGGACGGCCTCACGCAGCTCGAGGACTTTCCCAGCGCCGATGTAGGTTGCCGGGTCAGGCCGTTCCCGGCGCTGGACGAGCGCATCGAGCACCTGTGATCCAGCCGTCTGGGCCAGACGGGCCAGTTCGGCCAGTGACGCGTCGGCTTGGGCCGCGGAGCCGTCGGTCCACACCCCGACAAGCACCACGCGCTCCAAGCGCAGCTGCCGGTACTCGACCTCGGTGACGTCAGCCAGTTCGGTGGACAGCCCTGGCACCCGGCGCAGTGCCGAGCGGTCCTCAAGATCGAGTTCACCGCGGGAAGTGAGACTGGGACCCTGGAACGGATAACTCGGTGACGTTGTCATACGCCTCTCATCGTCGGTAGTGGGTGGTCGCTAGTAGGGAATGCATTCTGGATGCAGACTGCGGCAATCCGCCAACGAAAAACAACAGTCTGCATCCAGACTGCTGTTGGGAGGGAGCGGTTAGTAGGACGACCACCAGTCCATACCTAGCCGGCCTCGGGCGACAAGCACCGCGGGGCCAGTAAGGGCACTGCCGCCCGGCAGAATCGCCACGTGCAAGCGGCCTCCGAGAGTCTCAACCTCCGCTTCACCGGTCTGCTGACCGTGCGCAGTAAGCGCCGCAGCCAGGGCAGCCACCGTTCCGGTACCACATGAGCGGGTCTCTCCCACACCTCGCTCATGCACACGCATCCGCAACTGTCCCGGTGCCAGCACGTTAACAAACTCGACGTTGACGCCATGCGGAAAATTCCCGGGATCGTGGCCCGGCGGTACGGACAGGTCCAACTGCTCCACCGGAACGTCGGTCAGGCAAGCCAGGTGAGGGTTGCCCACATCGACAATGAGCCCGGTGAACGCCGCGCCACCAACGGTCACCGTCGAGGTGCCGTCGCAGTGCACGCGGCCCATCTCGACGGTTACCGTGCCGTCGTTGTTGCTGCGCACGTGATGCGAGCCGGATCTGCTGCCGATCCGGAATTCGGGACCGGACACCAGGCCAGCATCGGTCAGGTAACGGGCGAATACCCGGACGCCGTTGCCGCACATCTCAGCGATCGAACCGTCGGCATTGCGGTAATCCATGAACCAGTCCTCGCCGCGCGATGCATCCTCGACCAACGCACCGGGCACCACCCGCAGCACCCCATCCGCACCCAGGCCTCGATGCCGATCGCACAGTGCTCGCACCCGGGACGGTGTGAGATCCAGCGCACCAGAAGGGTCGGGAAGCAGGATGAAGTCGTTCTCCGTCCCGTGCCCCTTAAGGAATTCGATGCCCTCCTCCATCGTGGATGAGCCTAACCGTCGCGCGTGTGCGCGAGTGCGCGGTCAAGCAGGTCGGGCTGCTGGCAGTCCAGCCATCTAATGCGGTCATCCCGCCGGAACCAGCTGCGCTGCCTGCGGATGAAGCGCCGGGTCGCGGTGGCAATCGGGGCGGCAGCGGCGGCCGGATCGCTGCCCGTATCCAGAGCCTCAATGACCTGCTGGTAACCCAGCGCCCGCGACGCCGTCCGGCCCTCTCGTAGGCCGCGACCTAGCAGGTCGCGGACTTCCGCGACGAGTCCCTGCGCGAACATGCGATCCACGCGGGTGCCCACCCGCGTGTCGAGGGCGGCCGGGTCGGTGTCCAACCCGAGGATCACAGCCCGGTAGCGCGCTGGGCCTGGACGCGGCAAGGCCGCCGAAAACGGGCGTCCGGTGATCCGGATGACTTCCAGGGCGCGGATCAGCCGGCGACCGTTACTCGGAAGGATCCGGCTGGCCGCTTCCGGATCGAGACGATGCAACCGATCATGCAGTACCGGTGCGCCCTGTTCGGCCAATTCGGCCTCCAGCGCCGCCCGTATCTCCGGTTCAGTGCCTGGAAAGTTCAGCTCGTCCAGCACCGCTCGCACATAGAGACCGGAACCCCCGGCCAGCACCGGCACGCGACCCGCGGCGAGCAATCCTTCCACGACCCGACGGGCGTCGCGCTGGTAGGCGGCAACCGAGGCGGTCTCGGTGACGTCGAGAACGTCGAGGAGATGGTGACGCACCCCACGCCGCGCAGCGGGTGGGAGCTTGGCGGTGCCGATGTCCATTCCACGATAGAGTTGCATCGCGTCCGCGTTGACTACCTCACCACCTAGCCGGCTGGCTAATTGGACCGCGAGGTCGGACTTTCCCGTGGCGGTCGGGCCGACTACCGCGATAACGCGCGGATTCATGGCCGGCTCTCCGGCCTCTCCGACACGACGGCCTCCCACAGTGCAACGTGGTAGGCGACCCCGTACGGAGCAGCCGAATACAGCAGCTCACTGTGGTACGCAGGGGCGAGCGACTGGGCGACGGCTGCGCCGACCTGCCAGGCTTCCCGGCCGGCGACGAGCAATTCACTGGCCAACGTCGCGTCGAGGTCCAGCAGCGCATTACAGTCGGCCGTAGCCATCGCTTCGGCAACCGCTTTATCCAGGTGATGCGCCCGGTTGTCCAGATACCCCGGGGCCCGCAAGGTGTGCGTGGCTGCACCGTCGCCGAGCACGAGTAGCGCCACTGGATCGCCATCCCGGCGCAACCGTTGCGCGAGCTCAGTACCGATGCGGCGGCACTGCTCAGGGCTGGATCCTGACGGTACCGGCGACGCTGCCACCGTCACGTGCGCCGCGCCAACCTGACCCCGCAACCACCCTGAGATCAGCAGGGGCAGCGGGAGCTCGGCGCAATCGGCCGGGGTGACGTGCGGGTGCAACGCCACCTCAATATCGGCGCCGTAACCGGCGAAACTGCCCGCCGCACCCATGACCGCGATTGGATCCACTGCGGCAATAGCGACCCAGCGCGGGCACAGTTGTGCCAGCGCACCTGCCACCGCCACGCAAGCATCCCGCAGCGGTGCGGTCTCCGCCGCAGCGCCAGCCGCTAATTCCGGTACCAGGAGCGGTGGATGCGGCACTACCGCCACGCGTACGATCACCGCTGCAGGTTAGTGCCCACTTCGCCCCAGCTTTCCTGCCCGCGCACCTGAACTGCTTCAATGCGGCCCGAGCCGGGCAAGTCGATAGCAATCCGGTCGAGGTGCACAGCTTGTGAAGTCGGGGCGCCCACGCAAAGCGGCGGCGGGCACGAGGTCGAGGAAGGCCAGCATGACCGAGAACCACACCGAGCACCATCTGGCTTCCGGGATACCAGCCGGTCCCCCACCGGTCGTCGCACGGGCCTGCCGCGATCCACAACGCTGGGGGCGGATAGCGCCGGACGGAACGGTGTACACGCACACCGCTGATGGCGAGACACCAGTCGGTTCCTGGCAGGCCGGGACTGCGGAAGAGGGTTTGGCGCACTTTGCCCGCCGCTTCGACGACCTGCTGACCGAAGCTGAACTACTGCAAACCCGGCTAACTTCCGGGGTGGGCGACCCCAAGCAGGCACTATCACGGGTGCGCACGTTGCGCGACGAACTCGTCCATCCGACGGTCGTAGGCGACCTTGTCGGACTCACCGCTTTGCTGGATCACTTACAGCGGCTCGCAGAAGAGATCCTCGCCCAGGCCAAGGCGGCCCGCGAACAGGCCCGGGCAGAAGCCACCGCCCGCAAGGAAGCCCTGGTGGAAGAGGCCGAGCAGATCGCTGCCGAGTCCACGCAGTGGAAAGCCGGTGGGGACCGGCTGCGCACCATCCTGGACGAATGGAAGACGATCAAGGGCGTCGATCGCAAGAGCGACGAGGCGTTGTGGCGCCGGTTCTCCAAGGCGCGAGATACGTTCGTGAGGCGTCGTGGGGCGCACTTCGCCGAGCTCGACAGGCAGCGCATCGGAGCTCGTAATCGCAAAGAAGAACTCGTCGTCGAGGCGGAGAAGTTGGCCAGCTCCACTGACTGGAGCGGCACCGCCAGTCGGTTCCGGCACCTCATGGCCGAATGGAAGGCGGCCGGGCGCGCTCCCAAGGAAGCCGACGACGCGTTGTGGCAGCGATTCCGCACTGCCCAGGAATCCTTTTTCAGCGCTCGTTCCGCCGCACTGTCTGGCCGGGATTCAGAGTTCGACCGTAACGTGGCGCAGAAGCGGGAGCTGGTCGCGGCCGCCGAGCGAATCGACCCGTCCGGGGACATCGAAGCGGCCCGGGCCCAGCTGCGGAACATTCAGGAACGCTGGGACGCCATCGGCAAAGTGCCGCGAGAACGAGTCCGGGAGCTAGAAGGTCGATTGCGCGCCGTAGAGGACCGCATCCGCGCGGCTGCCAATGCACAGTGGCGGCACAGCGATTCTGAGTCCGAGGCTCGGGTCGCCCAGTTCCGGGAGCGAGTGGAGCAGTACGAGGCCCAGGCAGCCAAAGCCCGTGCCGCCGGGGATGACCGCCGGGCCAACACCGCGCAGGCGCAGGCCGATCAGTGGCGCGAGTGGTTGGCTGCGGCCGAACGTGCAGTCACCAGCCGGTAGATTCCGCGCAGCTATTGACGCGATAGGGCGAGCTTGAGCCACTGCACAGCGAGCACCGTCATCGCCAGGACCGCCAGCACCAGCCCGATGCCGGGACCGTGCCCGCTGTGCGAGGTCTGCCGGGACCAGATCGCCCATACCCCGTCGAGGACGCAATAGGTACAGCCCAGAGCGCTGGCCCAGACCAGACCCCAGCGGTGAGTGACCAGTGCTAGTCCGGATAAGCCGATCCCTGCGGCCAGGGCGACACCTCCGAACATCCGCGGTAGTAACCCCACCCGATCGGCTGGATCGGCCATCCCGCTGAGCACATCCCAGCCGCTGGCGTCCCCCACCCATGGCAGCGTCACGGCGAGCAAGAGCACCATGATCGCTGCGGAGATCACTACTGCCCGGCCCCCCGGCTCGACGCGGCGCAACGTGGCCCGCTCCACCGCGTCGATCTCGGCACGCAAGCCGGCGATGCCGTCGGGATCGAAAGTCATGTCGCGCGCCAGCCGAACGAGGGCAAGCCGAGCGCCACCGGCGGGGTGGAGGTCAACTCTGCCGCGACCGCGCGACGACCAGCCGCCCACGCATTCCCCGCAGCAGTCCGCCGATGTGCCCGTAACGGCACTTCGGACACCAGATGGTGCGGTGCGCCGTAGGTGATCTCCGCGAGAACCACGTCGCCCGGCCGAATGTCGGAGCCACCCGGTTCAAAATGCACTAGCCGGCCATCCCTGGCCCGCCCGCTCATCCGCTGAGTCGCCACGTCCTTGCGACCCTCGCCTTCGGAAACCAGCACCTCTACCACGCTACCCACCAGATTACGGTTGAGCTCCCAGGAAATGCTTTCCTGTAGCGTCACAAGACGCTCGTAGCGTTCTTGAACGATCGGCTTGGGCACTTGCCCCGCCATATCGGCAGCGGGCGTGCCCGGGCGGCGTGAGTACTGGAAAGTGAAGGCCTGGGCAAAGCGGGCCTGCCGCAACACGTCCAAGGTGGCCTGGAAGTCGGCCTCGGTCTCGCCGGGGAAACCCACGATGATGTCGGTGGACAAAGCCGCATCGGGCATCGCGGCACGCACCTCATCGATGATTCCGAGATAGCGCTTCGCCCGGTACGAGCGGCGCATCGCCGCCAGAACGGCATCTGACCCAGACTGCAGTGGCATGTGCAGCTGGTGGCAGACATTCGGGGTGGCTGCCATCGCCTCGATGACGTCTGAGGTGAAATCCCGCGGATGCGGTGAGGTGAAGCGGACCCGCTCCAGACCGTCGATTCGCCCGCAGGCGCGCAGCAAGTTACCGAAAGCCCGTCGATCCCCGAACCCGACGCCGTAGGCATTGACGTTTTGCCCCAGCAAGGTCACCTCGAGCACGCCCTCGGCCACCAGCGCTTCAATTTCAGCGAGCACCTCACCGGGCCGCCGGTCGACCTCCTTACCCCGCAAGGCTGGCACGATGCAGAAGGTGCACGTGTTGTTACAACCCACTGAGATCGACACCCACGCGGAGTGCGCGGAATCCCGCTTGGCGGGCAGTGACGAGGGGAAGACCTCCAGCGTCTCGGCAATCTCGACTTGAGCGGCATTGTTGTGCCGGGCCCGTTCCAGCAATACCGGCAGCGAGCCGATGTTGTGAGTGCCGAATACCACGTCGACCCAGGGCGCGCGGCGCGTGATCTCGCCGCGATCCTTCTGGGCCAGGCAGCCACCGACGGCAATCTGCATCCCGGGGTGGTCACGCTTGATCGGGCGCAGCTGGCCAAGGTTGCCGTAGAGCCGGTTGTCGGCGTTCTCCCGGACGGCGCAGGTGTTGAGTACGACGACGTCGGGGGTGGCGTCCTGCTCGGCGGGCACGTATCCCGCCGCTTCGAGCAGCCCGGCCAGCCGCTCGGAGTCGTGCACGTTCATCTGGCAGCCGAAAGTGCGCACGCGGTAGCTGCGTGGACGCTGCTCAGTGCTCACCGTCATCGACTGCTCATTCCTTCCGCAACTCCCAGGGTAAGGCCGGTCCACAGGAGCTGTAGGACCACCCTCGGCAGGCCACTGCCCGGTACGTAACGCAGAGCAGTCCCGGCCACGATGAAATCTCCGGGGCCACCACATGGTAGGGATGACGTCGACGGCCTCTCCCTCCTGGAGGACCCGGATGAGCTCACCCGCCAAAGCCACCCCGCCGATGATCCGGATGGTAGGGGTTCACAAACGTTTCGGGTCACTACCAGTGCTCAAGGACATCAACCTGGAGATCAGCCGCGGCGAGGTAGTCGTCGTGCTCGGACCGTCCGGGGCGGGTAAATCGACACTGTGCCGCACGATCAACCGGCTGGAGCCGATCGACGGGGGCCGCATCGAGATCGATGGGGCACCGCTACCTGCAGAGGGCCGGGCGCTGGCCCGGCTACGCGCCGATGTCGGCATGGTCTTCCAGCAGTTCAACCTCTTCGCCCACAAGACGATCGTGCAAAATGTGGCGCTCGCTCCGGTGTTGGTCCGCAAGATCAGTAAAGCGGACGCTCACCAGGCCGCAATGCAATTGCTTGCCCGGGTAGGGATCAGCGACCAGGCTGACAAGTACCCAGTGCAGCTTTCCGGTGGGCAGCAACAACGCGCAGCAATCGCCCGGGCGCTGGCCATGCGTCCAAAGGTGATGCTGTTTGACGAGCCGACGTCCGCGCTGGATCCCGAGATGGTGCAGGAGGTCCTCGACGTGATGACCTCGCTGGTCCGGGAGGGCATGACCATGCTGGTGGTCACTCACGAGATGGGCTTCGCCCGCCGCGCCGCGGACCGGGTGGTATTCATGTCCGGTGGCGAGATCGTCGAAGACTCGCCGCCCGACCAGTTCTTCACCGCACCGCGCTCCGATCGTGCCAAAGACTTCCTCGGCAAGATCTTGACTCACTGACGATCACAGGGCAGGGAGGGGCAGATGAAGCTGCGCGCGATGGCAGTCGGCCTGCTGGTCAGTGGCCTCGTACTGGTTGCTTGCGGCCGGGAGACATCGCCGGGTGCCGGCAACACCACAGTCGCAGCTCCGGATGTGGCCCACAACGTGACTGTTACCGGTTCACCCACCTTTGCGCGGATGACTCAGCGTGGCACCGTCATCATTGGCGTCAAGAATGATCAACCGGGCCTTGGTTATCTCAACCCGCGGACTAACAAATACGAGGGCTTCGATATTGAGATCGCCCGACTCATCGCAGCCAAGCTTGGGTTCGATCCCAACACAAAGATCCAGTATCAGGCGATCCCATCGGCAGCTCGGGAGCAGTCGATCATCAATGGGCAGATCGACTACTACGTGGGCACGTACACGATCAATGATGCGCGGAAAAAGCTCATCGCGTTTGCAGGCCCGTACTTCATTGCCGGTCAAAGCCTGCTCGTGAAAGCTGACGATCAATCAATCACAGGGCCGGAAACGCTCAAAGGCAAGCGGGTCTGCTCAGCGACCGGATCAACCCCGATCCGCCGCGTCCGGGAGCAGAACCTTACTGACAAGATCGTCGAGTTCCAGAACTATTCTCAATGCGTCGATCAGTTACTCGCCGGCCAGGTGGACGCGGTCACCACAGATGACGCCATCCTCAAGGGTTACGCCGCCCAGGATCCGCAGCATCTGAAGGTAGTCGGTAGGCCGTTCTCCCAGGAGCCCTATGGGGTCGGTCTGCCGCATGGAGACGACGCGCTGCGCGCCAAGATGAACGACGTCTTGGAGGCGGCTGCTCAGGACGGCACTTGGCAACGCATTTACCACGCCACCCTGGGAGTATCGGGTTCCGACGCAACGCCTCCTGCTGTCGACCGGTACTGACCGCTACGGCGAGGACAGGGTGCTCCGGTGATCGAACTGCTCGTCGACAACAGGGACCTATACCTCACCGGGTTCCGGAACACCATCTTGCTGTTCGTCCTCGCCGGCATCGGCGCACTCGTGGTTGGGGCGCTGCTGGCCGCCATGCGGGTTAGCCCAGTGCCAGTGCTGCGGCTTGTGGGCAGCGGGTACGTCAACATCTTCCGGAACACCCCGCTCACGCTCGTATTCTTCTTCTTTGCCTTCGCCTACCCCAGGCTTGACCTGCTAGACGTTCCCTTTTTCACCCGGGCCGTGCTTGCTCTGGTCGTCTACACCGCGGCATTTGTGTGCGAGGTCGTACGGTCTGGAATCAATACCGTCGAGGTGGGGCAGGCTGAGGCGTCACGGGCTCTGGGCTTGACCTTCGTCCAGACTCTCACCGCGATCGTCGTCCCGCAGGCGATCAGGTCCGTAGTCCCCCCATTAACCAGCGTGCTCAATGCGCTGCTCAAGAACACCACAGTGGCCGCCGGCTTTGCCGTAGCTGAGGCAGGCCAGATCACCCCGACCCTGTCCGAGCGCGGCGCGTCCGTGCTCATCGGGATGGTGTGGATTGCCATTGGCTTCCTGATCCTCGTCATCCCCCTCACGGCGACGCAGCGAACGCTCGAAAAGCGATGGAGCGTGGCCCGATGACGTCGATACTTTACGACCTGCCTGGACCTCGAGCTAGGGTTCGCAACAGGATCTTGGGTGTGCTGGCCACCGTCGGCATCGTCGCGCTGGCCGGTTTCATCACCTACCGCTTCTGGGTAACTGGCCAGTTCGAGGGGCGAAAATGGGAGTGGCTGCTCTACAAAGACATGCAGTTGCAGCTAGCCGATGCCCTCGGCGCGACTATCCGGGCATTTATGGTGGGTGCATTACTCGCCCTTGCCTTCGGCTTCCTCTCCGCGGTCGCGCGGCTGTCTGAACACGCGTGGCTACGTGCGCCCGCATACGCGGTGGTCGAGTTGTTCCGGGCGATCCCGCTTGTGGTGATGATCTTCTTTTTGTTCTATGCGGCGCCGCAGGCCGGACTACAGCTTGGGGTTTTCTGGTCGCTCGTCGTGGGATTGACGCTCTACAACGGTTCGGTACTCGCTGAAGTATTTCGGGCCGGTGTGCAGTCCGTGCCACGCGGCCAGCGTGAGGCGGCATTCGCGCTGGGACTGCGCAAGAACCAGGTGATGCGTAGCGTTCTGCTACCGCAAGCCGTGCGGGCTATGCTGCCGTCGATCGTGAGCCAGCTTGTGGTCCTGCTCAAAGACACTGCGTTGGGCTTCCTCATCACCTACCAGGAGCTCCTGTTCGAAGCCCGGTATTTGGGCAGTCTTGCCGAATTCGGACGGCCGATCATCCCCACCGCACTCGTGGTCGGAGCGGTCTACGTCAGCCTGTGCATCGCACTGTCGCTGCTCGCCAGCTACCTCGAAGGCCGTAACCGCCGCCACCGGTTCAGCGAGCGGGCACTGCCGGTACCCGACGCGCCGAACCGCGCTTGGGCCACCACTAGCCCGTCGTAAGCTGCTCGACAAGTTGGTAAAGACCAATGAGTACCAGACCGACGGCAGCGAGCCGACCAGCTGCCTGCTGAAAACGCGCTCCGAGCCGCGCACCAAGGAATAGTCCGACCTGAGAGGCGATCACGCCTTGCAAGCCGATCGCCTTTGCGAGCTCCGCACCAAGCACCAGGCCGATCAACATCGCACTGATCTGGCAGCTGGCCAGCACCAGCGACACGCGCCACCGTGCCCAACCGGTCAGCCCGAGAGTACCGAGCGCGGTGGAGGCGGACAGTACGTCTAGGCCTAGGGGTAACACGAAAATCGCCGTCTTGACCAATGTACTGAGCATGCATTTATTTCTACTGGCCCACGTGGTTGCCGGCGGTTACCTCGAACGCTACTGGCCAATTCCCCCGGTCACCAACCGGCAGCTGCTGAGCACCGAGGATCTTGATTTGCGCACCGCCGAATCCTCATCTCGGCTAGGCGACATCGGGCAAGCCGCGGCGTTGCTCCGCACCGCAGCACGAGTCCCGGCTACGGTCGGTGCCGCTCGCATCGGACAGCAGTGAGGTTGTGGTACGGCATGAGGCACCATCGTGAATCCTGAAGCCCGGCAACACTCGGCGCCACGACCCCAGATACCCAAACAGTCGCGGGGCATCCGGATCCGATCCATTTTGAGGTTCATGCGCCGCCACGGCTGGCTACGCCCAAGACGGATCGGCTGCCTGCTTGTCGTGCTCGTGGTAGCCACGACCTGGCTCGTGGGCCGGGCCATCGAAGGTGTTAACGCCCTGTTTAGGCCCCCTGCCGTGGCCGGCAACCCACTGGGCACCACCCCGCCGGCGCGGCCAGCCAGTAGCGGATCGCCGACTGTTGACCGGATAACCCAACGCGGCCGGCTCATCGTGGCGATCCGGGACCTGCCGGGCCTGGCGCAGCGCTCAGCGAATTCCGGAAGTTACACCGGCTTCGACATCGCTCTGGTGCAGCTGATCGCCCATGACCTAGGGGTTAATCCAGATCGCACCAGTTTCAAGCCGCTGCCTGTGGGAGTCCGTGAAGCCGCGCTCGGCCGGGGCGAAGTAGATCTTGCCCTCGGCGGCTACGAGATCACTGCTACGCCACGGGCTGACGTCGCCTTTGCGGGACCTTATCTGGTGCGTGCGGTGCAACTGGCTGTGCCGGCGACTAGCCGGGCGACTGACTTGAACTCCTTGGGTCACGGGCAGGTATGCGTGCCTGACGGTTCAGCAGCCGCAGCGCTCACGGCCCGCGGGGTAGCAGTGCAGACCCGCCCCACTCTTGCTGACTGTGCGAATCTCCTGCGCAGCCAGGTCACGGCGATCGCTGGCGACCAGGTTGCGATAGCTGCTGTCCTTTCCCAAACGCCTGGGGCGTTGCGGCTGCTTGGCGAGCCAGTGGGGACCATCGAGTACGGCATCGGGCTTCCGCCTGGCGATCCAGTACTCCGTGACCGGATCACCGCTGTGTTGCGGCATGCGATCGACGATGGCACCTGGGGCCGCCTATACGTCCAGTACTTCGGCAGTCCGGTACCTGACGCTCCGGCGCCACGTTGACAGCCACCTTCGCGATGGCCGGTTACCGGCGGCCGCGGCGCAGCAGGCGGGCCAGTGGATCGAAGCGGAGACTGACCACCCGTTCTTTCAGGGGGATCAACGCATTGTCAGTGATCTTGATGTGTTCCGGACACACCTCAGTACAGCACTTGGTGATGTTGCAAAAGCCCAGCCCATGCTCGTCCTGCGCGGCGCGTTTGCGATCCACGCCCTCGTCATCGGCTGCGTCGAGAGGGTGCATGTCGAGCTCGGCGATGCGCATCAGGAATCTCGGTCCGGAGAAGCGCGCCTTGTTGTCCTCGTGGTCACGGATCACATGGCAGGTGTTCTGGCACAAGAAGCACTCGATGCACTTACGGAACTCCTGCGAACGCTCCACGTCGACTTGCTGCATCCGGTACTCACCAGGCTGCACACCTTTGGGAGGCACGAATGCACGAATCTCTCGCGCCTTCTGGTAGTTGTACGACACGTCTGTGACAAGGTCTCGAATAACGGGAAACGTCCGCATCGGAGTAACCGTCACTGGTTGATGTGGCGGCAGGGTAGACATCCGGGTCATGCACAGCAGGCGCGGCTGTCCGTTGATCTCAGCACTACACGATCCGCACTTACCGGCTTTGCAGTTCCACCGCACCGCCAGGTCGGGGGCCTGAGTGGCCTGCAGCCGATGGATGACGTCGAGGACCACCTCACCGTCATTGACTTCCACATCGAAGTCGACGAAGTCCCCGCCATCGGTGTCGCCCCGCCAGATCCGGAAGCGTCGCTGGGTCCCCATTTCAGTCAGTCCCTCCGGGGAGCTCGTCAGCGGTGAAGTACTTCTTCAGCTCATCGAGCTCGAATAGGTCGACCAGGTCCGCGCGCATCGGGATCTGCATTCCGCGCTCGACACGAACGCCGCCGTCGGTGTCCTGGGTACACCGCAGCAGCACATGTCGCCATTCGGGGTCCATCTCCGGGTGATCATCTCGAGTGTGGCCACCACGGCTTTCCGTCCGGGCCAACCCTGCCCGCGCCACGCACTCGCTCACGGCGATCATGTTGCGCAGGTCCAGCGCCAGGTGCCAGCCGGGGTTGAACTGGCGATGCCCCTCTACAGCGACGTGGTCGGCTCGCCGCCGCAACTCACCGACCTTCTTCAGCGCGAGTTCCATCTCGTCCGCCTTGCGGATGATGCCGACCAAGTCATTCATCGTCTGCTGGAGTTCTTGGTGCAACGAATACGGGTTTTCAGCGATCTCGCCGTCAGTATCCGCGCCGAACGGGCTGATTGCGCGCTGCGCTGCGGCCTCGACGTCAGTCAGGCGGGCAGACGGCCGGCGCGGGCCCAGAGAATCCACGTAAGTAGCGGCGCCGAGGCCAGCTCTGCGGCCGAACACGAGCAGATCGGACAACGAGTTACCGCCCAGCCGGTTGGAGCCATGCATCCCGCCGGCGACCTCACCGGCGGCAAATAATCCTGCTACCGAGGCTGCCGCGGTATCCGGATCGACCTCTACCCCACCCATCACGTAGTGGCAGGTTGGTCCTACCTCCATCGGCTCGGTCGTGATATCGACGTCAGCCAGTTCCTTGAATTGGTGATACATCGAGGGGAGACGCTTCTTGACGGTTTCAGCGGGGAGCCGGGTGGACACGTCGAGGAACACCCCGCCGTGCGGTGATCCGCGGCCTGCCTTCACCTCCGAGTTGATCGCCCGGGCAACCTCGTCACGAGGTAGCAGCTCCGGTGGTCGGCGATTATTGTCCGGATCGTCGTACCAGCGATCCGCTTCTTCCTCCGAAGTTGCGTACTGATCTTTAAATACGTCCGGAACGTAGTCGAACATGAAGCGCTTTTGCTCGGAGTTTCGAAGTACACCACCGTCGCCGCGAACCGACTCCGTGACCAGGATCCCCTTGACGCTGGGCGGCCATACCATTCCTGTCGGGTGGAACTGCACGAACTCCATGTTGATCAGCGCTGCACCGCACCGCAACGCAAGCGCGTGCCCGTCACCGGTGTACTCCCATGAGTTACTGGTGACTTTGAAGGCCTTTCCGATACCGCCAGTCGCCAGTACTACGGCCGGTGCATCGAACCGGATGAAACGGCCGTTCTCACGCCAATAACCGAACGCTCCGGCGATCGTGTCCCCGTCTTTGAGCAGGTCCGTGATCGTGCATTCGGCAAACACCTTGAGATTGGCCTCGTAGTCGCCGTGTCGGTCGAAGTCTTCCTGTTGCAGCGACACGATTTTTTGCTGCAATGTACGGATCAGCTCCAGACCGGTTCGGTCACCGACGTGCGCCAACCGGGGGTATTGATGACCACCGAAGTTACGCTGACTGATCTTGCCGTCCTTGGTGCGATCAAATAATGCACCGTAGGTCTCGAGTTCCCAGACCCGCTGCGGTGCTTCCTTCGCATGCAGCTCCGCCATGCGCCAGTTGTTGAGGAACTTACCGCCGCGCATCGTGTCACGAAAATGCACCTGCCAGCTGTCGCGCGAGTTGACGTTACCCATCGACGCTGCGATGCCACCCTCGGCCATCACCGTGTGAGCCTTGCCGAACAAGGACTTACAGATCACCGCGGTCCGCTTGCCCAGCTCACGCGCTTCAATCGCAGCGCGCAGCCCGGCACCGCCGGCACCGATCACGACAACGTCGAAGTCGTGCCGCTCGATCTCGGTCATCAGCAACCCTTTTCCGCTAGAGCAGCCAGTCAGTTAAATAGCCGCAGGTCCGCGATCCAGCCCGCCGCGACGGCCATGATGTAAAAATCCGTAAGCATTACCGTGATCAGCGATGTCCACGCGAACTGCATGTGGCGACCGTTAAGCTTGGACAACTGTGTCCAGAACCAGTACTGGATTGGATGCTTCGAGAAATGCTTCAGCCGGCCACCAAAAATGTGCCGGCAAGCATGACACGATAGCGAGTACAGCCACAGCATCACGACATTGACTAACAAGATCAACGAACCCAAGCCAACACCGAAACCACCGCTGGCCGGGAAGAACGCCAACACTGCGTCATAAGTATTGATCAGCAGCAGCGCTGACGCAAGATAGAAGAAATACCTGTGCAGATTCTGCAGAATCAACGGAAAGCGGGTTTCCCCAGTATAATTCGTCCCCGGCTCGCTTACCGCGCATCCGGGTGGCGACAAAAGGAAGGCCCGGTAACCAGCTTTACGATAGTAATAACAGCTCGCCCGGAATCCTGCCAGAATCGGAAAAATTAGAATCGGCAGTGGCAGTGCCAGTGGAAACGCCGGAAGCGGAGTACCCAAATGCGAGGAGCCCGGCACGCACGAGGCGCTCAAACACGGCGAGTACAGGGGCGTGAGATAATGATATGCGGCGACCCAGTAGTCATTCCGCATGAACAGCCTCACCCCGGTATAGATAATGAAGGCGCCTAATACGATCGCAGTTACCAACGGTGAGACCCACCAGCGGTCGGTGCGCAAGGTCCGCGCAGAGATCGCTGCCCGAGCGCGTTGGTGCGGGCTCGGTGGCGCTATCCCCGACGGCGGGGACGAAGAGGTCGTGGTCATGATGTCGATTCCGGTCGGGGCTCGGAGCAGCCGTCAATGTCGCTTGCGGTGGTCACCGTGATCCGGACATAGCGCCGCGGTTGGCGATCCCGCGCGTGTTAACTGACCGTAAACCCAGCCCTGGCACGAGTCCAAGATATGGTAGCGCTCGTCTCGATAGGTATAGGCTATCGATGTGCAACTGCAACAGTTGGTGTACTTTCTGGCCGTCGCTCGAACCCGACACTTCACCCGCGCCGCCGAGGCCACTCATGTGGCACAACCGTCCCTGAGTAAACAGATCCACTGCCTCGAGCGTGAACTCGGCAGCGAGTTGTTCCATCGAGCCAGGGGCAATGTGACGCTCACGCCAGCCGGCGAGGTCCTTCTTCCGTTCGCCAAGCGAATCTTGGCCGATGTAGAGACCGCCCGGCTACAGGTGCACGAACTGGCCGAACTGCGGCGCGGTCGGCTGCGGCTAGGTGCCACACCTAGTCTGTGCACCGGGCCTTTCGCGCACGCCCTCGCTCTGTTCCGGGAGCGTTACCCTGGCATCGAGCTCATCATCGATGAAAGCGGGTCACGCGATCTCGTTCGGCAGCTTGCCGAAGGAGCCATCGACCTGGCGATGATCACCTCGCCTGTACATCGTGGAGATCCCACCCTGGATACGGTCCCCATCCTTCGTGAGCAACTCGCCGTCGCAGTGCCCCGCAACATGGACCTCGAACTCCACTCGTTTCGCGTCGGAGATTTACGCGATCGTCCACTGGTGATGTTCCGGGAGGGATACGACCTCAGATCAATGACGCTGACGGCGTGCCAGCGCGCCGGCTTCACTCCCCGGTTTGCCATCGAAGGCGGTGAAATGGATGCAGTATTGAGCTTCGTCGAGGCTGGCCTCGGGATCGCTGTGGTCCCCAGTATGGTGCTCCAAGATCGGCCGAAGCTTTGTGGCGTGCCGTTTGCGCCCCCGGTGCCAGTCCGGACCATCGCGCTCGCTCATCGCACCGATGTGCGTCCTACCAGAGCCGCCGAGGAGTTCCGATCCACGCTGTTGCACTTGCTCGGTAGTGCAAATAAGCAGGGCAATCTTCCCACTGGCGTTGAATTCATTGCCGCCGGTGAGTCGACCAGCAATCAGTCGGGACACAGCTCGATCTCATCGGACCAATCGCCTGGACCTAACTCATCACGCACTACACGCCATGCCAGACTTTCGGAATAGCCTTTCCTCACCAACATTGCGGCCAACTTGCGGGCAACGACGGTGGTCTCCTGTACAGTGTTGGCACGTAGTTTGCGCCGAACCAGTTCTCGAGCGCGCTGCTCTTCATCTTCCGGCCGCACCACCGCCAGTGCCTCGCGGGCGACCTCGTCGGGCACTCCCCTGCGCTGAAGTTCGTTGTTGAGCGCCCGCCGACCCAAGCCGCGGTGATGATGACTGGAAAAGACGGTCGATTGAGCGAATTCGGTATCGTTCACCAGGCCGAGCTCACCCAGACGGTCGAGCACGGCCTCGCCAACGTCTTCAGGAATTCCGCGCCGCCGCAAGGCATCGGCCAGTTCCACCCTGCTTCGCGGCCGTGCAGTAAGCAGTCGCAAGCAAATACCCTGCGCGTGCGCCGCTGGACTGATGGCATTGCCACCCTGGACCTCCTCCATGGGAGGCCGGTGGGTCGCAGAGCCGCGTTTATGCATGGCATCTCTGGAGCGTCGCCGTGCGGGCCTGTGTGGTAAGGGTAAGAGACATCAGAAGTCCACCGGAGCCGGCACAGTTTGATCAGCGTCCAGCTTCGCCCCGATACCGAGCTTGTCTTTGATCCGCTTCTCGATCTCGGCAGCAATGTCCGGATTGTCGGCGAGGAACTTGCGGGCGTTTTCCTTGCCCTGGCCAAGCTGATCGCCCTCGTAGGTGTACCAGGCGCCCGCCTTACGAACAACACCCTGCTCTACACCCAAGTCAATAAGCGAACCTTCTTTACTGATCCCGTGGCCGTAAAGAATATCGAATTCTGCTTGTTTGAACGGTGGGGCGCACTTGTTCTTTACCACCTTGACCCGGGTTCGGTTACCTACCGCATCTGAACCGTCTTTGAGGGTCTCAATACGGCGGATATCCAGGCGTACCGAAGCGTAGAATTTCAATGCTTTGCCACCAGTGGTGGTCTCCGGTGAACCGAAGAAGACTCCCACCTTCTCCCGAAGCTGATTGATGAAGATCGCGGTGGTACCCGAGGTGCTCAATGCGCCAGTGATCTTTCTCAGCGCCTGGCTCATCAGCCGCGCCTGCAAGCCGACATGCGAGTCACCCATCTCGCCTTCGATCTCCGCCCGCGGCACAAGTGCTGCCACGGAGTCGATGACCACGACATCCAGGGCACCAGAACGAATCAGCATGTCGGCGATCTCCAGTGCCTGCTCCCCAGTATCGGGCTGGGAAACCAGCAAGGCATCGGTGTCCACTCCAAGCGCCTTTGCATAGTCGGGATCTAGCGCGTGCTCGGCGTCAATGAATGCGGCGATCCCACCGGCGCGCTGGGCGTTGGCCACCGCGTGCAGCGCAATCGTCGTCTTTCCCGAGGACTCCGGGCCGTATACCTCGATGATCCGACCACGGGGCAGGCCACCGATGCCTAACGCCACGTCTAACGCGATGGACCCGGTGGGAATCACCTCGACGGGCGCGCGGCCCTCCTCGCCGAGACGCATCACCGATCCCTTGCCGCACTGCTTCTCGATCTGAGCCAAGGCGATCTCGAGCGCCTTCTCCCGATCTGGTACTGATGCCATCTGACGGTCCACCTCGCTGGTTAAGGTCTACTGGGTCGGCGCTGACGCTAGGCGATAGGACCGACACTTTGCGCAAGCACACGGCCGGATCTGTGGACAGGCTTCCGACTGTGGACAGCAGCCTAGCCGAACGTATGTTCGACACCCTCCGTGACACGCCGACATGTTATTTTCCCGCGCCCGGCGGTGGCACCAGAGCCGACACGCCGAGCAGCACCGACTGACACACACCTAACAGCCAGGAACCGCAGGTGTTTCGTCAGCGTCGCTCTTCGGGGACATCGAAGGCCGCACAGACGGCAGCCCACACACGTTTGGTATCAATCCCCGCCTCCAACGCCCCGTTCACCGTCCGACCGCCGAGCTCAGAAAACACGTGATCATGGGCTAGTGCGGCAGCTCGGACCGGGCCAAATTCCTCATCCATCCGCTGCCGGAAGTGGGTAATCCGCATCCATCCAGATTAGGCGTCCACGTCCATCCAGATAGGCGCCCGCGGCCAGCTATTGTGACCAGGTGTTCACTCCGGAGGACCCGACGGGGCTGTCCTCCACCGCCGGGCAGCTGGTGATCCTGTTGGGCTTGCTCGCGTTCCTCGCGGTGCTCATTCGCTGGTGGTGGCAGCAGCGGAACCGCTGATCGGCCCGCTGACCGGCGTTGCGCGAATCTGGTGACCGGCTGCGGTGAGGCAGCGACCGGTTGCCAGATCGAAGCGCCAGCCATGCAAGGCGCAGGTGAGGACCCCGTCGGACACGCTGCCGAACTTGGCGAGATCGGCCCGCAGATGCGGGCAACGGCGTTGCACGCGCCAGCTGTCCAAGGTGATATCCGCGCCATCATCGTTGCGCTCGTCGTACCAGTTCTCGACATAGTCGATGCGTTCGGACGACAGGCACTTGAAGAACACGTAGACGAATTCGTTGTACTGACCGACCCGGCTGGCCCGGAACCGCAGTGACAAAAACAGGCTGTTCGACCAGTCCACCTCGCGCCGTGCCAGGTTCGTCGCCACCAAGTCCGCCGAGGTCGACAGCCGGTAACGGCACTGCTCGCCAGCAAACTCACGCACTTCGCGAGCCGCGAAGTCGATCACTAGTGGGTGCTCACCCACATCGAGGCGGACTGGACCACCAACTCCGGTACAGATGTTCTCGGCACGCTTGAGCAGCGGTTCCCACCACTGCTTGAGCTGCTCTAGTAAGTTGGACGGGACCGGTGCCCGACTCATTCGCTCAGCGGCCAACGCAGGTTGCGCACGCTTCTGGTATTCACGCAGGTAAGCCGTCTTGTCTTGGAAGATGTGGGCGATCTCGGCAGCGGTGTACCGGTGGGTGATTTCGCAGCGCGAGCCGTCAAGTTCAGCGACGCTACCCGGCAACAGCAGGTGTGCCGACACCTCGGGGCGCGCCGAGCGTAACTCGGCTAAGAATTGCATCTGATCGGTAAAGATGCTGCCACCGTCGCGGCCGTGCCCGTTGAAGTCGAACAGCTCCTCGTCGAGGAAGCAGGGTGGTCCGGCGGTGGGGAAGACATGCGCAGCGCCCACAGCGTCGATGTAGCGCAACGCCCGATCAGTTTGCCCGACCCGCTTGCGGCGGGCAAACTCCCGGCGCGCGCCCTCGGGCAGGTCATAGACCATCGGCCACCAGATCGCGCCGGAGAACTGGGTGAAATACCCGTGCACCTCGCCGAAATCCCGCAGTTGCTCGATCTCCAGCGGGTGAGCATCGTTCTGGTTGAGAACCACGGTGCCGCCGTCGTCCAGGGACAACGCCGAGTCACCGATCGGCCCGTCGCTAGGCCCGGTCAACGACGTGATCATGATGCGCAGCCCGTCCCGCTGCACCGGGACTCCTGATGTCGTGCGCAGGAAAGCGCGGAATCCGAGGCCGGTGAGGGCACCCTCAAGCTCGTCGGTGGGGTAATCGGGAAGCAACACCGTGGTGTCCTTGCGCACATAGCGACGCAACAGTTCGGGATCAAAGTGGTCCCGGTGCAGATGCGAGACATACAGGTAGTCGGCTTGCCCGAAGGTGTCCCAGTCGAGGTCGCTGTTGTCGGGGAAGGGAAACCATGAGCCGAAAAAAGCCGGATTCACCCATGGGTCGCAAAGCACGCTGCCGGCGGCAGTCTCGATATAGAGCCCGGCATGCCCGACTCCGGTCACCCGCATCGTCGCTCCCCGCGTCAGTGTCCGTTCAGTACCCGGGAGATGGTGCCATCCCTTGTCCGGCCCTGATGCGCCCGGCGCAGGCATACGCTGCGCACAGCAGCGCGCGCTACCGACGGGAGGGGACACCACATGACCGACGTGTTCGGATCGGGTGACCACGAGCAGGTTGTCTTCTGCCACGACAAGCCCTCTGGGCTACGCGCAATCATTGCGATCCATTCCACCGCGCTGGGACCGGCACTCGGCGGGACCCGGTTCCACCCGTACCCCAGCGAGAACGACGCGCTGGTTGACGTGATGCATTTGGCTACCGCGATGTCCTACAAGAACGCGCTGGCCGGGTTGGATCACGGCGGTGGCAAAGCGGTCATCCTCGGCGACCCCACCCGGGACAAGACCGAAGCGTTGCTGCGTGCTTACGGGCGCTTCGTGCAATCGCTGGGCGGGCGCTATTTCACCGCCTGTGACGTCGGTACTTATGTCAGGGACATGGACATCGTCGCCAGAGAGTCCCGGTTCGTCACCGGGCGCTCGGTATCCAGCGGTGGCGCTGGTGACTCCTCGATCCTGACGGCCTTCGGGGTCTTCCAGGGCATGTGCGCCGCTGCCGAACACGTCTGGGGAATGCCCACCCTCGCCGGACGCCGGGTGGGGATATCCGGCGTCGGAAAGGTCGGGACCCTGCTCGTGGATCATCTTCTTGCCGACGGCGCCCAGGTGATCGTGGCCGATATCAGCGATCATGCGATCGAGCGGGTCACCGCTGCGCATCCAGACGTCGCCGTCGCGCCGGACACCGCAGCGCTGGTACGCGAGCCGATCGACGTTTACGCCCCCTGCGCTCTGGGCTCAGCACTGGATGATCCAACTGTCGCCGCGCTGCGCGCCAAGATCGTGTGTGGTGGTGCGAACAACCAGTTGGAACATCCCGGCGTGGAAAAGCTCCTCGATGAACGCGGCATCCTCTACGCACCCGACTACGTGGTGAATGCAGGCGGGGTCGTTCAAGTTGCCGACGAGATCGGAGGCTTCGATTTCCAGCGAGCCAAGGCCCGAGTGGCGAAGATCTTCGACACCACGCGGGAAATCTTCAAACTGGCCGAGCGTGATGGTGTACCGCCCGCGGTGGCCGCTGACCACCTAGCCGAGCGGCGCATGTCGGAGGTGAGCCGCCTGCGGAAAATCCTCATCCCCGGTGTGCCGCCTTCAGGGATCCGGCAGGGTTAGTCGCGCCGGGCGTCTAGCTGCACCGGCTCAAACGCGGATCACACTGTCAGTGGGGCGAGCCATCATAGATGGCGTGGATGTGCTGGAGTTGTTCTCGCCCGCGACCAGGGCCTGGTTTGCCGGAGCATTCGCCGCGCCAACCGCGGCTCAGCAGGGCGCCTGGCGAGCAGTGGCGGCGGGCGAGCATGCACTGGTCGTAGCACCGACTGGATCCGGTAAGACCCTCGCCGCGTTCCTGTGGGCGCTCGACCGACTGGTGCTGGCGGGGCCTGTGGCGGAGCCGACCAAACGCTGCCGGGTGCTGTACGTCTCCCCGCTCAAGGCGCTGGCCGTGGATGTCGAGCGCAACCTGCGCTCACCATTGGCGGGCATCCGGCAGGCCACCCACCGGCTGGGCCTACCAGAGCCGGATATCGCGGTAGGAATGCGCACCGGCGACACTCCGGCCGAGCAGCGTCGGGCGTTCGCCCGCACGCCGACAGACGTACTGGTCACCACTCCAGAGTCGTTGTTTCTGCTGCTGACTTCTGCTGCCAGGGAGTCATTGCGAGGGGTGCGCACCGTGATCATCGACGAGGTGCACGCCGTCGCCGCGACCAAGCGTGGCGCGCATCTGGCGCTATCCCTGGAGCGGCTTGACGCCCTACTGGAGACACCCGCCCAGCGGATCGGCCTGTCCGCGACCGTGCGACCAGTCGAGGAGATCAGCAGCTTCCTCGCCGGTGGGAGACCAGTGGAGGTGGTGCAACCGGTATCGGCGAAGACGATCGAGGTTGCGGTACAGGTACCGGTACCTGATATGGCGGCGCTGGGCGAGCTGGCTGAGGGCGTCGACGGAGCGGCCGAACAGCGCGCCTCGATCTGGCCCGCGGTAGAGCGCCGAGTGCTGGACTTAGTGCATGCACATCACTCAACAATCGTGTTCGCCAACTCCCGGCGGCTGGCTGAGCGGCTGACCTCCCGGCTCAACGACTTGGCCACCGAGACTCCCATAGCGCCTCGAGAGCGGATGCCGGCTGAGCTGATGGGCCAGGCGGGGCTCGCCGGCGGCGCTCCGGATGTCCTTGCCAAAGCACACCACGGCTCGATGTCGCGCGAGCAGCGAGTCCTTGTTGAGGAGGAACTCAAGTCCGGCCGGCTACCGTGCGTTGTCGCTACCTCCTCGCTGGAACTGGGCATCGACATGGGGGCGGTGGATCTTGTCGTTCAGGTCGAGGCACCCCCGACGGTCGCGTCGGGCCTACAGCGGATCGGCCGGGCCGGCCACCAGGTAGGGATGGTGTCCCGCGGCGTGATGTTCCCCAAGTTCCGCGGCGACCTGGTCTCGTGCGCAGTCGTCGCGGAGCGAATGTCGGCCGGTGCCATCGAAGCGTTGCACTATCCCCGCAACCCGCTGGATGTACTAGCCCAGCAGGTGGTGGCGATGGTTGCGATGGATACCTGGCATGTCAGCGATCTGACCTCCCTGGTTCGGCGGGCGGCCCCGTACTCGACGCTGCCCGACTCGGCCCTGCTCGCCGTCCTGGACATGCTCGCCGGGCGGTATCCGTCGGAGGAATTCGGTGAGCTGCGCCCACGGATCGTCTGGGATCGGGTCAACGACGAGCTGCGCGGCAGGCCTGGAGCGCAGCGGTTGGCCGTCACCTCTGGCGGGACCATCCCAGACCGTGGGTTGTTCACCGTCATGACACCCGGCAGCGCCGATGGGGCGGGCTCACGGGTCGGTGAACTCGATGAGGAGATGGTGTACGAGTCTCGGGTGGGCGATACGTTCCTGCTGGGTTCAACATCATGGAAGATCGTTGATATCACCCACGACCGGGTCATCGCAGCACCCGTACCGGGGGAGCCAGCCCGGATGCCGTTCTGGAAGGGCGACGCTCCGGGGCGGCCCCTCGAGTTAGGCCGGGCAATGGGCGCATTCGTCCGTGAACTGGGCAGCACTGATCCAGACGCAGCGCGCGCCCGGATCGAAAGCGCCGGGCTGGACGCATGGGCCGCCGACAACCTGCTGTCGTACCTGCGCGAACAGCGCGAGGCCACGGGTCATGTGCCCGACGACCGTACTGTGCTGGTCGAGCGGTTCCGCGACGAGCTCGGTGACTGGCGGATGGTGGTGCACTCCCCGTTCGGAGCCCAGGTCAACGGGCCGTGGGCGCTGGCGATCGGCGCCCGGCTGCGGGAACGACGAGGCGTCGAGGCCCAGCTGGCAAGCGCTGACGATGGGATCGTGCTGCGACTGCCGGACGCAGTGGACGCTGACGGTAACGAGGTACTACCTACGGCAGAAGACGTGCTGTTCGAGCCGGATGAGGTCGACGAACTCGTGATTGCTGAGGTGGGCGGATCCGCGTTGTTCGCTTCCCGGTTCCGTGAATGCGCCGCTCGCTCGCTGCTGCTGCCCCGCCGGGATCCACGGCGGCGGACACCACTGTGGCAGCAGCGGCAACGCGCAGCCCAGTTGCTCGCCGTCGCGTCCAAGTACGAGCAGTTTCCCGTGGTGCTGGAAGCGATGCGGGAGTGCGTCCAGGACGTCTATGACGTACCCGGACTGCGCGAGTTGATGTCGGATGTGCGCGCCCGGCGGATCCGCGTTGTCGAAGTCAGCACCCGGTCACCGTCTCCGTTCGCGCGTAGCCTGCTCTTCGGTTACGTAGGAATGTTCCTTTACGAACTGGACGCGCCACTGGCCGAGCGCAGGGCTGCAGCGCTTGCGCTGGATTCCACGCTGTTGGCGGAGCTGCTCGGCGCTGAAGCGATCCGCGAACTGCTCGATCCCGAGGTCCTCTTGGAGATCGAGGCGCAGTTGCAGCGGCTCGATCCGGATCGCCGAGCCCGGGACCTGGAAAGTACCGCGGATCTGCTGCGCTCGCTGGGCGACCTGACCGAATCGGAGGTCGTGCAGCGTGGGGCTGCCTCAGACTGGCTGGCTGATCTCGGCCGCGCCCGGCGCGCGATCGTGGTGCGGATTGCTGGCGAGCAGCGGTGGATTGCCATCGAAGATGCTGGGCGGGTGCGCGACGCGCTCGGTGTGGCTTTGCCAGTGGGCATACCGGAGGCATTCACCGAACCTGTCGCCGACCCGTTAGGGGATCTGCTCTTGCGCTATGCCCGAACCCACGGGCCGTTTACGGCAGCGGAAGTCGCGCACCGCTTCGGGCTCGGCATTGCGGTGGTCAGCGCAGCGCTGGATCGCATGACTGCCGTAGGCACGCTCGTCCGAGGCGAACTCCGACCGATTGAGCTGCGTCCCACAGGCCCGACTGGTTGTGGCACCGAGTATTGCCACGCAGAAGTATTGCGCCGGGTGCGGCGGGGTTCGTTGGCGCGTTTGCGAGCCGAGGTGGAACCGGTCGAGCAAGCTGCCCTGGGTCGCTTCCTGCCGGCCTGGCATGGGATCAGTTCCTGGCAGACGTCTAGCGAGGAGCCGGCGCGGCGCTTGCGCAGCGCGCCTACGCCAGGGGACGTGCTGGGCGCAGTGGAGCAACTGGCTGGTGCACCAGTGCCCGCAAGTGCGCTGGAGTCGTTGCTGTTACCGGCCCGGCTTCCCGGCTACTCCCCCGCGCTGCTTGACGAGCTCACCATCTCCGGTGAGGTCACCTGGATCGGCTGCGGGTCACTACCCGGAAGTGATGGGTGGATTGCGCTGGCTCCGAGCGATCTGGCGGACTTGGTGTTGCCTGATCTGGATCAACAGCTTGCACTAACTGCGGTACACCGCGCTGTGCTGCGCGCTCTGGGCTGGGATCCAGGTGGAGGCCAGCCGGCGGGTGGTGCACTGTTCTTCCGGCAGCTTGCCGATCGTGCCGGTCAGTACCTGCTCGATGACCACCAGCCGGCACCTGGTGACGCCGACATGGTCGCTGCGATGTGGGATCTGGTGTGGGCAGGATTCCTGACCAATGACTCATTAGCGCCGTTGCGAGCGTTGGTGTCCGGGCGCTCAGCCGCGCACCGCCCACGCCGGCCCGCGCCACGCGGAAGGTATGCACGCATGCGCGCGGCGCGGCCACCGTTGCCCCACCGCGCCGGGCCGCCGACGGGCGCTGGACGCTGGTCGCTGTCACCGACGCTTCCGCTCACTGTGTCACAACCATTGCTGCCGGAAGCCGAGCAGACCCGACGGGCACATGCACGGACCGAAACATTCCTGGAACGCCACGGGGTACTGACTCGGGGCGCCTTGGACACCGAACGAGTCCCCGGTGGCTTCGCTGGGATCTACAAGGTGCTGCGAGCGATGGAGGAAGCCGGCCGGTGCCGCCGCGGATACGTCATCGAGGGGCTCGGCGCCGCGCAGTTCGCCATCCCCGGTGCCATTGATCGGCTGCGTGCAGTCAGCCAATCCGCTGAAAACCAGATCGCCACAGTCGTACTTGCCGCCACGGACCCTGCCCAACCCTACGGCGCTGCGCTGCCGTGGCCACCGACCATGGGAGAGGCGCGACATCGACCTGGACGCAAGGCCGGAGCGCTCGCCGTCCTGGTCAACGGTGCGGCAGTGCTCTACCTCGAACGCGGCGGCCGGTCGCTACTGTCGTTCACCGACAACACCGACACCTTGCGCGCCGCCGTCAGTGCCCTTGCTGGCGCGGTTGCGCAGGGCTGGTTGGGTTCACTGTCCGTAGAACGCGCCGACGGCGAGGCTGCCCTGGGATCTGCGCTGGCCGAACTGCTACACGACGCCGGATTCCGCGCCACGCCCCGCGGTCTACGGCTGCGCGCCTGACCCTTTCGGCCACCACAGGCTCACTGTGTGGCAGGCCGCAATAGCGTCCACAGGTGCGCGACGGCGTCCTGATCACCGGTGATCTGAACCGACTGGTCAGGGAGGCGTCCCCACGACCACAGATACATCGCCATCGGATCTCCGCTGACCATGGCGTCTGCAGACCGAGCCTCAGCCTCGTTCACCCGCCGCGCGATGGAACGCCCCCGCTCGAAGATCGCCAACCAGCACCGCTGCGCAGCTGACAGGGCTACCGCCCCCTGCTGCGGTGACGACATGCCCAATTCACCGAGACGATAACCAAACCAGAGAAACAGCAGCTCGTCGATGCCATCCAGGGCTATCTCAGGGTCGATGGGATTGACTGGACCGCCCGCGGCAGCCTGCACGTCGACGCGGTGCACCGTGGTCTCGTGTGCCATCCGACGTCTCCAGAAGCCCTGTGTTCGGTCAGCTGGCCACCAGGTGTCGCACGGTGCAGCCGGGTCATGCTGGCGTAGTTCTGCCAGCAATCGTGTAAGGCCGATGCGGACGAAACCCACCAGATCGCCGTCGGATGGCGATCGCTGCCAATGCTCCGGGCGATGGCCATCGCGGACCCATAGCGTGGTCACCTGGTACACACTGCCCACATGGCGCAGGGTCCGTTCCAACGTAAGACCGGGACAACCAGGCACCTCGGCTTGCGCTGCGTCCGGCAGGGCTGACGCCGCCGCGCCCACGAGCAATTCACCCTCTATTCCGATCACGTCAAGCAGCCGGCCGTAGTCGACCAGCGGCCGTGGAGCAGTCATCGGACTGCCTTTGTCGCCGACCGCCACGCGATGGTCAAGAACTGACCAGCTTGACGCACCATGTCATCGGCGTCGCGGTCCGTCACCAGACGGTGTATGCCCGCTTCTACCGCGGCCCGGGTAGCTGAGGCGCCCGCGAAAAAGGCGGCCCACTCGGCGAGTTCAGGCGTAATTGTGCTGAGCAACGTCCACGCACTTGTGGGCCCAGCACGCCGGCGCGGTCGGGCCCGCACCGCGAGGACGGCGGCCGCCGCACGGAGCGCCGCAAGGTGCGCTTTGACGTAACGTTCTCCCGGATGTCGGGTGTACTCGGCGTCGACTAGCGCCTGCCGAGCTTGCTGAAGCAGGAGACGAGCGCTAGGCGGGCAATAACCGGTCGTGCCAGGATCACAGGAGTGGCCCGAGTGGCCGGTGCCGCTGGACCGCGGTCCAATGGGTGAGGTGAGTGAAGTGACAGCGGGCACATCGGCCTCCTGCTGGGGAGTCGTAATAGGCACATGCATCGACTCCGCCGTGGGGAAGCCGGCGGTGTCCGGCGGCGACGCGCTTCCCCCGCGCCACCACCGGACTTGTGTTCGAACATATGTTCGACACTGCTAAAGGTTAACCCCCTGAGGCTCGGTTGCGTCAAGTGGCAATCTCGGCAAAGTCGGCAGGTGGGCGCCTGCCGTGGTGTCATGGGAGACATGCACGCTGCGAGGCGGCCGGCATAGCCGGGACCCGGCATACGCACGAAGCCAACCTGGGAGGTCGGCGGTGACCGCAATGCCCGCCCGCGAGCCAACGCGGCTGATCCAACTGACAGCCGGGCAGCTGCGCGAGCGGCTCGACGAAGCACTGCGCATTTACGTCACCGCCATGCGCTACCCGCCTGGCACGGTGCGGCATCGCAGCCCGATGTGGCTGGAGCACATGCTGCGGGAAGGTTGGTTGTGTATTGGCGCCTTCGAGGGAGACGCCCTCGTCGGTATCGGCTACGGCTACCGAGGAGCGCCTGGGCAGTGGTGGCACGATGAGGTACACCGTGGGCTGAGGATTACTGATCCCGCTGCGGCTCAGCGGGAACTCGCCGACTATTTTGAGCTGACCGAACTGCACGTCCACCCCGATGCGCAGGGCAAGGGCATCGGCACCGCTCTACTCACCGAGCTGCTGTCCAAGGTCGACGCTCCGCGCGTATTGCTCTCGACTCCCGAGGGCCCCACCAGGGCATGGAAGCTCTACCGGCGGTTTGGATTCACCGACTTGCTGCGCTATTACCGCTTCACCGGAGACTCCCGGGACTTCGCCGTACTCGGCCGCACGCTGCCCCTGTAGGGGCCGATGTTGGTAGCAGTTACCGACGTCGGCAACGGGCGTTGGCGGTACTTGAAGGCTGGCCAG
>JAJPIR010000004.1 GCA_021324675.1 Actinomycetota bacterium
AAACCGGCATGAAACCGGCCCTGCCCCTGCTGACTCGCCTCGGTGCGGCCAGCTGCCTGGCCATCAGCGGAGTCATCCACGCGCAGCTGTACCTGCACGGCTACCGAATGCTGCCCGGGGTCGGCCCGGCGTTCCTGTTGCAAGCCAGCGGCGCGTTCGCCGTGGCGCTGCTGCTGGCGCTAAACACCACCGCGGTAGTCCGGCTGGCCGCGGCCGGCCTAGCCGCGGGCGCCCTGGCCGGATTCATCGCCTCCCGCACCATCGGAGTCTTCGGATTCGTCGAATACGGCTTTCAACCCGCCCCCCAAGCCCTGATCAGCATTCTCGTGGAAGCCGCCGCACTCGGACTGCTGGCCACACTGCTGCACCGTCCAGCCACCAGCCCCGCCATTTCCCCTCCCCATTAGATAGGTGAGATTCGTGGACCACACCACAGACCACAACATGCACCAGCACATCGCCGCGGCCGCAGACGCCCTGGCCGCTACCGGCGCGCACATTCCCCAGCGCCTCAGCGCAGAGCAACTTCTCGTAGCACTGTCCGACCTGGCCAGCATCGCTGGGCTGCTCGGCGAGCTCGCCACCCGAACTCGTCACCAGCTCGCCGCCTGGGCCACCGTAGGCGCCCACCTCAACCAAGCCGAGCAGCACGCCGCTGACCTGCGCCGCTCCCTCAATCACGCCTGCGCCACGTTCGCATTCAGCAATCACCCGACCACGGCGGCCTAACGGACCCAATATCCCCAACACCACCACCAAGGACCCCTAATGGCAGGCTTGACCGGCTGGCACCTCCTCATCCTCATCGCCGTGATCGTGCTGCTGTTCGGCGCAAAACGCCTCCCAGAAATGGCTCGAGCGCTAGGGCAGTCCGCGCGGATTCTCCAACGTGAGATCAAAGACACCGCCGCCACCGAACAAACCCACACCCAACACCCCGCACCGCAAGCTCCACCACATCTCACACCCATCTACGACGGCCGGCTTACCCGCGCCACTCGACTGGGCAACTCCAGCCCTGACACCGATCCATAACCAGACCTCCACCAAGTAGTCGCCATGCCGCAAGGAGGTAACCAGATGCTCGATCTCAGCGTTGAAAAGCTGGCCATCCTGGCCGTAGTAGCGCTGTTCATCCTGGGCCCCGAGCGACTACCCACCGCGGCAGCCGCGTTAGCCGCACCATCCGGCAAATCAAGATCTACACCACCCAGGCCAATCACCAACTTCGCCGCGAACTCGGCCCGGAATTCGACGAAATCCACGCGCAGATGAATGACCTCCGCAGCGATCTGGCCGGCATCCGACCCTGGCAGGACCCTCGCGCCATCCTGAGCCCTCAACCACCCGACACCCCGCCCATCCCCAACCCGACCGGCCCCCCACCGCCGGGACCCGGGCAGTGACCGACCCCAACCCCGAACTCAGTGTCGTTGTGGTGCTCCTGGGTGGAGGACCGTCAGGCTGGCGGGCTAGCCGGTCGCTGGTGCCGCGCCGCCGTGGGGGTCACTGCTTAGTGGTGGTCCTCGTTGGTCCAGTCGCGCCAGGGTTTGCAGTCGAGGTAGTGATGGATCCGGTCGACGTAACGCTTGGCGCCGGCATCTTTCCAGTGGCCTGACCAGTGCCAGCCTATGCAGGCCCAGATGTCGCCGGGGTGGTAATCGTCGCCGTAATCGTCGTGGAGGTAGGTGACCCGGCACTGTTGCATTAAGCGATCGGCCCACCCGAGCAAGTCTCACCTGCCCACCCAGAAGCCAGGCGGCAGGCCTCGGATGCCTGGTTTGTCATAGTTCTCTACATTGCCCCGCCCTGTCGGGTGGCCGGAGGGGGTCTCACCCTCCGGCTCCCACAGATCCGGGCGTAACGGACTGGCGCTGGCCGGCCGGGCAGGGACGCGGCTGGCCACCACGCTGGGATTACCCGCGAGTCGCAGCACCTTGTTACGGGTGATCCGAGCCCTGCCCGACCCGCAGATCGGCACCGTGACGGTGCTGGGGGTCGATGACTTCGCCCTGCGCCGCGGGCACGTCTACGGCACCGTGCTCGTCGACATCGACACGGGTCGCCCCGTCGATCTGCTCGCCGATCGCGAGGCCGCCACCTTCGCCGCGTGGTTGCGTGAGCACCCGGGAACCCGGGTGGTCTGCCGGGACCGTGCCGGTGCCTACGCCGAAGGCACCCGCAGTGGGGCACCCGAGGCGATCCAGGTGGCCGATCGGTGGCATTTGTGGCACAACCTGGCCGAGTACGTCGAGAAGACGGTCGCCGCTCACCACGGTTGCCTTCGGCAGCCCGACGACATCCCGCCCGAGGCTCCGGCCGAGCGTGGCAGTGCCGCCGACCTTGCCGAGGCAGCCGAGGCCGCGCAGCTACTACGCACGGAGAACTCCGCCTTGGTCGTCCGTACCCAAGCCCGCTATCAGGCCATCCAGGCCTTGAAGGCCGACGGTAAGGGCATCAAGACCATCATGCGGGAACTGGACTTGGCCAAAGAGACCGTCCGGCGCTTCTACCGCGCCGGCAACGTCGAGGAACTGCTGGCCAAGCCCCGCGCGGGCCGGCCCAGTGTGCTGGATGCCCACAAGCCTACAAACCTGCACGAGCGCTGGAATGCCGGCATCACCAACGCCTCCACCCTGCACCGGGAGATCACCGACCAGGGCTACCAAGGCAGCAGGGGTACCGTCGCCGCCT
>JAJPIR010000235.1 GCA_021324675.1 Actinomycetota bacterium
GCGACACCTGCATCGCCCAGCGCAGCCGGCTGGACAACTTCTACATCGAGCACTGGTCACCGTGGATGGATGCGGTGATCTTGGTCCGCACCCTGGGCACGACAACTGCGCCGATTTTGGGGGGAAGAAAGTGAAAGTTCTTCACGTGATCACCGGGCTGGGCGTGGGAGGAGCAGAGCTGCAACTGCGCTCGATCCTGCAACACACTCGCCACGAGTCCGACGTCGTGACGCTGTACAACCCCGGCCCGGTCGCTGACATGATCGTCGGCGACGGGGGGCGGGTGCGCGACCTGGGCATGACCAGCAACACCGAGCTGCCCGCATTAGGACGCCTGGCCAGACTGATTCGAGCCGACCGGTATGACGTGGTGCACACCCACCTGTACCGCTCCTGCATCTACGGGCGGCTCGCCGCCCGGCTGGCCGGCACCCCGGTGGTGGTGACCACCGAGCACTCCATCGGCGAGACACACCTGGAACGGCGCCGGATGACCCTCGGGGTGCGCGCCCTGTACCTGGGCACGGACCTGTGCTCGGACACCACCATCGCGGTCTCTGAGGCGGTGGCGCACCGGTTGATCAAATGGGGGGTGCCAGCCCGCAAGATCGAGACCATTCCCAATGGTCTGGACTTCAACCGGGTGGCCTTCGACTCCGCCGCGCGGGACGCCATCCGCGCGGAGTTCGACTTGCCTCGCGACGCCTATGTCATCGGCGTGCTGGGTCGGCTCGATCCGATCAAGCGGTTCGACCTGGTGATCCGGGCTGCGGCACCGCTGCTCGACGACCACCACCGGCTGTTGATCGTCGGGGACGGGCAGATCCGGCCGGATCTGGAGGCCGAGGCGGCCCGCCACGGTGTCGCGGAGCTGGTGACCTTCGCCGGCGAGCGGCACGACGTGGCGGCCATGCTCTCGTCGCTGGATCTGTTCATCGCGGCCTCGGAGCAGGAGACCTTCGGGCTGTCGGTGCTGGAAGCGCTGGCCAACGGGATACCAGCGCTGTACACGACCTGCCCGGCGCTGGAGGGCATCGAGACCGACCGCGCCCGCCAGATCCCCGGCGAGGTCGAGGGGATGCGCCAAGAAATCGCCGCGGAGATGGCCGCCGGGCGGCGCACCCGTCAGGGCGTACCCGCCATCCGCGAGCAGTACGGCATCGAGGCGGTCACCCGCCGCATCGATGACCTCTACGAGCGGCTGATGGCTGCCCGCAGCCGCAACCGGCACAACGGCCGAGTGCTGGCCAACTCGGTAGGAGGAAAGTGATGAAGGCACTGATCACCGGCGGGGCCGGCTTTATCGGCTCCCACCTGGCCGAATACCTGCTGGCTGGCGGTCATGACGTCATCGCGCTGGACAACCTGGCCACCGGCTCGCTGGACAACCTGTCCGCCGTCAGCGATCATCCCCGGCTGCGGTACATCTCCGGCTCGGTGCTCGACGAGGATCTGGTCGACACGCTGGCCAGCCAGGTCGACACGATCTTCCACCTTGCCGCGGCCGTGGGCTCGTTCGTCATCCGGGATCGCACGCTGGCCAGCCTGCGCACCAACATCCACGGCACCGAGCACGTCCTGGCCGCGGCACACCGGCACCAGGTCCGGGTGCTCATTGCGTCCAGCAGCGAGATCTACGGGAAGAACACCAAGATCGGGTTGCGGGAAGACGACGACCGGGTGATCGGTTCGCCGCTGCTGCACCGCTGGTCGTACTCCGAGGCCAAGGCCGTCGACGAGAGCCTCACCCGGGCCTACGTCACCGAATTGGACCTGCGCGCGGTGATCGTGCGGCTGTTCAACACAGTGGGGCCGCGCCAAAGCGGGCGCTACGGCATGGTGATCCCCCGGTTCGTCACCCAGGCCCTGGCGGGTGAGCCGCTGACGGTCTTTGGGACCGGCGAGCAGGTGCGCTGCTTCTGCCACGTGCTCGACGTGGTCCCGGCGCTGGTCGCGCTGGTGGAACACCCCGAGGCGTACGGCACCGCGGTCAACGTCGGCAGCTCCGAGCAGGTGTCCATCCGGGAGCTGGCCGATCGCGTGCTGGCACTGACCGGTTCGGCCAGCGGAATCGTGCAGATGTCCTATGAGGAAGGCATCGGCCCGGGATACGAGGACCTGCAACGCCGCGTGCCGGACTGCTCCCGGGCCCACGAACTGATCGGCTTCCGGCCCACCCGGACGCTTGACGACATCCTGCGGTCGGTGATCGCGGAACGCAGCCGGCCGGGACTAGCAACAGCGGTGAGCTGATGACCAAGACCACCATCGAGCCGCGCCGCCCGGACGTCCCCAGCACTGGAGGGCGGCGCTCCCTGAGGTTGCGCTTGCTGGGCGGATCGGCGTTCCTCATCGTCCTGTTCCTCGGCGCGGTGGCGTTGCTGGTCATGGTGCCGCGGATGCTGCGTGCCGGTGACAAACCAGCCACGCTGGTGGTGGCGTCTCTGCCGTTCTGGAACCTGAGCGCAGGTGACACCGTCCTGGCAGCCAACCCGGGAACCTTCAACGAGGTCTCCCCGTGGATCTACGGGCTCGCCCGCAATGGTCAGATCGTCCCGCAGGCGCCCGAGGTGGCCGCCCAAACCGCAGCCGGCATGGCACAGCTGCGCAAGTTGGGAATTCCGGTGGTGCCGACCATCGCGAACCGGACCAACGACCGCTGGGCCTACGAACCGGTCGCGGACATCCTGCACGATCCTGCCGCGATGACCCGGCACGTCAACGACATCGTCGCGCTGGTGCAGCGGGAGAACTACGCCGGGATCGACATCGACTACGAGGACCTGCCGGCCACCGACCGGAAAGTGTTCACCACATTCATCACCGACCTGGCCGGCGCCTTGCACAGCAAGGGCAAGGTCCTTTCGGTTGCCCTGTTCGCCAAGACCAGCGACGCCGGAGATGACCAGCGCAACGCCGGGCAGGACTACGCAGCCATCGGCGCGGCGGCCGACGAGGTCCGGTTGATGGCGTACGACTACCACTGGTCAGGATCCACGGCGGGATCCGTCGCACCGATGCCCTGGGTACGCGACGTGCTGGCCTACGCGAAGACGCAGATACCACCAGAGAAGATCGTGCTGGGAATCGCGCTGTCTGGCTACGACTGGGTAGGGGACCAGGCTGAGGTGGTCACCTGGATCCAGTGTTACGGGCGAGCCCAGAAATACCACGCCACCACACAGTGGGACCGGCTCAGCGAGTCGCCGTCGTTCAAGTACACCGACGAGCAGGGCCGGGAGCACGAGGTCTGGTTCGAAAATGCCGACAGCATGGCGTTCAAGCTGGAGGCGGCCAAGGCAGCCGGTATCCGCGGCGTCTACCTGTGGATGATCAGCTCTGAGGACGACCGGAGCTGGGCGACGCTGCGCAAGGTCATCCCGCTGCACCCGACATCGAGTGCTGAAGGGACGTCCCGCTGATGTCCTGGTGGCCCATTGCAATCATCGTATTCGGGGTCAATTTCACTGTATGGGCAGCGATCGGCCTGGCGCGCCTGATCGACGAGACCTGGCGGAAAATGACCCTGCGAGGAAGACTGCGGCAACGCGGGTATGGTGCTCAGCCCTCGATCACCGTAGAGGACGTCGCGGTATTAATTCCGGCGCATAATGAAGAGCTGGTGATCAAAGACAGTATCGAGGCGATCGCCGCGCTGGTTCCCCGGCACAACATTCACGTCGTCTCCGACGGCTCCACCGACCGGACCGTGGAACTGGCCCACCAAGCCGGGGTCAACGTCATCTCCACCCGTACCAACGTCGGCAAAGCCGGTGCCCTTGAGGAGGCGATCGACCGCTTCGATCTGGTCGATCGGTTCCGCGCGGTGCTGCTGCTGGATGCCGACACCGCGATCCAGCCAGGATATTTCGACGCTGCCCTACCGTTTTTTGACGACCCCGCAGTAGTCGCGGTGGCCGGCGCGGTGCGCACCCGGCACGAGCGCGGCTTGTCGTTGATCGGCAAGGTGCTTGTCTGCCACCGGCAACGCATTTACGCGATCACCCAGCGGCTGCTCAAATACGGCCAGACTTGGCGCTTCACCAATGCGACCCATATCGTGCCTGGTTTTGCCAGCATGTACCGCACGTCGGTGTTGCCGCATATCGAGATGAACCCGCCCGGGCTGGTGATCGAGGACTTCAACATGACGTTCGAGGTCTACGCCAAGCGGCTGGGCAAGGTGGCGTTCACCCTGGGTGCCGTCGCGGTGACCCAGGATCCCGACAACCTGCGCGACTACATCCGCCAGATCAAGCGCTGGGGGCTGGGGCTCTGGCAGACGGTGCGCCGACATCCGCCGCGGCTGTCGTTGTTCAGCGCGATGCTGACGGTGCTGCTGCTCGAACTGCTGACCAGCAGCATGTTCTTCGTGCTGCTGCCGTTGTTGGTCGCCGTGCTGGCCGTACCCGCGCTCTATCCCGAGGCACTTGGCTGGCCTGGGCTGGCGACGGTGCACGCCGACGTGGCCGAGCACATGAACCTGCAGGTGTTGTTGCTGGCGGTGACCGGCGCCGATCTCGCGCTGACCTGCATGGTCGCGGTGATCGAACGCAAACTGCGCTTTGTGGCGTTGTGGATTTTCTTCCCGTTCCTGCGGGTCCTCGATGCCGCAGTGGCGTTGTACGTGTTCCCGAAGGCTTGGCTGAGCTCCACCGGCAGGTGGACCAGCCCGGCCCGGCGGACAGTGCTGGAGCGCCCGGCGCTTGCCGGACCCATGGCCGTGCCGGCGGCAGTGACCGCCCCGGTCCCGAAGTCGGTGGAGTGGGTGGAGTGACAGCCGGATCGGGTAACAACGTTACGAAGATCGGGTGTTGCCGTGGCGAAATAGCGCCAGGCACAGTAGATCCCGTGCCGTTCCTGCGGGTTCTCCTCGTCGACAGTCACGCGATGTTGACCGACGCGCTTACTGTCCGGCTGTCGAGTGCGGACGATCTGTGGGTGGTCGGCAGCACCAGCCCGGACGATCCGCGCCTGCTGGATACTGTCCGGACCCAGCGCCCGGATGTGATCACCACGGAGATCGGATCCGCGGCGGTTGCCACCGGGGGGTTGCTGCGCAAACTGCACGCCGCCTGGCCCCCGGCGCGGCTGGTGGTGCTGACCGCCAGCCACGACAGCGCCCACGCGGTGGCCGCGGCCCGGGCCGGTGCGTCGGCGTGGGTGTCCAAGGAAAGCTCGCTGGAGCACCTGCTGGAGGTGCTCCGTGGAGTGCCGCTCGGTTACGCCTTCTACCCGCCAGAACAGCTCGGCGTGGTGTTGCGGGAGCTGCGCGACGACGTGCAACGCGCCCGCGATTGCAGCGCCAGGCTCGACGTGCTCAGCCACCGCGAGCGCGAGGTATTGCTGCGTATGGTGGACGGCAAACCGGTCAGCCAGATCGCCGTGGAGTCGGTGGTGTCGACCAGTACGGTCCGAACGCACGTGCGCAGCATCCTCACCAAGCTGGGGGTGCGCAGCCGCTTGGAGGCGGTCAGCGTCGCCCGCGCCGCGGGTTTGCGGCCGGTGGCTGATTCCGGCTGATGGGTCGCCTGCCGGTATTGCTGGTGCTGTTCGGGCTGATCGCCGGCTGCGCGAGTGGCGGTCCGAGCGCTCCCGTCGGTTCCGAGGTGCCGACCGGCGGCCCCGCTGGCCCGTCGCGGACGCCCGCGGCGCCGGACATCCGGGTCGGCGTGGTGGCTGCCGGGCTGGAGCACGCATGGGATATCGGGTTCCTCCCCGGTGGTGCGGCATTGATCACCGAGCGTCCGGCGCGGATCACGCTGCTGTCGCCGACCAGGCCCGGTGCGCGGGTTACCGAGGTCGCCGCTGACCTCGGTGACGTGTACGTCGCCGGGGAAGGCGGTCTGATGGGGCTGGTGGTGCATCCCGACTTCGCGGACAGCCGCCGGTTCACTACCTGCCAGACCCACCAGCAGGGTGGTCGGCCGGTGGACGTCCGGCTCGTCACCTGGGAACTGTCAGCCGACGGTGCGCGCGCCCGCCGGGTGGCCGACCCGTTGGTCGCTGGCCTGACCCTGAATCCGTCCGGCCGGCACTCCGGCTGCCGCCCCACGATCGGTCCGGACGGCTTTCTCTACGTCGGCACGGGGGACTCTGCAATGGCAGCCGTTCCCCAGGACCGCACCCGGCTGGGTGGCAAGGTGCTGCGCATCGACCTGGGCACCGGGGGTCCGGCGCCCGCCAACCCGTTCGCCGGTTCAGCTAACGCCGCCGAACGGCTCGTGTTCACCTACGGCAACCGCAACGTGCAGGGCGTGACTGTGGAGCCCGGAACGGGCCGGCTGTTCGGCGCGGAGCACGGCCCCGATGTCAACGACGAGATCAACATCCTGCGGGCTGGGGCCAACTACGGCTGGGACCCATCCCGAGGTGGCACGCAGACCAGCTACGACGAAAGCGTGCCGATGACCGACCAGCAACGCTTTCCTGACGCGGTTCCCGCGGTCTGGAGTTCCGGCCGGGACACCGAAGCGATTTGCGGGGCCGCGTTCATCACCGGTGCGCAGTGGGGCACGATGCAGGGCCTGCTCGCGGTCGCCGCGCTGAAGGGCACCAAGCTGCTGTTGATGAGGGTCGACCCGAACGGTGCGGTAACGGAGGTGGGCCAGCTGCCGCAGCTCGACGGCAACTACGGCCGGCTGCGTGCCGTACGGGCGGGGGGTGACGGCGCGCTGTATGTCACCACCAGCAATGGCGACGACGACAAGGTACTCCGGGTCGCCCCGGCCGGCACCTGATATGTCTATTCAGGCCTTGTCATACCTCCGCAGAACTAGGCCCGGTGTGGGCCGGCAAGGCTTGAGCGTTGCCAACCGGTGTAACACCAGCCATGGGAGGTTCGCCGTGTGTGACATCCGCCCTGAAGTACTTGCCGAAATAGATTTCCATGGGACCTGACCGGCCAGCACAACAAGAATCAAGATAAGGCCAGCGAAGAGAAGAACTGAACTGATATGCCATGCTTGTTTAGCAGAGCCAGCTGGTGGGCCCAGACAATAGTGAACGTTGACAGCGCCGTCCCGACGAGAAAAACGCAGCCAAAGCAGCATCGCATCGGTGGCGTTCGCAGACACCGTCGCGTGCTGGCGCGCTGTGTTGCCGTGATCGTTACCCGGGTCGAGCCGCACCAGATCGAACAGCTTAAGTTGTGCTCCGGTGGCGCCACCTGCGCGGCGGGTGTGACGGCTTGGGGCCGTTGCCTGACCCACCTTCCGCCGGTGACTCGGGTTTAGACCGGCCCGGACACTGCCGATCACGTTGCCTGATCACCCGTGCCAGGACGAGCGCGACCAGGACCGACAGCAAGATCCAGCATAGGATCCCGATGCCGATAGCTACGGCCGTGCCCATCCAAGCTCCCGGTGGATAACAATCAGCACTCGCTGCCGTCTGGGAATGACCATACGGACTGTAAAGCTTGGTAACGCATCAGGTGTAAGCTACGCCGCGTTCCTTGTTCCTTCCAATGTATTTCCGCTCGTACTTGTGCGCCACTTTCAAGTTAGTCCTGTAACGGGACTCCCTTTAGCTCCGACTTCACCGGCGGATCACACAGGGTGTCACGGAACCGACAGGGGGAGTCGCTGACGGTCACTCACTCGGATGGCTGAGCGAATGCGAGCGAAGGCATGGGCTTTGCGCCTGACGACCGGAGCAAAGAGCTCGATCTTGTTCAATTAAGCCAGAATGGGCACCACACTACGGCGACGGGGTCAGTGGCGTCGTCGCCACCGGATCTCGAAAGCATCGACCTGAGCAGGCCGCGGCGATCGCAGACCGCAGTTACACGTCCCCGCTGGCAAATACGCTACGCCCAAGCAGCGGCTGCCTCGGATCTGGTCGCAATGGCCGCCTCGCTCGCACTGCACAAATTATGGGGCGCCTGGTCTGGGTATGATCATGGACGCATCTTATTCGGCCTGGCGCTCCTCGGGTTGACGGTGATCGCCCTGGTGCTGGCGGGGGCGTGGGAGCCCTCTGTTCAGGGTCAGGGATCGCAGGAGTTCAGCCGGCTAGGGCGTGCTCTGAGCACGCTTGCGGTGGCCGCTGGGCTCATCGGCCTTGCGTTGAAATTACCCGCCGTGCGCCCGTATGTATTCGGTGTCATACCGGTGGCGCTGGTATTCGCCACACTAGGTCGCCTTGTCTTACGAATGTTCTTACATCGGGGACGCCGCAACGGCGCCTATATGCATCCGGTACTTGCGGTGGGCACCGAGAACGCGGTCTCCAAGCTCATCGAGCGGACCCGGCAGGCTCCTCACAACGGGTGGACGGTGACCGGTGCCTGCACACCGTCAGGCACTGGTACCAACGGAGGTCCCACCATCCTCGGCGTGCCGGTCGTTGGCGACTTGGAATCGGTGCCAGAAGTCGTCGGAAATGGCACCTTTCGCGTGGTATCCATTGCTCAGACACCAGGGTGGAGTTCGATGCGGTTGCATCATCTCGCCTGGGATCTAGAGGGCACCGGGACGGAATTGGTGGTTGACCCCGGCCTGATGGAAGTTGCCGGCCCCCGCCTGCATGTCGCCGCCGTGGACGGCCTGCCGTTGCTACGGCTCACCGAACCTGCATTCACCGGGATACCACGCGTAGTCAAGGGTATCATTGATCGATTGGGAGCCGCCCTGTTGCTGGTCATGATAGCACCGGTAATGGTTGCCCTGGCAATCGCAGTACGCAGCGACGGGGGACCTATTTTTTACCGTCAGTACCGAGTTGGCAAGGGCGGTAAACCTTTTCTAATGCTCAAGTTCCGATCCATGATGGTGAACGCTGATCAGCTCCAGCAGCAATTAGCAGGAAGCAACGAGGGATCTGGCCCACTTTTCAAGTTGCGCCATGATCCGCGGGTTACTCGCGTGGGCAAGTTCCTACGAAGGACGTCGCTTGACGAGCTCCCCCAGCTCTTCAATGTCCTTACCGGATCGATGTCGCTGGTCGGCCCGCGGCCACCACTGCCTGCGGAGGTGACCGGCTACTCCCGGGACGCGCAGCGCAGGCTACTGGTGAAGCCGGGCATGACCGGGCTATGGCAAATCAGCGGACGCAGCGACCTATCATGGGATGAATCAGTCCGGCTCGATTTGCGCTACGTGGAAAATTGGTCCCTCGCGCTGGACGCATTGATAGTCTTGAAAACCATCGGCGCAGTCATACGGGGCAACGGTGCGTACTGATCGACATGCCTCCGACTTAACATGCGCCGCCAGCTGCTGCCACGTACCGGCGCTACAGGCACGGCGCTGGCCATTTCCCGTTGACGAGGTCAGAGTTGGCCATGCGCTTGGAGACTCATCCGGCGGAACTTGTCGATCGCTCCTTTGCGACATAGGCGGCGAGGCTGTCTCGCCACGGCGGTAGGTGCACCCCAGCACCGGCAGCCTTGCGGAGATCAAGGATGCTGTTCAGCGGCCTGCGCGCGGCATCCGGCCGGGTCGCGAAGTAGTCGGCGGTCGTGGTATCGGCGACGTCATCCCGTGATCGGCCCGCCAACTCGAAGGTTGCCCGCGCGACCTCTGCCCAGGATGCCGGATCGCCGCTGTTGGTGATGTTGTACGTGCCGAATGCCGGACCCGAAGTCGTGAGCGCGACGATCCCCGAGGCCAGATCTTCAGCGAAAGTAGGGCGGCCGATCTGGTCGGCAACCACCCTAGGCGTAGCTCCTTGCGCCGCCAGGCTCAGCATTGTGCGGACGAAGTTGCTGCCCTCGCCGATCATCCACGTGGTCCGGACTATGTAGTACGACGAGCACAGCGCGGCGGCGACGTCACCGGCTGCCTTCGACGCTCCGTAGGCGCTTAGTGGAGAAAAGGGCGCGTCCTCAGGAATGGGTCCCGGAACACGCCCGTCGAAGACGTACTCGCTGGAGATGTGGACGAGGGTCAGGTCATGGTCACGGACCGCTCGGGCTAGGTTCGCCACACCGACAGCATTGACCCGCCAGGCAGCTACCCGTCCGCCCGGCGTCTCCGCCATGTCAACCGCCGTGTAGGCGGCCGTGTTGATCACTAGGTCGAATTCCGACCAATTGAACCGAGAGGTGGCCGCAGCATCAGTGATGTCGAGGTCAGAGAAGTCCAGCGGAACCGCTCCAGGGAGGAGAACGGCCAGGGCGCGGCCGAGCTGACCGCCGGAACCGAGGACAGCCGTCCGCACCGTCACCTCCGGGTTCATTCGGATATAAGTCTGGTTGCCCCACCTCGGCTGCCGGAAGCCTATCCGGTACCGCTACCTATTTGGTGATGCTCGACCAACCGGTACGGGCTGGCCGTTTGCCTGGGTGTCATGGCTACTAAAAGGGCCGGCAATGCGGATGAAGTCGTTTTGTCCACGGACGGCACTCCCCTACCGCTTGGTCCCACCAGCCGGCCGGACAACCACCGTCATAGGGCATGTCCCCATCTCGCCGCTGCCGCACTGCCGCGTTCGCTCAACTCGTTGTTCATCAGCGCATCACGCAGACGGGCCAGTGCGCGGTGCTGGACAACTCGTACCGCGCCGGGAGTGGATTGGACTACCTCGGCGGTTTCCGCAGCACTCAGCCCCATCCCCACACGCAGCACCAGGGTCTCCCGCTGCCGATCGGACAGCACGCCCAGCAGCCTGCCCAAGCGTTCAGACTGCTCGGCTTCTAATACCCGCTGCTCAGGGCCATCGTGGTCCACAACGGTATCGTCAACTTCGGCTATCAGATCGGACCGATCCCGTACCGCGGCCCGGAAAGAATCGACTACCTTATGTGCGGCAATGCCGAAAACGAACGCTCTGAACGAAAGGCCCCTGAGCTGGTAGCGGTCAAGCGCGGTCAGCACGGCCAAACATACATCTTGCGCCACATCCTCGGCTGAGCCGATGACGCTTTGCTGGCGCCCTAATCGAGCCCGGCAGTACGGCAACACCATTGCGCGCACGGTCGCCAGCAGCTCGTGAGTGGCTCGCTGGTCCCCGCGAACTGCCTGTGCGACCAGGCGGTTCAGCGTCGCTTCTACGCCGTCCCGATCAGGCGGTCCGGATTGCACCGCTTCCGCGAATTCAGGAGGGACCACATCGCTAGCTACTGCGGACGAGGCGTCCCGGCGGCGACCGATGAAATCAGGCGGGGCGCTGGTGACCACACCGTTATTGGGCAGGGTAATTCCCGTCATCGACCAAGCTCCCGTTCTTTGGTCAACGTACCGATCTGCTTATTCCGCTCACTACTCGGAGTAGGTTCTCGGTACCCGCGTTCCCGCTGTACTTGCCAGCCTCGCCAGGCCTTTGTGCCGACCGGGGCAACGCAATGACCGACCCGTTCATCGTCCCTCGATCCGGGTGTAGGTCTTCGGCGCAGCGCTGGCAGTCCCCCGCCCAGACTATGGTGTGAGCACCGCAAGGCAATGGTGCGAAGCTATCGTTGACCGCAATAGTGATCCGCGCGGCGACGACGCCAGCGCCGCGCCGTAGGGCATGCACTAGCCTGTCACCGCCCCGACCGTCAATAGTCTGACCGACTTACCGGAATGCAATCTCACGTTCATCTGACCGCGCCAAGGTCCATGATTCACTGCCTCACATTCACGCCGCCATAAGAGTGACCCAAAGTGACGCCATTGACCTTTGGCCAGCCATGTACCGGAGTGGTCCCGCTGGGACATCGGAACACGTGTAGTTGACGTTACAAACTTCAAGAATGTCACTAGATGCGGTGGCACCTGCTCGTGCCGTCACCGTTGATGCGCATCCGGGCGAACGAATTAGTTAACGAGATCAGAACTCTAGGCAAGCAAGACAATACCGGTCTCTATCGCCACCAATCTTACACTTTAGTGATTGACATGGCCGCTTAGCCATTTCGCAAGGCGAGGGCTTACTCACCAACTGTCACCAGTGCGCAACGCATGACGCCAAAGGAATGTAGAAGTTTATATTCGCGCTAGGAACGCTCAGTCAGCCCGTAGTCAGTAACACTATTGAAACCGGCCGCGAGTTCTCCAGCAGGGCAACTCGGGCGGTCATCTTCGGAGAGGGGGTCGAATGGCGTCACTCGTGGGTCCACCCATCGGCTGGGCTCATGGAGGTGGAATCGATGCGCCCTTGGGCGTGGTGATAGGAGCAGTCTTGCTACCGCGCTACGCGTCGACGCCGGTTGGGAGCCACTGTGATGGACCAGCCGCTCACGGATGACGGCCAGCGGCTGCAGGCCGTCACGAACGCCCAGGAAGCGGCCTACGGCCACGGTGTTGACTACGTCGCGGGCTCACCGCACCTGTTGCACCACCGGCTGCGCGCGTGGCTGGTGGAGCGAATGTGGCGCCTCGTGGATACGTCTTTCGCTCGCTTCGGGCGGTGCCGGGTGCTGGAAGTGGGTGGGGGACATGGCACCTTCACCGCGCAACTGGCGGCCATGGGCGCCGATGTCACGGTAACTGAGATCAGCAAATCCAGCGCCGACGTCCTGTGCACGCACTTCCGGCACTCGCCCAACGTCCAAGTGATGCATGACGCTGGCGGCGAGGAAATCTTCGCCTTGCCGGCCGACTTCGACATCGTCGTCTGTATCTCGGTGCTCCACCACATCCCTGACTACCTCACGTTCGTGCGGAGGTTGACGGCGCTGCTGACAGCCGGCGGCACCTTGACCACCTACCAAGATCCCGACTGGTACCCGCGCCGCAGCCACCTCGAGGCCGCAGCCGACCGCGGTTCGTACTTCGCCTGGAGGACCACACAGGGCCACCTGCTCGACGGTGCTCGAACCCGCCTACGCCGACTACGAGGCTGCTACGACGAGTCGATGGCGGCGGACATGACCGAGTACCACGTCGTGCGGAAAGGGGTAGATGAGCAGGCACTGGTGGAGTTCTTCAACACGGCGTTCGCCCATGTCGATCTGCTGCGTTACTGGTCGACGCAAGGCGCAGCGCTGCAACGGCTCGGCGAGAAACTCGGGTTGCGCAACACGTTCGGCATCGAGGCAACCGATCGGCGCCCAGGAGGGTCGGGATCGAGATGAGTAGGACCCCCATCGGGCGGAACTGCTTGTGACAGGACACCGAAATCGGGGCCTGGACGGGCTTCGAGGACTGGCGATCCTCCTCGTCGTGGCCTCCCATTCCCGGATTCCGGTGGTCAAGTTCGGCGGTACGACCGGTGTCACCCTCTTTTTCGTCCTGAGTGGCTATCTCATCACTACCCTCCTCCTGACCGAACGGGAACGCGCCGGAACAATCTCACTGCGCCGTTTTTACCAGCGGCGGGCGCTTCGGCTACTCCCCGCACTGCTCGTGGCCCTCACCGGCGGCACTATTCTCGCTATCGCGTTCGGAGCACCAGTAATAAAAACGCTCATCGCGGCGGGAACGTGTCTATTCTACTTGGGTAACCTGTGGCCCCTGTTTCACATCGACATATACCCTTTTAACGTCCTATGGTCACTCGCGCTTGAAGAGCAGTACTACCTGCTGTGGCCGGTTCTGCTCGTCACCACGAGGCGGATCAAGACTTCCTGGGTGCTCAGTGGGGTGCTGGCGATGACCCTGACGAGCCTCGTCCTCCGGTTCACCGGCGAGGTCACCACACCCGCCGGCTACGACCGTGCTTATTACCTTCCCCAGTCAGGTGCGTGGGCGATACTCGGCGGAGCCGCCACAGCGCTCTATCTCCACGATCGGCGTGCCACCAAATCAACACTGACTCCACCTCAGTGGACTTGGCATGTCAGCATCGTGGGTCTGCTGCTCGTATCGTCCGTCCCAGGGTTACGCACCGGCCTCTATCTGGACACCTCGGGGCTCACCCTGGTCACCATCCTGGCCGCCGGGCCCGTTGCCTCGGTGTTCGCCGTCATCCTCGTCACCCATTGCGTGACCACGCGGAACCTGCCGGCTTGGTTGACGCATCCCGTGTTGCTCTTTTTCGCACACATTTCCTACGCGCTTTACTTGTGGGAAGGTATCATCGACTCGGTCCTCAAACTGAAATTCGGCGAGCGGGGCGTCGTCAACCTCGTTGTCGGACTGATCAGCACTGTCATCGCCATCGGAGTCGCCACCGCATCAAGCCGCTGGGTCGAGGCACCGTTCCTGCGGAGAAAAGATCGGCTCACGAGCACAGGGAGGGCAGGAATCATCACGGAAAATACTCAACGGACCGCGTAATGCACAGCACCGCCACAGCCCAATGGCTGAGTCGATTTTTCGACGCCTATCTCGCCGTTTCGCGGACCACGCGATGGTGGCCACGCTGGTAGACGAGCACCTTGTGCTCAAGAAACCACCGGTAAGTCGCTTCAATTCCCTCACGCAGTGGAATTTGAGGTTCCCAACCAAGCGAATTCAGGCGGGATATATCGAGCAGCTTTCGAGGTGTCCCGTCGGGACGTGAAATGTCCTGCACTATCGTGCCAGAAAATCCAACCACTTCGGCAAGAATTTCAGCTAACTCCCGGATGGTAATGTCTTTACCAACTCCGACATTGATGGGCTCCGCCTCGTCGTATACCTCAAGCAATCGGATAATGGCACGCCCCAAGTCGTCGACGTGCAAGAATTCCCGGCGGGGCGTTCCGGTGCCCCACAGCGAGACGGTGCCCGCGCCGGACTCGGCCGCCTCATGGAACCGCCGGATCAAGGCGGGCAACACATGAGCGGTCTCCGGGTCGAAGTTGTCGCCTGGCCCGTAGAGATTCGTCGGCATGGCCGAGATCCAGTGGACACCGTATTGCCGACGATGCGCCTGGGTCTGCATGACACCCGCGATCTTCGCGATCGCATATGCGTCGTTGGTCGGCTCTAGCGGACCAGTTAATAGGCTTGATTCGTGGATTGGTTGCTCAGCGTGCTTCGGATAGATGCACGATGACCCGAGGAACAAGAGCCGGTCGACACCGACCGTCTGCGCGGCGTCCATGACATTTACTTGAATTTGCAGGTTGTCAGAAATAAACTCGGCGGGATGCATACTATTTGCCATAATGCCGCCCACGCGCGACGCTGCGAGTATGACAGTATCTGGCCGGATCGACCGCATGAAATTGAACACCGAATTGCGATCACGAAGGTCCAGCCTTTCTGAACCTATACCGATCAAATGCTCGAATCCGGCGGAGACCAGAGCGCGCCAAGCCGCCGAGCCTACCAGCCCGCGATGGCCAGCTATATAGATTCGAGATTTCCGGTCGATCATTCCGATTGACACTGTTCCTCCTTGGCCTTTTTAGGCTTTTCACGAAGCGCATGCCGGCACGCCACGATCACGAATCGTGGGCCGCCGATAAGGTATCGACGCCATAGCCGCTTCGGATCTCCGGCCAGCCTATGCAGCCATTCCAATCCTGAGCCATGAAGCCATGTCGGCGCTTCCTTCACGTTTCCAGATATGAAGTCAAAAGCCGCGCCCACCGGCACTAAGGTCGCTTCAGTGTAATGTGCCAGACGATGCACCAGGTGATCCTGCTTCGGGGTGCCCAACCCGATCCAGACAATAGCCGCTCCAGATGAGGTGATACGGTGGCCGAGAGCTGCGACCTCAGCATCGTCAAGCTTGCGGTACGGTGGACAATCGGTTCCGACCACTTTCACACCGGGTATTTTTCGCTCCAAGCATCCCTTCATCCGCTCGGCGACACCGGGAGCGCCACCGTATAGATAATGCGATAAACCTTGCGAATTGCCGGCTCGCATGACATCGAGAAGCAAGCTTGCTCCACGCACCACTGTCCGTACTCCTGATCGCCAGCCAAGCCACGCAATCGGAGCACCATCCGGAAGGTTTATGTCCGCGGCTCTCAGCGCACGCCGTAACTCCACATCACGATCCACTTCGGACAGAGTGTATGTGTTACACAGATGCACTTCTTTAACCTGCCGCGCTGAAATCAGCTGGGCAGCGCGTCGCGGGCTGATGGCCGCTATATTGACTCCTGATACGGAGTACGTCGGCCAGGAGACGGACCTCAGCATGTCGTGAGCAACCCCTCATTACCAGTTTTGTTCTGTCGGATAATGCACCGGAATCAACCGCGACTGCGCATCTCAGCCCGGACCAGCTCGTAATCTGCCTCAGCCATCAGCCGCGCCAATTCTGGCGCCAACGTGGCAGCTTTCCAACCCAGCAGGTGCGCAGCCTTGGACGGGTCCCCGATAAGTGCATCAATCTCGCTGGGCCGCAGGTATCGCTCATCGAACTTGACATACTCAGTCCAGTCCAGCCCAAGGTGACTGAACGCGGTTGCCGCAAAATCTCTCACGGTACACGGCATCCCGGTGGCGACCACGTAATCCGACGGCCGCGGCGCTTGCAGCATTCGCCACATCGCATCAACATATTCTTTGGCGTAGCCCCAGTCCCGCACGGCATCGAGGTTGCCGAGGTAAAGGGCCTTTTGCAGGCCAGCTTTGATGCGCGCAGCAGCCCTCGTGATCTTACGAGTGACAAATGTCTCCCCGCGACGCGGCGATTCATGATTGAAAAGGATTCCATTGACAGCGTACAGTCCGTAGGCCTCACGGTAGTTACGGGTTATCCAGTAGCTGTAGACTTTCGCCACGCCATAGGGGCTTCTCGGCCAAAATGGAGTGTTCTCGTTTTGCGGCGGCGGTGACGCACCGAACATCTCGGAACTCGAGGCCTGATAGAAGCGGCAGTCGAGGCCGACCATCCGGATTCCCTCAAGGATTCGGGTTGTCGCCGTACCGGTCGTGTCGGCCGTGTACTCGGGCTCGTCGAAGCTCACTCGGACATGCGACTGAGCCGCAAGGTGGTAAACCTCGTCTGGCCGGATCTTGTCGAGGAGGGTAACCAAGCGCGCACCATCACGCAGGTCGCTGTAGTGAAGGAAGAAGCGGACACCATCTTCGTGCGGATCTCGGTACAGGTGGTCTATGCGGCCGGTGTGGAAACTCGACGCTCGACGAATCAGACCGTGTACCTCGTAACCCTTTTCCAGAAGAAGCTCAGCGAGGTAGGACCCGTCTTGCCCGGTAACCCCAGTGATCAGCGCCTTTTTGTTCATAAACATTTAGTTCTCTGTGTCAGCCAGAACGATCTGGTAGGCGAGTAAGGCCACCACAATGTGCTGTTGCACGGCCCCGATGACCCAGTGCAAGATTGATCAGGATGTTTCGCGCCGGCGCCTCCTCTGACCAAATTTGATCCAGCTCCGCTGACGAATACGTTGATCGCAGCGCAGCACGGGACACCGGCGCATCGGCCACGGACGGGGAAGCCATTGCTGCAACCCGGCCGTACAAGAAAAAAGCGTGCCGGCAGCAACGATGATATGCCGATCGACGTATCGAACGCCTCCTGCGGCCGAACCAGCACACAGGGTAGCCCAGGCATTCCAGTAACTTATACCCGAGCACGCTGCCGATCACCGCGCGCGGAGCAACAGCGGATTCCCCTACCTCAGACCGAGAATTCATGCTTCCGTGACGATGCGCCGCACAAAGGCACATTGGACCAAGGGAGCCACCTCGTAGTAGTAAGTCGTTACCGTCCGTATAAGGACAATCGACTACGGGCTTGGCGAGAGTCATTGCAGGTACAGTATCTGCGACCGCACATCATCCGTTACAGCGCGGCGTGCCAGAACTGCTCAAATCTCGAACCCGGCAGTACTGTGAGCCACTTATGAGTTACTGGCAGCGCACACATCACAGCGGCAGGTCAGAAACCAATCGCGGACAGTAACGAACCGCCGCCGTTGGACTCTCGACCGTAGCGCCGGTGAACGATTGATTAAATCTGGCCACCAAATGATCCACAAGAGCCCTGTAACACTCAGGGCGCAGCATCCGACTTCATTCTGCCCCTATCCGACAGCTTGCACTAAATGGAGTAACCGCATCACCGACGGTCATCTACTTCCGCATGGGAGCGAATGTTAGGCGATGGTTCATAGGCTTTGCCCCCGGTGATCACTGCACAAATGATGAGCCTCTCAGCTACCACAGCTGTGTCCATTGATTCTGCTTCGGCCTCGCCGGCCCAGGAGCTGCGATGAGCGCTGGACGGCTGCGGGTGCTCATCGTCCACAACAGGTATCGGTCAGAACAGCCGAGCGGCGAAAACCATATCGTTGACCAAGAGTCTGCCTTGTTGGCCGACGCCGGGCACCATGTGATCAAATTCGAGCGACGTAGTGACGACATCGCCTCGATGTCCCCGCTCGCCAGAGCGTCGGTGCCACTAAAGGTACCGTGGAATACGGCGGTACGGGCAGAACTCGGTGAACTGTTGCATAGGCACCGGCCGGATGTTGTGCACATACACAACACTTTTCCCCTCGTGAGCCCGTCGGCCGTGGCGGCATGCGCCGATGCCGGTATACCGGCTGTCGCGACCCTGCACAACTACCGTCAGGTGTGCCCGAGAGGTGACCTCTATCGCAACGGTCAGATATGCATGGACTGCGTTGGGCAACTTCCCTTGCCCGCGCTCCGTCATGGATGCTATCGCGATTCCAGGTTGGCCACCCTCCCACTTACGGTCAATCTGGTAGCCAACCGCCGCCGCTGGTGGTCGGGAGTGACATTCTTTTTTTGCGTGTCCGACGCGCAGAAGAAAGTCCTCATCCAGGCGGGCATGCCAGCGCAACGGTTGATCGTCAAGCCACATTTCGTTCCTGATCCAGGCATCCGTCGCGCCCGGCCAGGAGACCACGTGCTGTGTCTGAGCCGGATCGACGAGGCAAAGGGTCTACCCCTGCTGATGGCCGCATGGGACCTGATTGCTGCATCCGGCGGGATAGGGATGCCCCTCGTGCTCGCCGGCGCAGGTCCTCTAGAGGGGGCGGTCGCCCGCTGGGCAAATAACCGGAAAGACGTCCAATATCTCGGTCTGCAGAGCAGGGCCGAATGCAGCAAGCTCATGGTGCGCGCGACCGTCCTGGTAGTGCCGTCGGTATGGCTGGAAACCTTCGGTCTGGTGCTGGTCGAGGCTATGGCGGCTGCGGTTCCCGCCGTCGCCGCTGCCCACGGTGGGTGCGGTGATCTCGTCGACGACCACGTGACGGGATTGCTGCATCAACCCGGTGACGCCGCCTCGCTGGCGGACTGCTTGCGCCGTGCCGTAGCCGATACCGGCTGGAATCTCGCGCTCGGAAACGCGGCTCGTCACAGGTATGAGCGGCATTTCACCCCGGAAGTGGGGCTTGCCGCACTCGTCCGCGGCTACGAGCGCGCCATCGCTGCCGCGGGGTGCGGGGAGCGCTGGTGACCGAGCCGATAGCGGCGTCGCAGCAGTCACGGATCGGCGGTAGCCGCGCAGCGGTGCTGACGATGGCCGATCAGGTCGTCTCCTCCGCTTCCAATTTCGTCGTCGGTGTGCTCGTTGCCCGCGCGGGCGGTGCCAGCGCGCTGGGTTCCTTCGGCATTGCGCTGCTCATCTGGCTTACCGTGCTGGGCGCCCATCGCGCCGTCATCACGGACCCGATGACCGTCGTGGGATCCACCGATAAGCGTTACGCGCAGCTGCGTGAGGGGATGCTGGCCTCGCTCGGTCTGGGCTCACTCGTCGCTGGTGTGCTCGCCGCCGTGGCCGGAGCCCTGCTGTTCGCTGGGGTCGATGCGGTGGCCATTCTCGCCTTGGCGCCGTGGTTACCCAGCCTCCTTATGCAGGATTACTGGCGGGCGATGGCCTTCCGGCTTCAACGTGCCGATCACGCCCTCATCAACGACGTCGTGTTCGCTGCGGTTCAGGGACTGGTGACCGTCGCCCTGTTCGCCCTCGACATCAAGAATGTCACAGCATTTATCGCATCATGGGGCGCCGGTGCTACCGCTGGCGCCGTCATCGGACTACATCTGGCTCGGATACGTATACACAGTCGCGGAGGATTCGCACATCTACGCCATCTTTGGCCCCGTAGCCGTTGGTTTCTCGCCGAGTTCAGCACTACCTTCACGGGCTTCCAAGGCTACCAGCTCGTGCTGCCTATGCTGCTCGGCAAGGATGAGTTTGGTTCCTACCGGGCGGGTGCAAGCTTGGTTGGACCAGCACTGTTAATTTTTATTGCTGCCGGCAATGTCGGTGTGCCGGAAGGCGTGCGCCAACTGCGAAGCCATGGCATACCAGGGTTGCGCTCCTACACTCCCCGGGTTACCTTCGCGGTTCTAGCCCTCATCGTCACCTATGGTGCAGCGGTAGCGCTGCTGGCCAGCCCGCTGCTGCAGCGAATTTACGGACCGCAGTTCACCGCCGGCACCATCGTCACTCAGCTTATGGCCGCCCAGTACCTACTCATCGCACTCGGGCTCGGCTGCGACATTGCCTTGAAGGCGGCGGGCCAGATGAAACAGTTGTGGCGAACACGAGCTGTTAGCGCAATCATCTCCATCGTCTGCGTGATTGTGCTTCCTACGTGGCTCGGCATTATTGGTGCCGGCTTGGTCGGCATCTTATCCGGCCTGGCATACGCGGTAGGGGTCGCACTTGCCTACCGGCAACTCTGCCGGCGTGGGATTCTCGATGAGGTCGCTGACGGAAGACATTACGCCAAGCCTGGAGCCGCGGTCTCTGCGACGACGAACGCCCCGGAAGCCGATCAGCCAGCGGACGTTGCAAGCGAGATGGCCAGCTCCAGCCAGCTCAGCCTGAGCAACAGACAACAGTTTCCCGAGCACTGCGACACCAATCTGCCTCCTGAGGTGGAGATGAAATATTGAACGACGAAAACGATTCAGCTACCGACATCTATTCGGACTACACCGGCAGGGCCATCCCGAATGTTTCACAACAGGACTGGTCCACGGCGGCGGAGGTGATGCCTTATGCAGGACATGGAAACATCTGATCTCTGGCTAGCAGGCCTCAAGAGGTTAAATTCTGTGGTCGACTCCTCAGGGGAGCCTCTTGTCGGCAACTTGTGTTACGACCACCTCCAGGAGGATTATGTAGACAGCCCACCGAATCCGATACTCCGATCGAAACGCGATAGGTTACGACAGGCAGCGGAAGGATGCGCCCGAATGCTTGAGGTCGGGGTAAACGGTGGACACTCCGCCTACTTGGCCCTGACATCTAATCCCGAGCTTGAGTTCCACGGGATCGACATCTGCGAACATGCTTACGTCCTACCAGCCGCGGCACATCTCGAAAAAGAGTTCCCGGGAAGGTTCTTTTTTTACCAAGGAGACTGCTTGGAAGTGTTGCCACGCCTCGCCAAAGCTGGCGAAAAGTTCGACATTTTCCACATCGATGGCGCGAAGCGCACATACCTGGAAGACGTTTTCTGGTGCGCCAATATGGTTGCCGACGAATCGGCCAAGGTCATCATGGATGACACGGACCAAAAAGAGCTGTCTTGGGCGTGGAAGGTTTGCACCGCTTTACAGGTGATCGAAACCGAGCCACATTTCGCGTCGATGTCAAGCAATACCAGGTACCGTAACGAGGTCGGAGTGTTGAGGAACCTCCCCAGCTGGAAGCGGCCTGTACTACGCGCCGTCGTCGACGCCGCCGCCTTAGCTTACCGAGCGCGAAAAAATGTTGAGACGATCGCTGTTCGGGCCCGCACCAATTCTTGAATGCAGCGTGATGGTTTGTCCGGCCTATCCGCTCGCCCGACCACCCGGGACGCCGTGCAGCCGCCCTAGCCCTTGCTCTGGGCGCATGGTCCGGGCACCTGATGTTGTTCGCTGCTGGCCGTTTGGGCCGCCAAGGAGGCAGCGTCGTGGAGTCGCCTGACCACGCCCGAACGACGCCAGGACGCCTGCTTGGCCTCTACAGCCGGTTACTCGGCCCCCTCATCGCCGGCTACCTGCTCTTTGACAAGGCCTTCGCGTATCTGCACCTGCCAGGCACGCCGCTGTATGTCGGTGAAATGGTCCTCGCCATCGGCATCCTCGGAGCACTCAGCGCGAGCCGGTACTTCCGAGCTCCCATCAGAGACGAGCCGATCCTCGCACTGCTCATCGTGTTCATGCTGTGGGGACTCATCCGGTTCCTGCCCGAGGTGAGCACCTACGGGCTTGATGCGGTGCGCGACTCGGCCCTGTGGTACTACTGCTTTTTCGCGCTCCTGGCTTGCGCGGCACTCGCAAGATCTCCGAGCCTCCCGCGACGCTGGGTCGGCCAGCTCACCCGCCTGACACCATGGCTAGTGCTATGGCTGCCAATCGGCTTGGTCCTGCAGTCCCTGGCGCCTGACGGTCCCTACGTGCCGTTCTCCACAGTTCCGGTCTTCACCCATAAACCGGGAAACGCGGCCCTGGCCGCTCTGGTCGTACTCGGGTGCATGTGGCTGTTCCCCGAAAGCCGCAGCGCTAGAAGCCGTGGTTTATGGAGCACCATGGCTCTCGTCGTCCTCGCGACGGCGGCCACTCAAAACCGCGGCGGTCTGCTCGGCGCGGCGGTAGGCGCGATGGTGGCACTGGCCTTTATCCGGTTCCGGCTACGGCTGATCGCACAAGCGGTGACCATCACTGCGGTCATGTTGGGCGTCGCGGCCTTGCTGGCCCCCCTCATCCCGTTCGTCGGTGGTCACGGCCGAGACTTCTCGGTATCACAGCTGGTCGACAATGTGAAAAGCCTGGGCGGCGCCGAAGCACCGGGTGACCTGCAGGGCACCGTGCAGGGCCGGAAAGAGCTGTGGTCTTTAGTTTTCGACAAGCAAGTGGCTGACGGCCATCTCATTGACGGGTCCGGATTCGGCCCGAACCTCGCCGCGGACGTGGGCATCTTCGACGAGGGGGTCAATGAGGGCAAGGATACGTTACGGAACCCCCATAACTCGCATCTCAACGTCCTGGCCCGGATGGGCTTAGTGGGCATTTCCCTGTGGATCGTTTTGTGGTTGGCCTGGTATCGGCGCCTGATCGGGGGCTGCCGGCGCTTGGCCCGCCAGGGGCTTTACGTGCACCGGCAAGTAGCCGTATTGGCCCTATCGGTCACCACGGCGATCCTGGTCTCGACGTTCTTTGATCCCGAATTGGAAGGGCCGCAGATCGCGGTACTCCTGTGGACGATGTTCGGCGTCGGCGTCGCAGTGACTAGCGGCCGGAACTGGTTTGACGACGGGACCTCCACCTCGGAGCCATCGGACAACGCCACGCTCGCATCCTGAGCGGTGACGACTGTGATCAGCTGAACGGTTCAAGGTTCTCACCGGCTAGCGGGTAGACGGCAGAGCGTGGTCGACCACCGGATTCTTACCCCCATCCCGAGTAATTCCGCGAATGTGCGCTATCACATTGTGCAGAACGTGTGGGTTCACAACATCACCATCAGCATGGTGGCGGGTCAAGCCACGGAAGCTGTCGAGGACACTGGCGGTCAGAGCATATTCACCGCGAATGACAACCGATTCGACGCGAACACCTACCGCCTCGACTCTTTCACCGACCAGCATTTTTTCTGGGCCGATGCCGCAGTAAGCTGGTTTCGTTGGCGCGGTTCCGCGAACGGCAATGATGTCAACGGGCGAGCCCGCCTGGTGAGCCGTTAACGCGCCGCTGACGGCCTGCCAGGATTAAGTGAGTAGATCGAGGGGCGGCGGGTCCGCACTGCGTCGCACCGACATGCCCAGTACCTCAAGCATGTCCTCGACCGTGATCGCTTGCGCGTCTCGGTGCATGGCCAGGCCTCGTCGGGCCAGCTCCGTAGCCAGCTGATGCTGGTGGTCGTCCACCTGTTCACCCCGGGCCGGATCCCGGACAGCCAGGATCGGGTAGCGCCCAGCATTGAGGGCGGCCAGCGCCGAACCGGTGCCGGCGTGGCTGATGACGATGTCTGCCTTGGCCTGCGCAGCGCCCAACTCAGCTGCCGGGAGCGCTGGCGTGGCCTGGATGGGGAGATCGTCTACCGGGGTGTCCGCGGTCTGCCACAGCACCTCTACCGGAAGCCCAGTCGTCTGCGCCAATTCGCCTTCCGGTGCCAGCAGCGGCACCAAGTGCTCGATCAACCGGCGGAACGGGTACTCGGTGGCCGCGCCCACCGTCACCACGACCCGAACCACGGCGTCAGGTTCCCGCGCCACGGCGGCAGATTCATAACCGTCGAACACGCTGCCGGCATACCGCCAGCGTTCATCAGACCAGCTCTGGTACTGGGTGTAGGTACGGACCTTAGGTATCCACTGCAGGACCCGTCCGGTGACCGATGGCCCACTTACGCGCGTCGCGCTTTCGATGTAATGGCACTCCACGCCGTGGGCGGCCAGGTAGGGCAAGTATCCCAGGGCGATCCCCGACCCTGTCGACACCGCTCTGGTCACCTTGCGGCTGGCCAGCAAGCGGCGCGCGTTGGGGATGCAGCGCAGCACATCCGGAACGCTGCGCACCCCCACGTAGGGCACGAACTCCACGTCCCGATCCGCCAGCAGTGAGCGGCTCTGCTCGCTGGCATGGGTGACCCAGATCGCGCCCTCGTTGGCCGGGATGCGGCTTGCCAGGCTGTCGAGCTGCGTCAGGTGCCCACCTGTCGTGGCGACAAACAGCGTGGTCATCGTCGATTACCCCTATTCACCTTCGGGCACTGAGTGCGACGAGTTGGATCCACTGCGTGACATTTACCCTACCCCTGCACTGTCTCGCCGGGCATATCCGGCCTCAGCTTGAGCTCTGAATGTGCACAGCAGCGCGACACGCCCGGCCCGAGAGCACGACACGCGGATGGAAGGGAGAGGTACCGTCGGCGGCGTGAACGGGGCGCAAGCGGACAGTGTCAATGTCGATCCGCGTCATGATCCGCGGTGGCGTGAACTGGCGTTGGGAACGCACGGGAGCGTGTTCACCTCGCCTCCGTGGATCGAAGCGGTGTGCGGCACCTACGGCTTCACCCCGGCCGCCAGTATCCGCCTCGACTGGGACGGGCAGCCGCGTGCCGGGCTGGCATGGGTGCCGATCAGCGACATCCGCGGTGACCGCTTGTCGAGCCTGCCGTTCTCTGACCGGGCGGAGCCGCTGGCCGCTGACCCCGCTGACTGGAAAGCCCTCGCCGACGGCGTCCTTACCAGCGCCGCGCCGCTCACGCTGCGTTGCTTTGACACCGCAGTACCGGTCACCGATCCGCGCTTCAGCCAGGTCAATGCGGCGGCATGGCACGGTACCCCGCTGGACGCCGGTATCGACGAAATCCGGCGGCGGCTGTCTCAGCACGCTCGCCGCAACATCACCATCTCCGAGCGCGAAGGCGTCCGGGTCGAGGCACGCACCGATCGGGACGCCGTACATCACTTCCACGACTTGCACGTCCTGCTCCGTAAGCGCAAATACAGATTATTGGCCCAGCCAGTGGAGCTATTCGACCGCATCTGGGGCGCCTTTGCGACCGACGATGCGATCGTCACGATGCTGGCCTACGCCGGAGACGAACTCATCGCCGGCGCGGTGTTTCTCGCCTGGGCGGACACGCTGTACTACAAATTCGGTGCCTCCCGCCAGGAATACCTGGCCAAGCGACCGAATGACGCGATCTTCTGGGCTGGGATTCACTGGGGGGTACAGCACGGCGCTGGCCTGGTCGATTGGGGGTTGTCCGACGTCGACCAGCCAGGGTTGATCGCCTACAAGAACAAGTGGGCCACCGAGCAGCGCCGGATCGTGACCCTGCGGGCCGGCGGGGAGCAAGCCCGCACCGATCCGCAGGCCGGCGCGATGCTCGGTGGGCTGACCGAGCTGCTCACCGGTGAATCGGTTCCGGACGACGTGACGAAGCAGGCTGGCGCGCTGCTGTACCGCTACTTCTGCTGATCGGCTGCCGATGGTCGCGCACCGACCGCCCGTGCGGGGTCTTACCCCACGGCTTGACCACCGATACCCCCGTCGCGGCCAGCAACAGCGCCAGCGCGATCGCCCTGCCGATCAGCAACTGGACCCCGACCGGCTCGGCCTCCCCAAGGACGATCTGATGGAGCCGAGGCAATATCAACCCCAAGCCGGTGGCGGTCAACACCGCGGCAATACCGCACTTGAAGATGACCCACCAGTACCGCACCAGACCCCAGGGAGTGGACAGGGACAGCACCAGTCCGCTGATCAGCGAGGCTGACACCACGGGTATCAGGACCCAGACCACAATCGCCGCCATTGCCGCAGCTATGCCGGCCCGCTCGCCAACATCACCGGTACTCAGGCCGGTCACTTCCAGCGCCACGAGCGCGCCGTCTAGACCAAGCCACCCCACTGACACCGCGATGTGCGCCGTGAGCAGGGCGCTCCGGGCCCGACGTGTAAGTCGAGGAATGGCGAAATTTACCGTAGCGACTGCGGTCATGGCCGCCCCCCCCAGCTGCTTGAACCCAATCGTTAGCGCGCGCCGTGCCCCCGTAAGACTGTGGGAACGGTACGCAGCAAAATCCCCAGATCACTCCAGAAACTCCACCCACGCACGTAAGCGAGGTCGAGTTCGAGCATTTCCAAAGTACCCATCGTGCTGCGACCACTAACCTGCCAAAGCCCCGTGAGGCCAGGCGGGACATCAAAACGCTCGGCGAACCGGGCCGGGAACATTTCTGCTTCCCAGTCCAGGCAAGGCCGCGGACCCACCAACGACATCTGTCCCCGCAACACATTGATCAACTGAGGCAGCTCGTCGATGCTGGTGCGGCGCAAGAAAGCGCCAACCCGGGTGACCCGAGGATCACAGTCGATCTTCCAGCTGCCGTTCACCGAGGTGTCTTCGCCCCGCAGCTCGCGGGCGATGAGCTCGCGGTGCTGCGCGTCGGAGCCACCAACTCGCATGGTGCGGAACTTGTACATCGTGAACGGTTTGCCGCCCCGGCCTATCCGCTGCTGGCGGTAGAACGCCGGCCCTGGACTGCTCCATCGGATGGCCACAGCGATCAGCAGCATGGGGATCGCAAGCACCAACAATGCGATCACCACAACCGTCAGATCAACGGCTCGCCGGGCAATCGGTTCCCATCGAGCGGGTAACCGTGTCTGTTCAACGCCGCTGGACACTTAGCCTCCCCGCGGTGATTCC
>JAJPIR010000236.1 GCA_021324675.1 Actinomycetota bacterium
AATGCCGGATCCGGTGGCAGGTCCGACTCCAGCGTCAGCAGCGCGCGGCGCAGGGTGTCACCAGCGCGCCGCTCCCCGGTACCGGCCAGCGCGCCGGCCAGCCGCCCGCACAACCGGCGAGCGTGCAAGGTGCCAACCTGCGCCCGTTGCAGCTCGCCGTAGAGCGGGTGGGCCAACCGCGCCTGCAGCCGCCGCCGATCCGGATAGACCTCCACCAGAGCTCGCGCCTCGGCCTGCTCCACCGCTACCGCATCAGTCAGCCCCGCCAGCAGCGGCACGCCCAACGGCTCGCCGAAGGCGAGCATCTCGATGACGGCCTTCACTGTGTCGGGTAACTGGCCGATCCGCGCAGAGAGCAGGTCCGCCAGTCCCGGCGACAGCTTCGGCGCGCCCGACCACAACCACAGTCCTTCGACTTGACGTAACCGTCCGGCTTCCAACTCACCGTCGACCAGGTGCCGCAGGTAAAGCACGTTGCCTCGGGTAATGGACCACAGCCGCCGCGCGGCGACGGAGTCGATCGCACCGCCCAATGCCGCCTCGAGCAAGGTGGTGGTCTCCTGCTGTGACAGCGGCTGCAGTTCCAGCCGTGAGAGGTGCCCGTCCTTCCATAACGCGGTCACCGCATCCGGCGCCGCCTCGCCACTACGCAAGGTCAGCACCACACTTGCCATCCGGCGCAGCACCAACTGGTGGACCAGCGTCGCGGACAGCTCATCCAGCAGATGTGCGTCGTCGACTCCGATAATGACGCTGCCGGCGCCGGCCTTACCGGCACCGGCCAGCAGCGCAGCGCTGGCCTGACGCACCAACCGGGCCGGGTCCGGGCCCACCACGCCTAGCGTCGCCGCGAACGCGCCTAACGGCAGTGCCCGTGCCGAGGCCGTGGCCACGACCCACCGGGTCAGCGCACCGCGCTGCTTGGCGCTGGCCAGCGCCTCGCGGGCCAGCCGGGTCTTACCGACCCCGGCTGCCCCGGCCAGCACGACGCCTGCCGTCCCGGCATGGCGGCGGGTCAGCCCATTGATGACGCTGAGCTCTTCGGCCCGCCCGGTAAGGGGCCACATTGCGGGCACCATCGAATGGTAGGGGACCGCGATGTTCACCCAGTTGAGATTTTTACCTTTGGCTAACCAAGCTTGGGCCAAGCGGTAACCCCGTGCGTCGTAGCGTTTGATCTATGACGGCGCACCTCACCCCTGGGTCGGGCCGCAAGGACACCGGTTACCCCCGGCAGCGGCTCGGCAGTGATGACTTCGTGACTGGTCTCGGTGTGCGGGAAGGCGAGTCGAACCCGGCTCGCATGCTTGCGGGGGTACTCATCCTGGTGTTCGTCGCCGTCATCATGGCCGTGATGCTGGCGTGGTGGCTGATCTGACCGCACCCAGCCGTCAAGGAGACAACGGCGACGCCGCGCCCTCGGCCCGGGTGGATCCCGAGCGCCCCCGGGCGGCGGCCGCCAGCGGCGCTGCGATGTCCTCCAGCGACCGCCCTTCTGCTGCCACTCCGTAGACGACGGCGACGAGCCCGCCGGCGATCATCACGGCCGCGCCTAGCAAGTATCCGAGAAACAGCCTGAACGGTTGGGTGCCATCCCCGATAAGCGCGCCGTAGATGACCGGACCCAATGCACCGAAGCACTGCGCGATGGCGAAGAACACCGCGATGGCTTTTGCCCGTACCTCAAGCGGGAAGATCTCGCTGACTGTGAGGTATGCGGCACTGGCACCGGATGAGGCGAAGAAGAAGATCACGCACCAGGAAATAGTCTGGGTTACCGCGGTGAGAGCACCCGTATAGAACAACCACGCGCTGATGGCCAGCAGGATCCCGGAAACCAGGTAAGTTCCTGCGATCATCGCCTTGCGGCCGATCGTATCGAAGAAATGTCCGATCGTCAGCGGTCCGATTAAGTTGCCCACCGCGAACGCAATAAGATATAGCGGCGTCGACGTTGACGGTACGTTGTAGAACTTGCCGAGTACCAGGGTGTAGGTGAAAAAGATCGCGTTGTACAGGAAGGACTGGCTGACCATGAGCGATGCACCGAGTACCGCCCGGCTGGGATATTCACGGAACAGCACTCTAGTCAGGGCCAGGTAGCCGATCTGGTCGGCCGGGCGCAGATCGATAGCCTTGCTCTGGTCAACCGGAGGTAGCGTCTTTCCAGACTGCTCGACCTCATGCTCGATGTAGGAAATGGATTCCTCGGCGGCCTGCTCGCGGCCGTTCATGATCTGCCATCGGGGACTTTCCGGCAAGTGCCGCCGTACCAGCAGGATCACCAGGCCGAGTACTGGGCCGAGGAGAAAGCCGATACGCCAGCCTATGCTTGGCGACAGCACGTTGAGCAGGATGAATGTGCCGAGGGTGCCGAGGACTGCGCCTGCCCAGTACGTCCCGTTGACGGCAATGTCGACTCGCCCGCGGTAACGGGCCGGAATTAGCTCATCAATCGCGGAGTTGATCGCGGCGTATTCACCGCCAATGCCTGTTCCGGCGATGAAACGGGTCAGGTACAAAAAGATAACCCAACCGGTCCCGCTGCCCAAAGTCAGAGCAGTGAGCCCGCTACCGACCAGGTAGACAGCCAATGTGAGCATAAAAAGGTTACGGCGACCCAGCCTGTCCGACATCCGGCCGAATACCAACGCGCCGATGACCTCGCCGACCAGGTACACGGTCGCAATAAGTCCCACCTCGGTCGATGACAGGTTCAGCGTCTCGGGCTTGTTCAGTATGTCTGCGACGGAACTGGCGACCGTGATCTCGAGACCGTCGAGGATCCATGCCACACCTAAAGCGACTACTATCCGGGTGTGAAATGGTGACCAGGGCAATCGGTCGATCCGCGCGGGAATCAGACTCCGCACTGTGCCCGCTGTTGTGGACCGTGCGGTAGTCATCGGCGCCTCCTCGGTCACGCGCGGCACACCGGAGTACCCAGATTGACCACTGCTCTAACGCCCGAATCGCCGGGTTTGGACTCGATCAATGACGGGAATCTCCTGGCCAAGACCCCCTACGGCGGGGGTATCACGGTTGAAGGTGGTGGAGTCATGGGTTTGATCATCGGTTTGCTGGTGCTCTGGCTAGTCTTGATTGTCATCGGGTTCACCATCAAGGCCTTGTTGTGGCTGGCGATCGTGGGCTTGGTGTTCTTTGTGGCCACCGCCGTGTTCGGTGCGTTCCGAGGTCGTGCCCTGCGCTAGCCCCACCGTCGCGGGAACGAAAGCCGGCCCGGGATCCCCGGGCCGGCATTCGTTTGCCCTCTTGTTCCTTGCGTGTGCTTCCCGGCAACCTCGCGACGAGGCGTGATGCTGCTGTCACCAGCTGTCCCCCATCAGCGGGTCAGTAGGAGTGATGAACCTTCTTGCCGCTAACCACAAAGCAGTGAAGGATTGACTGCATAAAGATACTTGTGTGTCCCATGCAGTGAAGGTGGCGGTGATGCCTACTTCTCCGTCGGTGATCGACGATCTTGCGGTGTCCAGCAGGATCGGTACCGGGCTGGCCCGGCTCATCCGGCTTATCGAACGCGCCGCGGTGGTGCGCGGCGATGATCTCGATCGGCCGTCGTTCATGCTGCTCCATACGCTGGCCTGCGCAGGACCGTCCCGGGTCACCGGGCTGGCCGCCGCGGTGCACTCCGACCCGTCCACGGTGAGCCGGCAGGCCGCTGCGCTGGTCGGTATGGGACTCATCGAGCGGCGCGCTGATCCAGATGACGGGCGAGCTTCGCTGTTGGCCATCACCGACGACGGCGCTGCACTGCTGGACCGGGCCCGGCAACGCCGCGACGAGCGGATCGCGGCCATTATCGGACCCTGGCAGCACTCGGAACGCGAGCAGTTCGCCGAGTTGATCGACCGCTTCACCGCTGGTTACGAGGCGAGTTGGGGTGACCGGCCAGATCCGACCAAGGCCACAGTCAGGGGCCAGGATCAGGCTGCAGCTCACCGCTGAGCCCCTCCGCTGCGTCTCGCGCTCGTTGCCAGGAGTTGCGGATCTCCTCCTCTGCTTCGGCACGGCCGACCCAGTGCGCACCTTCCACGCCTTTGCCCGGCTCCAAGGCCTTGTAGACCTCGAAAAAGTGCTGGATCTCCAGCTTGTAGAACTCATCGATGTCACCGATATCTCGGAGATGCTCCATCCGCGGATCCCCGGTAGGCACGCAGAGCACCTTGTCGTCGCCCCCTTTCTCGTCGCGCATGCGGAACATGCCCACTGCGCGGCAGCAGATCAGGCATCCCGGGAATGTGGGCTCTTGCACCAGCACCAGTGCATCGAGCGGATCACCATCCTCGCCGAGGCTGTCGTCGATGAAGCCGTAGTCAGCCGGGTACTGGGTGGCCGTGAAGAGCGTGCGGTCCAACCGGATGCGCCCGGTCCGGTGGTCCATCTCGTACTTGTTGCGATGCCCCTGCGGGATCTCGACCGTCACATCGAACTTCACTGGTCCGCTTCCCTTCTCTCCCGCCCCGTACCAAACCACACCGCCCTACGCCGCAGTCTGGATGCAGACTGCTGTTTAACGAGCCCGGATAACAGCAGTCTGCATCCAGACTGCGGTAGGGGGGCGACCTGCGCATGCCGAACCGGTTGGGGTAGGAACGACGGCGATGTGGGCACTCGGTGGCCTCGGGCATGTGCTGAGGCGGCGCGGCAAGCGGGTCGCCGCCATCGTTGTTGTTGCTGCTGTACTGCTTGCCGCGGTGGTCGCGGGGCTCGGTGTGGGGCTGGGCGTCACCGTGTTGACTCGCCGGTTGGCGGCTGCCTCGGCTCTCACGACCGCGGCACCACCTGCGCCCGTGGTACCGCACCCGGCGTTACGTCCGGTTTCCGCCGACGGCCCGGCGCCGACCCCCGCAGGTGTCGGCGCCGTCCTCGACCCGCTCATCGCAGCGGGCGGGTTCGGCACGCTGTCTGGGCAGGTGGTCGACCCGGCCACCGGTGCCGTGCTGTGGCAGCGGAACCCGACCTCGGCGCTGGTGCCCGGATCGACCGCCAAGCTGCTCACCACGTCGGCTGCGCTGCTGGCGCTGGATCACCAGCAACGGTTCCACACCACCGTGCTGGCTGGGGCAGACCCGGGCACGGTGGTGTTGCGCGGTGGCGGCGATCCGACACTGTCCGCGGTGGCGCAGGGCGCGCCGACCGGCTATCCAGGTGCCGCCCGGCTGGACGATCTGGTCAGCCAGGTCCGGGCGGCGGCACACGGTCCAATCAGCCGCGTGCTGCTCGACGTCAGTCGCTACACCGGCGACGCGCTGGCGCCGGGATGGCTGCCGGCCGATGTGGCCGGCGGCTACATCGCGCCGATTGAGCCGGTGATGCTCGACGGCGGCCGCGCGGATCCTCACGAGGACGTCTCGCCGCGAGCCGCGAAACCTGCGACCGCCGCGGCCGCTGAGTTGGCTCGCCGGCTCGGTGCCGATCCGGATAACGTCACGCTCGGCAGCGCCCCACCCGGCGCTGCGGTGCTCGGCGATGTCTCCTCCCCGACGGTGGAGGACCTGGTTGCCACCGCCCTGAGGCAATCCGACAACGTGCTGGCCGAGACGCTCGCTCGGGAAGTGGCAGTGAGAACCGGCGCGCAGCCGTCCTTCGCCGGGGCGGCCCAGGCGGTGCTCACCGTGCTCAGTAGCCACGGCTTCGACGTCAGCGGGACCACCCTCGTCGACGGCAGCGGGTTGTCCACCAGCGACGCCGTCCCGGCGAGGCTTCTTGCTGCACTCCTCAGCGCGGCCGCCGCTCCCGATCAGTCCACCGCCGACGGGGTGAATCCACGAACTGCGGCGCTGCGGCCGCTGCTGGTGGGCCTGCCAGTCGCCGGTGGCAGCGGCACGCTGGCCGACCGCTACCACGACCCCGCCAGCCGCTCGGCTGCCGGGCGGGGCTGGGTACGGGCCAAGACCGGAACGTTGACCGGTGTCAACAGCCTCGCTGGCACGGTGCTGGACGTCGACGGCAGGGTGCTGGTGTTCGCTTTGCTGTCCAATGGACCCAATCCTGCGTCGGTTCGTCCGCGGTTGGACGCGCTAGCAGCCCAACTAAGGTCATGCGGCTGTCATTAACCCGCGTTACCGTGCATAACTATGGGACAACCCGCGCTTGACATGCCTCCGGCACCCAGGACCGGTCCGCCCGGTGCCCCCGTCGATTGGGCGGTCGCCGCGGCCACCGCGCAGCGCTTGCTCCCGGTCGGTCCGGCAGTGCCTCCCGCGCGGGCCGCGGCGACGGTGCGCCAGTTGCGGGCGCTATCGGTCACCGCTGAGACGCATGTGCGGGAGCTGACCGGGCTGGACGATGGCAAGGCGCCACCGCAGGCGGAGATCGTGGACCGGCCCGGGTGGGTGGAGGCGGCCACCGAGGGCCTGTCCCGGCTGCTCGCCGACTACCGCATGCCGGATGGCCGGGCCCGCCGCATGCTGGCCACCACCGCAGGGATGCAGGTCGGCGTCGCGCTGGCGTTCCTGGCGTCGCGCGTGCTCGGGCAGTACGACCCCTTCGGGGGCCCGTCCGAAGAGCCAGGGCGGTTACTGCTGGTTGCTCCCAATATCGTCACCGTCGGGCAAACGCTGGATGTCCCGGCGGATGAATTCCAGATGTGGGTCTGCCTGCATGAGGCCACGCACCGGCTGCAGTTCAACGCCGTGCCGTGGTTGCGGGACCATTTCGCCACCCAGGTGCGCTCCTTCATGGCGGCAACCGAGGATCCGGACACCGTGGCCAAGATGATCGGCCGGCTGCCCGCGGCACTGCGCGGTGCGCGCCGCGGCGAAGCGTCAGACGCGTTGGGCATGCTGACCCTGCTGCAAACTCCCGAGCAGCGGGCAACGCTAGACCGGATCATCGCGTTGGCCACCCTGCTGGAAGGCCACGCAGACCACGTGATGGACGCGGTCGGCCCCGCGGTGGTGCCGTCGGTGCGGTTGATCCGCCAGAGGTTTACCACCCGCCGGCAGGGCGGCACGCTCGCCGAGCGGGTGCTCCGCGCGGTGCTCGGCATCGACGCCAAGCTGCGCCAGTACGCCGAGGGCGCCGCGTTCACCCGGTACGTAGTGGATGCTGTGGGCATGGCCCGGTTCAATGCAGTGTGGACCTCACCGGAAACGCTGCCCACCCGCCCGGAGATCGCCGATCCGGCGGCCTGGCTGTATCGCATAACTCCCTGACCGAACACGCCCTGCCCGCACGCTTGCCCCCACGCCCCGATCCGGCGGTCAGCCAGGTGCGTACTGCGGTTCGCCGGTTCTTGGCGGATCACGACATCGCCCGGCGGGCAGGCACGGTGGCGGTGGCGTGTTCCGGCGGTGCCGACTCGCTGGCGCTGGCCGCCGCGACCGTGCACTGCGCCGCTGCGCTGGGCACGCCGGTGCACGGCCTCGTCGTCGATCATCAGCTACAGCCGCAGTCGGCGCAGGTGGCCCGGACCACTGCCGCCCAGTTACGGCGGTTGGGTTGCGCGGCAGTGCAGGTCCTGACCGTCACCGTCAACAGGGCCGCCGGCTCCGGGGGATTGGAAGCTGCTGCTCGCGGGGCCCGGTACCAGGCGTTGCGCGCGGCTGCGCCGCCCGGGGGCCTGGTGCTGCTCGGCCACACCCTCGATGACCAGGCAGAAACGGTGCTGCTTGGGCTGGGTCGGGGTTCGGGACCCCGATCGGTGGCTGGTATGCGGGAACTCGACCCACCCTGGGGACGGCCACTGCTCACAGTGCGCCGAACCGTGACCGTCGCGGCCTGCGGCGCGCTGCACCTGCAGCCATGGGCTGACCCGCACAATACCGATCCCAGATTCCGGCGGGTGCGGTTGCGCACCGAGGTGCTGCCGTTGCTGGAGGACGTGCTGGCCGGTGGTGTCGCGGAGGCTCTGGCGCGCACAGCCGAGCAGTTGCGGGAGGATCTCGATGTGCTCGACCAGCAGGCCAGCCGGTTGCTCACGGCCGCGCGCCGTGGCGTTGACGGTAGTGATCTCGATGTTGCGGCACTCGCCTCCCACCCCGCCGCGTTGCGCCGCCGGGTACTGCGACGCTGGCTGCTCGACGCCGGGGTACCCGAGCTGACCGATGCCCACCTGCGCGCGTCCGACGACCTCATCGGCCGCTGGTCGGGCCAGGGTCCGCTGCGCCTGCCTGGCGCGGTTGACCTCACCCGCACCCAGGGGAGGCTGCATGTCTGCTGACAACCCGCACGGTCCTCCCGGCATGGAGACATATCGGGGTTGTCGGTCGTCTGAAAACCCCGGCGTGTCTGCCTGCCGGGGCCGCCAGGGCGCAGGTGATGGCTTGTATAGCGGGGAGATTGCGACGGTGCTGGTGACTGAAGAGCAGATCCAGCGGCGCATCGTGGAGCTCGCGCAGCAGGTGGCCGCAGATTTCCAGGCTGAGCGTGGCGACGGTGACCTGTTACTGGTCGGCGTGCTCAAGGGCGCGGTGATGTTCATGACCGACTTCGCCCGCGCGTTGCCCATCCCGGTACAACTGGAGTTCATGGCCGTGTCGTCCTATGGCTCGGCGACCTCGTCTTCGGGCGTGGTGCGCATCCTCAAAGATCTCGACCGCGATATCGCCGGTCGCCACGTGCTGGTCGTGGAGGACATCATCGACTCGGGATTGACCCTGTCCTGGTTGCTGCGCAACCTGCTGACCCGCCGCCCGGCCACGCTGGAGGTCTGCACGCTGTTACGTAAGCCGGACGCGGTCCAGATCGACGTGCCGGTGCGCTATGTCGGCTTTGACATCCCCCAGGAATTCGTTGTCGGCTACGGCCTGGATTACGGCGAGCGGTATCGTGATCTGCCGTACATCGGCACACTGGCACCCGAGGTCTACGCCGATTAGCGGTTACGCGAGTATCCGTTGGTGGTGTATCCCGAAACGTTGGTGCTTCTGGGCCGACAGGGGCATCAGGCGCCACTGGAGTGGGGCACCGATCATGGGGGAGGTATACGCCGCTGGCGCAGCGTCAACCCGGGTTCATCCACCAACCGACATCCGGGCCTGCCGGGTAGGGTGGGGGCAACGGGAGTGCTCTGCTGTCGTTAGTGGCGGTCTGTCGGCACCGTCTGGCAGTCCAGCGCACTTGGCACAGTCAGCTCAGGAGGGTCGAGGCCACCGAGGGCCGTAACCGGATGGATCGTAAGAAGATACTCCGCAACCCGCTGTTGTGGGTGGTAGCCGGGTTGCTGCTCTACTACGCCTTCGGCTTCCTGCTCGACGACACCCGAGGGTATAGCCAGGTCACCACCTCGCAAGCGTTGACGCAGCTTGCTGACCACAACGTCAAGCAGGCGACGCTGGAGGACAAGGAGCAGCGGCTGCGGCTGACCTTGGATCACCCTGTCGCGGGTATCCAGGGCACCAAGGTGATGACCCAGTACCCCGAGCAGAGCACCGATCAGATCACTCAGGCTCTGCGCGATGCCCAGATGCCCAATGGCTGGGACACCAAAGTCACCCAGCAGTCGCTGCTGTTCCAGATCCTGATCTACCTCATACCGCTGGGTTTGTTGCTGCTCCTGCTGCTGTGGATGATGAACAACGTCCAGGGCGGCGGCAACCGGGTCCTCAACTTCGGCAAGTCCAAGGCCAAGCAGCTGAGCAAGGACATGCCGAAGACGACGTTCGCCGACGTGGCCGGCGCTGACGAGGCCGTCGAGGAACTCGAGGAGATCAAAGACTTCCTCGCCAACCCAGCCCGCTACCAGGCGCTCGGCGCCAAGATCCCCAAAGGGGTGTTGCTCTACGGCCCGCCGGGCACCGGCAAGACCTTGCTGGCCCGCGCGGTGGCCGGGGAGGCCGGAGTGCCGTTCTACTCGATCTCCGGCTCCGACTTTGTGGAGATGTTCGTCGGTGTCGGCGCCAGCCGCGTCCGGGATCTGTTCGAGCAGGCCAAGCAGAACGCCCCGTGCATCATTTTCGTCGACGAGATCGATGCGGTGGGCCGCCAGCGCGGGGCCGGCCTGGGCGGTGGGCATGACGAGCGCGAGCAGACCCTCAACCAGCTGCTCGTCGAGATGGACGGTTTCGACGCGCGCGGGGGGATCATCCTCATCGCCGCGACCAACCGGCCGGACATCTTGGACCCGGCCTTGCTGCGACCCGGCCGCTTCGACCGGCAGATCCCTGTATCGGCACCCGACATCCGCGGCCGTCGCGCCATCCTCGAGGTGCACTCCAAGGGCAAGCCGCTGGCCACCGACGTCGACTTGGACGGGCTGGCCAAGCGCACCGTCGGTTTCTCCGGGGCTGACCTGGCCAACGTCATCAATGAATCCGCGCTGCTGACCGCGCGAGAGGGCGGTCAGCTGATCAATGGTGCGGCGCTGGAAGAGGCCGTCGACCGGGTGATCGG
>JAJPIR010000267.1 GCA_021324675.1 Actinomycetota bacterium
ACGATGAGTATTGATATTACGCAATGCGGTCACAGTGTGTAGTATGAGTTGAACGACTGTCCGGGTAAGGCCGGATTGGGCGGATTGGTTGAGGGGGAACCGGTGGCCGCCAACCCCGACGTAGGCAGCGCGAGGGATGCGCTCCACGGGGTGCTGCGCGTGCTGCTGAGGGTCGTCGTGCTCACCGGCTTGATCGCAGCGGGGTGGTTACTGGGCTCTGGACTCAGCCATGCGGATGAAGATCCAGGGTTGCCTGGCACCGGCATCATTCATACGGTCGGCGCCGGCTCATCCGAAACGACGTCTCGTGCGGGTTTCGGTGTGCCGTCCGCGGCCGGGCCGACGGTCGCCAGGCTGCTTTCCGCCGCCTCAGCGCCGCGGCTGCCTGTTAAGCCCCCGGAGAAGGTCGGCATCCTGCGACCCGTCGTGCGCGCCGTCGGCAAGGCTCCCTTGACGAAGTCCCTGACCCAGCCGCTGACCCAGCCCCTCACCAAGCCTCTGGCAGAGGTCCTGAGCCCGCTACCGCGGCCGCTGTCCAGCCCTGCTGCACACGCCACTCCGGTGCACCAGGCTGCATCGCCTGACAAGGTCGCGCCGGTGTCACCAGTGGTGCCCGCCATCGCACCCACGGTCGCCGCGGTACCCGCACCCGCCCCTGCCTTGCTCCCGGTGCGGCATGTCGCACCCACCGAGGTGCACTGCTCGCCCGGTGTGAAAGCTGCGCAACCGGAACCCGCGCACCCGCCGCTAGGTGACAGCGGCCCAGCGGATCCCGCACCCGCGAGCCCACCGGGCAACTCGCCGTCCTGCATGATCGGTAGTACCTCAAGTAGCGCGAGTACCAAGAGCGCGCCGGACTTTGCTGTGCATGACAGCGCCACGGCGGGCCACCGTGCCCAGCCGGATGGGGCGCTGCAGCTGCGCGGGAGCGACCTTCCGCGGTCGCTTGCCGTGAATCCGTCCACTTCACCGGACTAATACCGCGACAACCGGGTGGGTCGCCGGCTGGCGACCGGTCCCGCGGACCGGTCTTGCCATTTCCGCGTTGGCTGATCCTGCCGCTATGAGCCCCCGATCTGTCCGACCGCGCCCGGGTGGATCGGGTTTACGGCCCCGGCGTCGCGTTGCCCCCGTGACGCCGGGGCCCTTTGTCTGTCTTGTGCTTCCCCTGATGCGCCCCCATACGGGATATCAACAGCCCGCCGGACCCGCTATGTCTCCATGCCGCGGTTCGGCATGTCGGGTAGCCAGCCAGGCGTCAGTGGCGATCGCCGGAAGCAAGAGTGTCCACGCCTGTTCCACCCGCTGCCGGAGGTGCTCGCGCTCACCCAATGCGTCGCAGATGTGCCGGTGGCCAGCCACGATCGCGACGATCTGCGGCCCGACCGCAGCAGGATCCACGCCGTCTCGCAGTAGGCCAGCATGCGCAGCCTCGGTCAGCAGTTCCAGAACCTCCTGCTCGCCGAGGCCGTAGTGTGCACGTGCGTGCTCCTGCGCGAGCGGCAGGTCATTGAGCAGCCGAGTGCCACCACGAACAATCGGGTCATCGAGCAGGCGCCTGATCACCTCGTCAACTAATGCCAGCATCCTCGATAACGGGTCAAGCCCGCGCCCGCGAACCTGCCCGCGGACATCCTGCCATCGCTGCACCATCTCGGCGAGGACCGCCCGAGCCAATGCCTCCTTGGAAGCAAAATGGAAATACAGTGCGCCTTTAGTGCCGCCGCTATCGGCGAGCACTCTATCCAATGAGGTGGCGTAATAGCCGTTCCGGCTGAAATGCTCAGCTGCGGCGGTGAGAATCGCCTGCCGGGTGGCTTGCGCCCTGGGCTGCGGCTTGCCCCGGACCGCGCGCGCCCCCCTGCCGCCGGCTCCGGATCGTCGAGGACCGGTGCTGGACATGACGCTTCGACGCTACTCGTCTTACGCGGGCTCTACTGCACCAGAGCAACGCTTTTAGGTGGCGGCGCAAACACACCCGCTGGTATGTTTCTGCCAGGGTTTCGCCCGGATTATGAGCGGCGCTTAGTAGGCGACGACTCGTTTGGGGGTCCCGCGGGGGGATGTGGTGGCCCGGGGCGGTAGGGACGACCGCCCCGGGCGACCGCGCGGTACTTGTCACTACTTGTCACCCCGGCAGCTGCGATGACGCGAATCATCAGAAGCAGGCTGACCCGCAGTTACCGATCCCGTTTCAGGTCGCCTGGAGCATTTTCTGCATCTGGTTCACCTGGGTCTGCTGCCGGGTGACGGTGTCCTGGGCGATCCTGCGGGCCTGGGGATCACTTCCTTGCGCCAGCTCGGTCTGGGCCAGCTGGATCGCGCCCTGCTGGTGGTCGATCATCAACCGCAGGAATGTCTGGTCGAACTCACTACCACTGGCCGAGCTGAGCTGCTGCATCTGCTGATCACTCAGTATCCCCGGCACTTGGCCGTTCCCACTATCACCAGCAGTTATGGGGACACCCCAGGCACCAAGAAGGTCGTGTATCCGGGTGATCTGCTGGTCCTGCTCGGCTTTGATCCGGGTGGCGAGCGCCTTCACCTTCGGTGATGCCGCCTTGGTACGCGCCAGGTCTGTCATGGTGCCGGTCTGGACGTGGTGCGGGAGCAGGTCCTGCAAAAACGTGACATCAGCGTCGTTGTGCCGCTGCTGACCGGCGGCAGTGGCGCGCTGGGGCGACTGCGGTGCTGTGTCAGCCGTGCCACTGCATCCAGCGAGTAAGCCGGCGACAACAGCGCCCAAGACCACGCCGGCCACTTTGTGGGTCCGCATCGCCAACCGGTCTCCTTCGGCATACCGGGCTGCTCAATCACCCTAGCCCCTCACGACAAGATCGCCGGGTAAAAGTTCGTTCGACACGCTGGCTTGCGGGGTTGAGCCAGGGTGAGCGGCCAGGAATCAGTCCAAATAGCAGGACGAATGCTTTACCTCCGGCGCGGCGCGCGGTGTCGAGGTCAGCACGCTGACGGGCATACGAGCCTGCTAAATCACGTTGTACCTCACGACTGCTTTCCCGCGGCGATTGCCGGCCGTGTTGAGGCATTCTGGAGGCCGGCGGTGGTTCCCCGCCTCATCAGCCTTTGAGTTCGTTTCACTTATCGACCAAGGAACTTCCATGAACTGGATCTACCAGATGAACCGCGTGCGGGTCTCTCGCGGTGACAAGCTGATCCTCGATGACGTCACGCTGGCCTTGCAACCCGGCGCGAAAATCGGCGTAGTGGGCCCCAACGGCGCCGGCAAGTCCACCATGCTGAAGATCATGGCGGGGCTGGAGCAGCCGTCTCACGGCGAGGCCAGGCTGGCACCGGGAGTCAGCGTCGGCATCTTGTTGCAGGAACCACTGCTGGACGAGACCAAGACCGTCTTGGGCAACGCTGAACAGAGTGTGGCGCAGACCAGGGCGTTGCTGGACCGCTACACCACGCTGACGCAGCAACTGGCCGAGGACTACTCCGACGCGGCGCTGGAAGAGATGGGCCGGCTGCAGGAACAGCTGGATTCACGCAACGCGTGGGACTTGGACTCCCGTCTGAAACAGGCGCTGGATGCGTTGCGCTGCCCACCGGGCGATGCCGAGGTGAGTTCGCTATCGGGTGGGGAACGCCGCCGGGTAGCGCTGTGTGCGCTCTTGCTCCAACAACCGGACTTGCTGTTGCTTGATGAGCCGACCAACCACCTAGACGCCGAAAGCGCCCAGTGGCTAGAGCAGCACCTGGAGAAATATCCCGGCACGGTAGTTGCAGTCACTCACGACCGGTACTTCCTCGACCACGTGGCCGGCTGGATCTTGGAACTGGACCGCGGCCACGCCTACCCGTACGAGGGCAACTACTCGACTTACCTGGAGACCAAACAAACCCGGCTGACCGTCGAAGGGCGCAAAGACGCCAAGCTGCGCCGCCGGCTGGCCCAAGAACTGGAGTGGGTACGTGCCGGGGCCAAGGCTCGCCAGACCAAAAGTCGCTCGCGGCTGCAACGCTACGAACAGATGGTGGCCCAGGCCCAGCGGCGCCGCACAGTGGACTTGGAGGAGATCCAGATCCCGACCGGTCCGCGGCTGGGCAACCTGGTCGTCGAAGCGCATGCTTTGAGCAAGAGCTACGGGGACCGGGTGCTGTTCCACGACCTGTCGTTCTCGCTGCCCCGCAATGGGATTGTGGGCGTGCTCGGCCCCAACGGGGTGGGCAAGACCACGCTGTTCCGGATGCTGGTCGGCCAGGAGCAACCCGACGGCGGACAACTGCGCATCGGGGATACCGTCCGGTTGTCCTACGTCGACCAGAACCGTGAGCAGGTCGATCCTGACCGTACCGCGTGGGAAGTGGTGTCGGAGGGGCACGATTTCCTCACCATCGGGCAGATCGATGTACCGTCCCGGGCTTACCTTGCCGCGTTCGGCTTCAAGGGCGCCGATCAGCAAAAACCCGCCCGGTTGTTCTCCGGCGGGCAACGCAACCGGCTCAACCTCGCACTGACCCTGAAGCAAGGCGGCAACGTGTTGCTGCTGGACGAGCCAACCAACGACCTCGACGTGGAAACCCTGAGTTCCCTGGAGAGCGCGCTGCTGGACTTTCCCGGCTGCGCGGTGATCACCTCACATGACAGGTGGTTCCTCGACCGGGTGGCCACCCATATCCTGGCTTGGGAAGGCACTGGCGACGACCCGGGACGGTGGTTCTGGTTCGAGGGCAACTTCGACGGCTACGAGAACACCAAACTCCAGCGGCTCGGCGCTGAAGCGGTCCGGCCGCACCGGATCACCCATCGCAAACTCACTCGCGAGTGATGGCCGGCCCGCTAGGCGTCAAGCCGGCAACCCGGCATAGGACGGCAAACCCGTCGGCGCTGCCCGGCCAATGGCCGCGTACCGCACCGATGCCAGCTCGGCGCACCACACTGCGCAAGACGATGGCAACGATGATCGCATCGTCGGCATAACCGAGCACAGGAATGACGTCTGGCACCAAGTCGATCGGCATCGCCAGGTAGCCCGTCAGTAGCCACAACCTCACTCGCACCGCGCGCGGTAAGGCCCGGTCGGCCGCGAGCCGCAGCACCAGCCGCAGCAGATCAGGCAGCATCCGCACGGCATCAGCCGGCACCGCACCCTTCGGGCGTACCACCAGCAGCGCCACGATCAACATCACCCAGCTGAACAGCAGTGCAGTCAGGATGCCGATCAGTGCGTCAAGCACATGGTTACTCATTCACTGCGCACGGTCAGCGGCAGGGTGAGGCTTATCCGGGTGGTGTCCAGGTGGTCGCTGCTGGCTACACCGGCGGAGACCCGGTCGGGTGATGGCGGGACGAAGGCCGGCACAACACCACGAGCGTTACCGTCAGCAGGGCGACACCACACAACAAGATGGCCAGTGGGACGCCGAGTGACTCGGCGAAGAAGTGCCCGACCGTCCAGGGTAGGTAACCGAATCCGCCAGCGAGGCCCGCGACGGTCAGCGGCGTCCGATCGGTCGCAACCCCCAACCCCAGCAAGGTGATCGCGGCGGCCAGGCCGAACAGCGGGCCCACGTCGGACCAGTCACCGGCGGTAATCCCGGCACCGGCCAGTACCGCGAGACTGCCAGCGATGAGCGCGAGCACCGGCGGCGGCAGCAAGGCTCGCCATCCGCCGGCCACCCAGACGGCACCGGCTACGGCGATCGTCAACCCAACGGCGGCCTCTCCTGCGGCCAAACCAGCCGCACCGCCGGCAGCCATCAGTACACCGAGCAGGCACGCCAGATGCTGCGCCGGCCGGTCCCGCAACCGCCACAGCAGTCCGCTGTGCACCGCCGCCGCCAGGCCTGCGCACAGCCATACCAGCGCATCACGGGGGTGGGCAAAGTCCGAGGCCGCCTGGCCGGCGAAGGCAGCCACCGCCGCCGACGAGGCGAACCACAACGCACCGCGCAGCCTGTTCAACGCCGCGGTAGCCGAATCGGCGATCCTGGCACCCACCAGCCAGGTGACGGCAGCGACGGCGGCCAGCAGCCCCAGCCGGGCGGCGGTGGGCACTTCCCGCCAGTACTGGATGACCAGCGTCACTGCGCCCGACAGCGCCAGCAGCCCACCTAGATAGCCGACCGCCTCGATCGCCGGATGCCGGCGGTCGTCACTGGCGCGGGTCCGTTCCGCATCCATTACCGCTTGTGCCTGCTCGGCGCTGAGAATCCCGGCCGCGACGGCACGTTGCAGCACCTCGGCAAGATCGCCGGTACGTTGCTGCCGCGGCATTGTCATGTTCATCATTATCCGCCGGTGAGCACCAGGCGCCCGAGTAATAGTGCGGCGCCCAGCGCTGCAACGCCCAACACCCCGCGGCGGGTCCACCCGTTGTCGAACACCCGACGTACCGGCCCGGACAGCGCGAAACCGGCCAGCAGGAACGGCACCAGGACCGCGGTCCTGGTCAGCGACTGCCCGGTAACTTGCCCTGCGGCGGCCAGCGCGGCGAGCGAGATCACCGAGCCCAGGAGGAAATACCCCCCAATGGTGCCCCGCACCCGTGGGCCCGCTGCGCCCTGGTAGAGCAACGCCAGCGGGGGACCACCGATCGACGCCGCCGTACCACCCGCCCCGCTGACCAGCCCGGCCAGCACCAGCGAGCACGGCCGGGGGCGAGGACGCCAGCTGAGCAAGGACAGCAGCACGCAGCCGAGCACGCCCAGCCCTACCAGAAGGGTGAACACGCGCTCAGACAAGGCCACCACGGCGAGCACACCGAGCCCGGTACCGGGCAACCGGCCTAGCATCGCCCAGCCGATCCCCTTCCAGTCAGCGTGGCGCCAGTCCCGAACCGCGACCAGCACTGCGTGGGCCGACGTCAGCAAGATCAGCGGAACCGGCACGAGAGCGGGTTCAATCAGCGCCAGGAGGGGCGCCGCCACGAGCGCCATGCCGTAACCCACCGTGCCCTGCACCAGCGCACCGAGGGCCACAACCAGGCCGGCTGCGATAATCACACCTCATATGGTGGGTTAACCAGGCAACTCACGGCGTCGCAATACGTATAGGTCGTCGCGCACGACATCATCGATGCGGGCGAGCAGAGCATCGACATCGTCATGCACGGACAGATGGCGGCCAGTAAGCCGGTCCAACTCGCCGGTGGCTATCCGCAGCAGCAGCCCGGCAGCTTGATCGGGTTGCGCACCGCGGCCTTCGGCCAGTTCGTTGCCCACCCATGTGCGCATCCGGCCTAGTGGCGAATCTGCCGGCGCGGTGCTGGCCAGGGCCGGCTCGCTGAGCCCGATCGACAGGATGCCCGGGTGGACGCTGAACACCCCGATCCCATAGCGCTTGGTCTCGTAGCTGAGGTTCTCGGTGAGCTTGATGACCGCAGCTTTGGACACCGAGTAAGCCGACACCATCGGCCAGCGGAACACTCCGGCCTGGCTGGTCACGTTCACGATCCGGCCACGGCGGCGAGCCACCATCTCCGGAAGCACCAGCCCGCTGCATAGCGTGACGCCGCGGACGTTGATTTCGACGGTGTGCCACCAGTTCTCCTCCGCGACCTCCCACGCCGGGCCGACCGGGCCCGCGACACCGGCGTTGTTCACCAGCAGATCCACCGGGCCCAGCTCGCGGCGCAGCTTGCCCACCGCAGCGGCGGCATCCGCCGGATCGCTGAGATCCGCGCAGGCCTCGGCAGCAACGCCGCCGGCTGCCTCGATCAACCGCACCGATTCAGCCAGCTGGCCGGGTGAGCGCGCGATCAAGCCCACCACTGCGCCGGCGCCAGCCAATGACAGCGCGAGTACCCTGCCGAGGCCGCGGCCACCGCCGGTGACCAGGGCCACCGAGCCGCCCAGCCCGGTTAGCGGTGTCCCGCTACTCATCAAATGCTGGCGGCCGCGGCACGGTCGCGCTCGACGAGGACCTGCCGGAGGATCTTGCCGGATGGTGACTTGGGGATCTCGTCGACAAATTCCACGATCCTTATTTTGTTGTACGGCGCCACTCGATGGGAAACGAACTGCATCAGCTCGTCGGCTGACCGGCGCGGACGCCACGACGAACGCTGTGGGTATTTCCCGCTGCGCTCATCCGGTTGGCGATCACCGCAGCATCGGCGACGTCCGCGTGGGCGCGGCAGCAAACGGCCGGCAACAGCTGGATGCATCCGCGGTGGCACCGATTCGCACTGCCTCTGCGTTGCCTCCAGTATGAGCGATGTAGCCACCACTACCTTGAACAACAATGTTCGCATTCCCCAACTCGGCTTCGGCACATTCCAGGTGCCACCCCGGGACACCGAGCGCGTTGTGTCCATCGCCCTGGAAGCTGGCTATCGCAGCATCGATACCGCGGCGGCCTACCACAACGAAAAAGGTGTCGGCAAGGCAATCGCGTCGTCCGGCGTGCCGCGCGAAGAGGTCTTCGTTACCACGAAACTGTGGAACGCTGACCACGGCTATGACCAGGCACTGCGCGCATTCGATGCCAGCGCGCGGCGGCTGGGGTTGGACATCGTGGACCTGTACCTCATCCACTGGCCGGTGCCTAGCGCGGACCGCTACGTGGAGACCTGGAAGGCGCTGGAGAAGCTGGCCGCAGACGGTCGGGTGCGCGCGATCGGGGTGTCCAACTTCGCCGCCGAGCACCTGCGGCGGCTGCTCGCCGAGACCGGCACGGTACCCGCCGTCAACCAGATCGAGCTACACCCCTACTTCCCGCAGACGGAGCTACGCGCGGTGCACGCCGAGCATGGCATCACCACCGAAGCGTGGAGCCCGCTGGGCCAAGGCACGGTGCTGTCCGACCCCACCATCACCCGGCTTGCCGACCGTTACGGCGTAACCCCGGCTCAGCTGGTGTTGCGCTGGCACTTGCAGCTGGGCAACATCGTGATCCCCAAATCCGCCCATCCCACCCGCATCCGGCAAAACCACGACATCTTCTCCTTCGCCCTGTCCGACGAGGACATCGCAGCGATTACTGCACTGGACACCGGGCGCCGGATCGGTGCGGACCCGGCCACCTTCGCGCTTACCTGATCCTGAAGCCGCCCTAAGTCAGCGCAGGCCGTTCAAGGCGGCAAGGAGGGTGGTCACGGGGCGGGTGTGGGCGTTGTGGCCCATCAGGCCGATGCGCCAACCGGTGCCGGCCAGCGGGCCCAGGCCTGCACCGACCTCGATACCGAAGTCTTCGCGGAGTCGCTTGCGGGCGGCGGCATCCATCAGGCCCTCGGGTAGGCGGGCGGTGGTCAGCTGCGGAAGGCGGTAGCCCGGCTCGGCGAACAGCTCGAAACCGTACTCGGGCAGCGCCACCTGCAGCCGCTCACCGGCTCGCGCGTGGCGCTCCCACACCGCAGGCAAGCCCTCTTCCAGGAGCCGTCCTAGACCCGCGTGCACCGATGACATCAATGTCGAGCTGGCGGTGTGGTGATAACGCGGCGGATCCCCCTGGTAGTAGGCATCTAGCAAGCTCAAGTCTTGGTAGAACGAGCACACTGGCACCTGCCGCTGCTGGATGCGCTGCACCGCCCGCTCCGACAGCGTCACCGGCGCGATGCCCGAGGGAGCGCCCAGGCACTTCTGGGCGGCCGAGTAGCAGGCGTCGACACCCCAGGCATCCACCTCGACCGGGATCCCACCCAGGGAGGTGACGGTATCCAGCACCAGCAGCGTATCGGTGTCCTGCAACGCTCTCAGCGGACCGATCTCGTTACGTACCCCGGTCGACGTTTCGGCGTGCACCACTGCCACGAGCCGGGCCTGCGGCGCGGCACGCTGGGCGTCAAGAAGCTCGCCGGGGTCCAGGGTGCATCCCCACGGCGCGTGCACGGCCTGGACGTCCGCGCCGATCCGGCGCGCCACCTCGCACAGCCGCTCCCCGAAGTAACCGTTGACCCCGACGATGGCTAGCTCGCCAGGTTCGAGCAGGCTGGCCAGGCATGCTTCCATACCCGCCGAACCGGTACCGCTGACCGGGACGGTGAGGCGGTTGCGAGTGCCGAAGACGGTTCGCAGCCGTTGCGCTGTCTCCGCCACCAGGGCGAGGAATTCTGGATCGAGGTGCCCGAGCACGGGGCGGCTCAGCGCCTCGACCGCTTCCGGGTAGGGATTCGACGGTCCAGGCCCGAGAAGTAAGGGATCGGAGTGCACAACCCGATCTTGCCACGACCGCGTACCGTCGGCCGCCATGGACAGCCTGCGTGGCGTGCAGCAGTGGCCCGTCGACGCGGTCGCCGTCGCGGTGATCGACTCCTCCGGTGCGGTGGCAGGTAGCCACGGCCCCCAGGACCGGCCATTCCGGCTGGCCTCGGTGACCAAGCTGCTCTCGGCCTACGCGGTACTGCTGGCGCTCCAGGAGGGCGCGATTGAGCTGGATCAACCGGCTGGGCCGCCCGGCGCTACAGTGCGCCACCTGCTGGCGCACGCCTCCGGGTTGGCCTACGACACGCCGCAGGTCTCGGCGGCACCCGGCACCAAGCGGATCTACTCCAACACCGGGTTCGAGGCACTGGCCGATGCGGTGGCCTCCTCGTCCGGCATCCCCTTCCCGGAATACCTGGCCGATGCCGTGCTGCGCCCGTTGGGCATGTCTTCCTCCCGGCTGGCCGGCACCGCCGCCGCGGGCGGTGTGTCCACGTGCGCTGATTTAGCCCGGTTCGCGGCCGAATTGCAGGCACCGGCGCTGCTGGCGCCGCAGATCCTCGCCGAAGCCACCCAGGTGACCTTCCCAGGCCTGGACGGCGTGCTGCCCGGCTACGGCATGCAGCGCCCCAACGATTGGGGTCTAGGCTTCGAGCTGCGCGATCACAAGAGTCCGCACTGGACGGGCAGCCAGAACTCATCGCAGACCTTCGGGCACTTCGGGCAATCCGGCACCTTCCTGTGGGCGGATCCGGTAGCTCACGCGGCCTGCATCGCGCTGACCAATCGGGATTTCGGCCCATGGGCCCGTACCGCCTGGCCTCACTTTTCCGACGAAGTACTCGCTGAGCTCCCCCACCCCTAGCGCACCTTCCAACCCGCGTTCTGGATGCAGACTGCTGTTTTCGGGCGCCCTGAAACCGCGTTCTGCATCCAGACTGCGGTTATCTAGCGAATGCGGCCCGCGGGCCGCTGTCAGCCCGGCAAGGCGAGCCGGCGAGCCAGCGAGATCGCATCCACCGGCGCTCGCACCTTGACGTCGTTGTCGAAGTAGACGAATACATCCCGCGGTCTCGCCGACGCGGGCTCGGCGATGGTGTGTTCGGAGTGGACCCTGGCACCGGTGCGCCAATCGCGGATGCGGTGTGCCCAGGTGTCCAGGGCCTCATCGGTGTAACCGCTGACATACAGTTCCACGTCGCCATGCAGGCGGACATAGACAAAGCTGGCAGTGACGTCTTCCAGGTACGGCCAGCGTCCCGCGGTATCAGCGACCACCAGGGCAATACCGTGGGCTCGGAGCAGTTCGATCAGCGCTGGATCGCGGTAGCTTGGATGGCGAACTTCCAGCGCATGGCGCAGTGGCCGGTCGGTATCGATGGTAGTCCAGGCCCACCCCGCTAGTCGCTCGTCGTGCCGCTGCGCGAGCCGGCTGGCCTCGGCGGTGCTGCGGGGAAGCAGATCGAAAAATGCTGTCAGGCGGCCTGCGTCGAATGGCAGGTTGGGTGGTAATTGCCACAGCAAAGGCCCGAGTTTGGCACCCAAAGCGAGCACCCCGGACGCGAAAAAGTTTGCCAGCGGGGTCGCCACATCCCGCAGTTTCTTCATATGGGTGATAAACCGGCTGCCCTTGACAGCGAAGACAAAATCGCTGGGGGTGGCCGCTGCCCAGCATTGGTAGCTGGCTGGCTGCTGCAATGAGTAGAACGAACAGTTGATCTCGACGCTGTTCAGCTGCCGGGACAGGTACTCCAATTCCCGGCGGTGCGGTAGCCCTGGCGGGTAAAAAACACCGCGCCAGGGTGGGTACGTCCATCCTGACGTGCCCACCCTGGGCGCGAGCCCGTCACCCACACACTGCGCCCTCTGCGGCGCTGCCAACCAGGCGTGCGTACTTGGCCAGCACACCATGGAGGGGGCGCTCCAGGGCCTTCCACTCCTGGCGGCGCCGCGCGAGTTCCTCGGCATCCACCTGCAGGATCAGCTCGCGGCGGGCGACGTCTAGCGTGATGCGGTCGCCGTCGCGGACCAGCGCGATGGGGCCGCCGTGGGCAGCCTCGGGCGCGACGTGCGCGATGCTCATGCCGGTAGTGCCGCCGGAGAAACGCCCGTCGGTGACCAGCAGGACATCCTTGCTCAAACCGGCGCCCTTGATCGCCCCAGTGACCGCGAGCATCTCGCGCATCCCTGGTCCGCCGCGCGGGCCTTCATACCGGATCACCACCACATCACCGGGCTGCAGATCGGGCACGGCAGCCATCGCGGCCTGCTCGCCGTCAAAGACCCGAGCTCGCCCGTCGAATCTGGTCGAGTCGATGCCGGCGGTCTTGACCACCGCGCCGTCGGGGGCCAGCGAGCCACGCAGGATGGTGATCCCACCGATCGGGTGGATGGGATCGTCGAGGCTATGCAGGATCTTGCCGTCCAGGTCCGGCGGATCCAGCTCCGCGAGATTCTCGGCGACGGTGCGCCCGGTGACGGTGAGGCAGTCGCCGTCCAGTAACCCAGCGCCCAGCAGCGCCTTCATCACCACCGGCACGCCACCAACCTGGTCCACGGAAGCCATCACGTGAGCGCCAAAAGGCTTGACATCGGCCAGGTGCGGCACTTTGTCGCCGATACGGTTGAAGTCGTCCAGATCCAGCGGCACCCCGGCCTCGTGCGCGATCGCCAGCAGGTGCAGCACCGCGTTGGTGGAGCCGCCAAAGGCCATCACCACCGCGATCGCATTCTCGAATGCTGGCCGGGTGAGGATCTGCCGGGCGGTGATACCACGCTTGATGAGCTCCACCACGGCACTGCCGCTGGCCCGGGCGAACCCGTCGCGGCGCCGGTCCACGGCAGGCGGGCTGGCCGAGCCGGGGAGGGACATACCCAGCGCCTCAGCAGCACAGGCCATGGTGTTGGCGGTGAACATGCCAGCGCAGGCGCCCTCGCCAGGGCAGATAGCGCGTTCCACGGCGTCGACCTCGGCGCGGCTGATCCGGCCGCGTAAGCATGCACCCACCGCCTCGAAGGCATCGACGATGTTGACCTCGCGATCACCCACCCGGCCGGGCAGGATGGTGCCTCCGTAGAGGAACACCGCCGCCAGATCCAGCCGCGCGGCGGCCATCAGCATCCCGGGCAGGCTCTTGTCGCAACCGGCCAGCAGCACCGCGCCGTCCAGCCGTTCGGCCTCTACGACAGTCTCCACCGAGTCGGCGATGATTTCCCGGGACACCAGCGAGTAGTGCATCCCAACATGCCCCATGGAGATCCCGTCGGAGACCGAGATGGTGCCGAACTCCATCGGGAATCCACCTGCCGCGTGCACGCCCTCCTTGCTTGCCTTGGCAAGCCGATCCAGCGACAGGTTGCAGGGAGTGATCTCATTCCACGAGGACGCAACACCGATTTGCGGCTTGGCAAAGTCGTCATCACGCATACCCACGGCGCGCAACATGCCGCGTGCTGCGGCGCGCTCAAGCCCATCCGTGACATCCCGGCTACGCGGTTTGAGGTCTGGCTGGGTCATCACTTCTCCTGTCCCCACGGGCTGCAATCCGTCACATGGAGCATGGCAGAAGGCCGGCCGCACCCGCGGCCAACCTGCGAGTTGAGCAGCGATCTCCTCTAGGACGAAGATCTGTTGACGAAAGGAATCCGACAGGTCTAACGTTAGCAAATCATGATTCTAGAAGGGCGTCGGATCCGCGGGGGGTGGCATCGATGAGTGGTGTACGTGTGCACAGTCCAGATCGTTCCGATCAGGTAGGTAGCTTAGAAACCGCCTTTGCCGGTAATCCGGCGAGAGCTGCTGCGGGTCGGTGGCGCGTGCTGGCGATTTTGCTGGCAACGCTGATCGCCGCGTTGGGGGTCGCGGTCAGCCATGGCAGCGCAGCAGCGAGCACGAGCACCGGCGACGACACCGCAGTGATCTCAACAAACGCGCCCAACACTGTCGTGATCAAGAACTTCGGGTTCGGACCGGCTACTATGACGGTCGCTCCCGGAACGAAGATCACGGTGCTGAACCAGGATCGAGCTCCGCATACGGTAACTGCCGTCAATAAAACATTCGATACCGGCACAATCGCCGGCGGCCAGCGCGGGGAAATAACCGCGCCCACCACGCCGGGTACATATCCCTACATCTGCACCCTCCATCCTTCTATGACAGGCACACTGATCGTCAAGTGACGCCGCGCGTACTGAACTGTCCTTTGGTAGCGTCGGGCAACGGCTAGGTGGGGGACTTTGAGTAGGAAGGATTCCTAGTCATGGCGTTTGGAGACGCGCTGGTGCGCCGGATTGAAGGGTTCACCGCACTCGACAAAGTGGCCAAACCGGTGGCCGGGTTGGTCGGCAAGGCGGTGCAGCCTCGCGCAGTCCGCAACCTGCTCAGTGGTACGTATTTAGGCCATCCTGCCCATCCCATGCTCACCGATGTGCCAATCGGCGCCTGGACTATGTCTGCGCTGTTGGACCTCGTCGGCGGCGCCAAGGCTGAGCCGGCGGCCGACCTGCTCGTCGGTGCCGGGATCCTCAGCGCGATCCCGACCGCGGCAACCGGCCTCAACGACTGGTCGGACACCATCGGCGCAGACCGGCGGATCGGCGCGGTCCACGCCACTGCAAACGTCGCCGCCTTGAGCCTGTACGTGGCGTCGCTGCTTGCCCGGCGTAGCGGGGGGCGCGGCACCGGCAAGCTTCTCGGGCTGGCCGGGTTCGGCGTCCTCGTCGCTGGCGCGTACCTCGGTGGCCATCTGTCGTTTGCCAAAGGCGTCAACGTCAACCACACCTTCCTCGAGTACCGCCCGCAGGAGTGGACGACGGTGCTTGCCGAGGCGGAACTGGGTGAGGGCGAGCTGCGCCGGGTCTCCGCGGGTGAAGCCTCAGTGCTGCTGGTCCGCGAAGACGGGCGCATCCATGCCCTGGCGAACACCTGCAGCCATGCCGGTGGTCCGCTGAACGAAGGCGAGCTCGCCGACGGCTGCGTCATCTGCCCATGGCACGGCAGCGCCTTCCGGCTGTCGGACGGCGAGATCGTGCGCGGCCCGGCGTCCACGCCACAGCCAGCCTACGAGACCCGGGTCCGCGGCGGGAAAATCGAAGTCCGAGCGCTGAGCTAGCTCGAACGCCGTGAACTCGACGCCATCGACATCCGGCCGGCCTGCGGACGTCGTTGGTGTCGAGTTCACGACAGCACGCCCGCCCCCTCGGCCCAGGCTTGCCGGCCATCCATGGCCGTAGTGGAAAAACCACCCGCAGCGCAGGCACCTCGAAGACTCCGGGTCCCAACCCATCCGCCGGCGGGAAATCTCCGTGCCCGAGCGCAGCGTCTGCTCGACCACCATGCCCACGGTTGTCCCCTGGTACCGACAATGGGGTGACAATGCTTCGTGGGGCTTGGACTGCTATATAGTCGCGGCCACAAAAGAAGCGATCAGAAAAAAAATTTTGCCAGCCGGATCAGTTCATGAGCGCCGAGGCCGTGTCGGCGGCAAACTTTATATTGCAGATTCTGTCAAATGCGGGTACCGGTGACGGCAGAGGCTTCGGATGGCCGAAACCGGCGGCCGCAAGCGCCCCGTCGCAAAGGCGTCCGTGAGATAGCGCTGAGCGGCCGCCTCCCGGGCCATCGCGCGGGAGGCGTCACCCCGGCACTGCTAATCGGACAGCCTCATCGAGGGCTACCGCGTGCAGGCGGAGAGAGGCTTCGACTCCCGATGGGAACCCGCTCGAGTGCGCCGCACCCGCATCCGCCAGCAACCACGAAGTGGTCACCGTTCGCCATGGCCACCAAGAAGCGGTCAGGGACGGATGTCAACGTTCACGCTCATCACGCCACCCCGGCCAGCGCGAAAAACTCCTGCCGGGAGCGGGCGTCCTCGCGCAGTACCCCGTGCAGCGCCGAGGTTACGGTCCGCGAGCCAGTGGCCCGCACGCCCCGTAATGACATGCACAAGTGCTCGGCTTCGATCACCACGCCGACGCCCTTAGGGGCCAGATGCTCCAGCAAGCCATTGGCGACTTGCTGGGTCAGGCGTTCCTGAACCTGCAGGTCCCGAGCAAACAGCTCGACGACCCGTGCCAACTTCGACAACCCGAGGATCCGCTTCCCGGGCAGATAACCGACGTGGGCGATGCCGTGGAATGGCAACAGGTGGTGCTCGCATAGCGATTGCACGGGAATGCCTTTGGCGAGTACCAGCTCGTCGTAACCCTCATCATTGGGGAACGTCGTCAGGTCGAACTCCCGGGGAGTGAGCAGTTCGGCGAAGGACTGCGCCACTCGCCGGGGGGTATCCGAAAGGTGCTCCGAGTTCGGATCCTTACCCAACGCGACCAGCAGATCGGCCACCGCCTGCTCCGCTGCGGCCAGGTCCACGCCCTGCCGGGGCGCGACCACCCGGAGGCTGGGTTGGCGTACAGCGGCTGGCTGCTCGGGCAACGACGCGGCGGGGTCGAATGTGGTCATCCGGCTTCTTTCCTTGAGTGGGGATGGGGGACGGAGGGCACGAGGCAGCGCGCGGCCGCGGGCCCTCCAGAGACACACGATCAAGACGGTTGGTGGTGGGGTCGGCGGAAAACCTTGGGCAGCCGGGTGGCCATGTGACTGAGCTGGGACGCCAGGTCTAACAACTGGTGCACATCGGGCGCAACTTGCTGGAGGTGAACAAGCTGTGGAAGCACCTGCTGGTGCATCGCATCGGCGAGTTGAGGCAGCCGCCCGGCGAGGTCTACCAAGGCATCAATGTCACTTGCCTGGGTAGTTTCGGCCAGGCGCCGCACCACCGACGCCAGTTGGTCCAGCGTGCCGGAGGAAGGATCCAGCAGCGCAATGGCGGAATCCGTCAAGGTACGCGCCTGCTGCGCCGTCCCGCCGGCGTCCGTGACGGCGCGGTCGGCACGCCGGATGACGTCCTCGGCGGTACTGATGACGTGCTCAGCGCGTTCCGGCAGGGCACTAGTCCTTGCCACCACCGCACCGATCGCGGTCAGCCTCTGCTCGGCCACAGTGACCAGATCGATGACCCGCGCGGGCAGCGACACCAGTACCGCACTGATGCCGACAGCAGCGGAAACCGGGTGGCTCAACACGATGGGCAGCCGGTGCAGGGAGCTACTATCGATCCGACGGTGATTTCGCTCCAGATCATCGGGCGCGCAACGCAGGGCGCAGGTCACACCGGCAGCCCTGCACAAGCTGGAGTCAGTGACCGGAGGGTAGCCATCGCAGAGGCACAGACCGGTACCGGACGGTACCGATGCTGCAGGTAGTAGCAGGGGGTGACGGCCCTCTCCGACCGTGCGCTCACGTTAGCCTCCAGCACTCTAATAACATGATATGTTAACATTAGATCTCTGCCTCTGTTTAGTCAACAAAGGTTGGTAATAGAATGATGCCCCGGGAGGCTCAGATCTCAGCGGTTGCCGCGCTCGATGAGCCGACCCGCCGGCAGCTGTACGACTACGTGGTGAACCAACCTGGACCGGTCAGCCGCGACGATGCTGCGGCGGCTCTTGACCTGCCGCGTACGACCGCGGCATTTCACCTTGACCGGCTGGTCGACGAAAAGCTGCTCGATGTGGCCTATGAGCGGCGCACCGGCCGCACCGGCCCCGGGGCGGGGCGACCGGCCAAGCTGTACCGCAGATCCGATCAGCACGTCGCCGTGTCGTTGCCCCAGCGTCATTACGACCTCGCCGGGCGCCTGCTTTCCGGCGCAGTCGAGGAAGCCGAGAGGTCCGGCGAATCACCACGGGCGATTCTTGACCAACGCGCTTACCAGCTAGGCAAGCAACTGGGCGAAACGGCACGGGCTGCTGACGGTGACGGTAATGCCCGGGATACCGCGCTGCGCGTGCTTAAAGGGCACGGTTTCGAACCGCGCTTAGACGACGGCCGAATCGTGCTGGCCAACTGCCCGTTCCACGCGCTAGCGCAGGATTACACCGAAATCGTCTGCGGCATGAACCTGGCGCTGCTCGGAGGTCTCCTTGACGGCCTAGGCACCACGGGACTGACTGCTCGCCTGGATCCCGCACCACCGTTCTGCTGCGTCCGTATGGAACCCGCCCCAGCTCCCTCTCCCGGAGATCCACCTCCCGACACGCAGCCATAAGGGGCGATCCGCCCGGCCGCAAGCCGCTATGGTCGGCTATCAGGTGCTTGGTAGGCGGCGTGGAAAGCGTCCAGAGTCTCCTGGTTGAACAGCACGAAACGGACTTCGCGCACGCCGCTCGGGGTCTGCGTGACGGTGGTCAGCGCAATGCGGGCGGCATCGCGCAATGGCCAGCCGTAGGCGCCGGCGGACACCGCGGGGAACGCGACCGTCTGCGCGCCGAGTTCATCAGCTACCCGCAGGGACTGCCGGTAGCAGGACGCAAGCACCTCTGAGCGGTCTTCCAGCTCGGTGTAGACCGGACCGACGGTATGGATCACCCAACGAGCCGGCAGCTCACCGGCGGTGGTGGCGACCGCGTGGCCGGCAGGTAAGCCGGCCCGGTAGCGGCCGGCCCGCAACACCCGGCACTGCGCCAGGATCGCCGGCCCGCCGCGGCGGTGGATCGCGCCGTCTACGCCACCTCCACCCATCAGGGTGCTGTTAGCAGCATTCACTACCGCATCGACCTGCTGTTCGGTGATATCGCCGCGGAGCAGGGTGATGTGCGTGTCCACGTGGTCACCGTAACCAGTGAAGCGTGTGGCAAACTGCGCGGTTGACGTGTACACGATGCGTACAAGGGAACACGGTGAGTAACGAAAACCAGTGGCCCAGCCCGGTAGCCCTGATCGCGGCTAGTTCAGTCATCATGCTGGCGGGGTGCGCGGGTGCTCCGAGCGCACCCGCACCCGCGCCCGCCCCCGCCCCGGTGACCCCGCAGCCAAGTCCCATGCAGACGCTGGGCCCAGTTCCACCGGTGAGCAGTCCGCGCGATATCGCGGGCCTGACCCAGCGACCCTGTAGCCTGCTCACGCTCCAGCAGGCGACCGGGTTTCAGCTCGACCTGCCCGCGGACCAGCTGACCGGTACGCACGGCACGCAGCGCTGCAAGTGGACAACAACCACGTCTCCCGCGCATGAAATAGTTCGGATGCTCGACATCACCCTGTCGGTCAATAGTTCGGACTTCGATGCCGCTTACAATCGAGATCGCGGGCTGCCAGCCTTCGAGGTCACCGACATCACCGGCTACCCTGCCATCGTAAGGATGACGAACGCGAATCTGCCGATTTGCGCAGTGCGGATTAAAGTGGCGGAACAGCAAAGCATCTTTGTGGATTACGAAGACAAAACGCTCAACAAGAATCCTCGCCAATCATGCGAGGTGGGGAAGCGAATAGCCGCCGCGGTGCTGACCAATGTTCCACCGAAGAGCTGAATGGACCCACAGTGAGCAACGAGATGCAGTGGCCTAGCGCCGGCAGCGATGCGGGTAACGTGCTGAACGGCACTCCGCTGGCCGACCTGCTCAGCGGCAACGGCGCAGCTACCGGTTTCTCGATAGACTACGAACGGGTCCCGCAAGCCATCACCGACTTAAAACACGCCGCGGAGTTCTTCGAAGACCGAGCGATGGCGGCGGATACGCTGGCGAATATTCAGTCTCCCGGGACTGACGGTGTGAGCATTTACGCGGTCGAGCAAATCGGCAAATGGGCGTCGGACAGCGGCGAGAACAATCTCGCGGCCACGCTCAGATGCGGAGCATTACAGCTCAAGGTGTTGGCGGAGAAGCTGGAGAAGGATCTCAAAATCTACCTGCAGACCGAGGAGGTAAACTTACCTAAGCATCCCACCGGAGGGTTGCCGCTGTGAGAAACTATCCACTGGTGGGTGCAATTGCGACGTGGGCAATGATTGCGTTGACGGGGTGCGAGACGGATACAAGCGCCTCCCCCCAACTTGCCCAAAAGAGCCCGGCACAGCCAGCCAGCCCTATCCCCCAAGTCAAGAAGCCGCGAGACGTTGCAGCACTGGCCAGGCGACCGTGCGAACTGCTGACCACGCAGCAAGCGCGAGAATTCGGGCTGAGCCTCCCGCCGAAGCAGTACGATTTTGTATTGGGCACACTAGGTTGCAAGTGGGCAACCACTTCGGACAATCAGGAGACGGTTCGACAAGTCAATATCAGCACGTTAATTAACAATTCGACCTTGGAAGTAGTCTACAGCAAAGATCAAAACCGTCCATTCTTCGAACTTACCTCGATTGATGATTATCCTGCCATTGCAACGAGGACCAACAAGGAAATCCCAATCTGCGATATATATGTAAAACCCGCGGAACGGCAGAGCTTTACACTGACCTATGAGTCCGAAGACTTCAGGAGCAATCCGCAGCAGTCGTGCGAGGTGGGCAAGCAGGTGGCTGCGGCAGTGTTGATGAACCTACCGTTGAAGAGTTGAGGGACTCGGGCGATGGGGACGAACTTCAACTATGACGACACCAGCCATCAGGTCATTTACGAACAGATCAATGGCGGGTCGGGCTCGGAACCGCTGCAGCAAAGCAGCCAGGCCTGGGCCAAGCTGGGCAGTGAAATCGGCGAGACCGGCAAATCGTACGTCCATACAGTACTCAGCACCATTCTCGACACCAGGCAGGGCGCGGCAGCGGACGCAGCAGCCACCGCCATCAGCGCGATGGTGCCGTGGATCGACGATGTCATGCAGATCGCGCACGCCGCGGCGCAGCGGACGCAGGAGCAGGCCGACTACTGGGTGACGGCAAAGAACAACGTGCCGCCAGTGCCGCCCGCTCCGAAATCGGTTGGCTTCTTCAGTGATCCCGGCGAATGGGCCGCGGAGAAATTCGACTGGTTTCCCGGAGTGACGTCCGATGAGGAGAAGGCCCAGCAGCGCCAGCAAGATGCGGCCGAACAAGCCCGTCAAGCGATGCGGGTCTACCAGACCAGTTCCAACGGCAACGTTGACTCCGCCCCTGCGTTCACCGTGCCGCAAGCACTGGACTCCAGCGTCGGATCGCTGCCACTGGCCAGCACCGGCATCGGTGCTGCGGCTCCTGCAGCAATGGCAGGTGGTCCCGTGCCGGCCCATCTACTGGCGGCTTACCAACCAGCGGTCCACCATCCGGTGGCTCATCAGCAGGTAACCCATCGCACGGCCAGCAATCCCCCAGCAGCCACCGTGTCCCAGCTCGCCCCAGGCGCAGGCGCTCCGGCCGGGCAGGGAAAAGGCATCGCGCCGTCAGGCCAGTGGGCCGGCTACCCAGCACCCAGCGAGGACGTTGTTCGCGGCACGCTGGCAGGCGGTGTCGGCTTCGGCGCCAGCGCCATAACAAGACCGGCGCAAGCACGAGGCGCCGGTGCCCGCCGGGGTGGCGGAGCAAGCTTGAGCGCGTTCGGTCCGCGTCCCAGCACCGCATTCGGTCCCCGACCCACAGTCAGCACACCGCTGGTAGACGAGATGAGCAGCGCAGGAGGCAGCACCACGGCGATACGCGGCAGCGGAGGACCTACCGGCTACGGTCCACCATTGGCAGGCGCCCCCAGCCAGCAGGGCGAGCGGGATCGCGAGCACCGCAGCAAGTACCTGCTGCACGATGACTCCCATGCGATTGTTGGTGACCTGCCACCCACCGCGCCGCCGGTAATCGGCGCTGACTACTGAGGCCGGAGGTCGGCGTGCGCGGCACCGCAATCGTGCTGACCCAGGAGGAATACCGCACCGTCTGGCATTGCTTGGGCCTGGGAACCCGGCACTGGAACATGGAGTTGCCAGGTCTTCCGGAGCTGACCGAGGACGAGCGTCGGGTTCGGGTGAGCAGCACGCTCGAAAGCTTGCAGGTCCGGGGCCTGGCCGATCGCCGAGGCCCGGCGCCAGAGGTGGAGGATGCGCTGCGGCTGCTGGCCAGTCCCCAGCGGCAAATCAACGGATCCGTGCACGCCGGCGCCGATCGCGTGCGGTTGCTCGCCGGATCACGGGGCGAGCGGGCCGCGCTGGCGATGCTCGACGACCATCACTTGCTGGTACGCACCTATCCGGCCGCCAACCTGTGCACCGCAGTCGCCCGCCAGTTTCCGGATCGACCGGCCGGGCCAGGATCATCGGTATCGGTGCCCACGGAACTGCTGGCGCAGCCAGCCGACGGCGGGAAACCGGGGCTCACCGGGCACCAGTTGGAAAACCGGCTGATCCGCGGCGGGATCAAGCCCGCCGACGCGCGGTCCTTCGTCACCATGGTCCGCGGCTCCAAAACCAGCGGCGGGAAATTCGGTGCCGCCCGCCGGGACCGCAACGGGACCCGGCACCCGGCAGGCCTGACACTGGTCTATTTCGCCACCGAACGCGGCGGGTACACCCTTCAGCAGTTACACGGAGCCGGCGGTGCGGAGTGGACCACGCTGGCACCGGCAACTGCCGCCCAACTCGCCCAGCGCCTCGATCAATTACTGGACGGCATCCGCACCAGCTGAACGATACGATCGACAGCACTATGGCTCTCACGCTTACCAGCCCGGCCTTCGCCGACAACGAGTTCATCCCCGTCCAGTACACCTGCGACGGCGACAACATCTCCCCGCCCTTGAAATGGTCGGACGTCCCGGAGGGCACCGCGGAGTTGGTCTTGCTCTTGGAAGATCCCCGCGGTCCGGGAGGTAGCCAGGTGTACTGGGTCCTGTTCGGTCTCGACCCCGCCAGTGGCGGAATCGAGGAAGGTAAGGTGCCGGCAAGTGCCATCGGGGGCAAGAATGACTACGGGCGAACGGATTGGGCCGGGCCTTGCCCGCCGTTTGGCAAGGCCCATCACTACATCTTCACCTTGCTTGCCCTGTCCGAGCCCAGCGGCCTGGCCGAAGGCGCCAGCCCGCGCAAGGATCTGCCGTACGCACTCGCGGGCAAAGTGATCGCACAAGCAGAACTCGCCGGCAGGTACCAACGCCGGCGGTAACCGCGACCGCTGCGACGTCAAGACCTGAGGCGGTGCTACCGGACGCCGGTAAGGGTGGACAGCACCGCGTCGAGCCGTTCCAGGGTGGGTCGCTGATCGGGCTCCCAGCGCAAACACGCATCGATAACTGCTGCCACGTCGGTAGGCAGCCGCCGACGGGCGCGAATCTTGGGTACGGGGCGGGTCAACACGGCCCGGCAGCGAGCCATGGTGCGGGTGCGTGAACTGGCCGAGCAGGACCGGTCGGGGAGGTCGAACGGTTGGAGTCCAGTGGCAGCTTGGTAGAGCACCAGCCCGACACCCCAGACGTCCGCGGGTGGACCGAGGTGACCCCCACAGACCTGCTCGGGGGACATGTAGCCGGGCGTCCCGATACCCGCTGCGCAGCGACCGGGACGGCGCGCCAGGCTCAGGTCGATCAAGCGAGCGATCCCATCACTGGCGATGATGTTGCTGGGTTTGACATCCAGATGCAGGTGATTGCGGCTGTGCAGGTAACGCAGCGCCGAGCACAGGTGCTGGCCCAGGTATCCCAGATCGACGGCACTGAGGCGCTCCCGGCCTCCGTCGAGGAGGTAGCTCAGAGTGGCGCCGGTGAGGTTCTCCAGGATCAGCAGCGGCGGCTGCCCATCCTTGGGCGTCACGTAGTCGTAGGCGCGGACCAGGTGCGGATGCGTCAACGAGAGCAGTAAGCGCGCTTCTCGTGCCAGATGGCGGCGCGCCGACGCGTCGGCAGCGGTATCGGGCCGCAGTGTCTTGATGAAACACCGGCAGTAACGCTGGACACTCCAGGCCTCGTAACAGTCCAGATCCTCCCCGCGCCGCACGTGCTCAACGACCAGGTATCCCGGCGCAAGTTGATGCCCTGGCGGGTACGCCGGAGGACCGTCCAGTTCCTGGCCATCAACAACGGCCTCGGCAACGTCGGGTGCGATGGTCATATCAGCTCCGGCTGGAGTCGAGGCTGACGGTGCAGCCGGTATAGATGTGCATAGTCGGCGTTGCTGGCGAGGAGTTGATGATGGGTGCCGGCACCGGTGATCCGCCCGTCACGCAAGAACAGGATCTGATCGGCATCTGTGACCGTGAGCAGGTCGTGGGAGATGATCACCGTGGTCCGGCCGGCCATCAGCCGGCGCATCGGAGCGAGGATGCGCCGGGTGGATGCTGCGTCTAGTCCCGTGGTTGGCTCGTCGAGCAGCAACACTGGTGCGTCGCGGATCATGGCCCGGGCAATGGCCAGGCGTTGACGCTGACCGCCTGACAGCAGCCTGCCGCGTTGCCCGATGCGGGTCTGGTAGCCGTCAGGTAGCCCCGTGATGAACCCGTGCGCGTCGGCCGCGGTGGCCGCAGCCACCACGTCGGCGTCGGTGGCGTCGGGCCTGCCCCACAGGATGTTGTCGCGGATGGTTCCGTCAAAGACCAGCGTCTCCTGCAGCACCGCGGAGATGCGGCTGCGCAGGTCGGTCAGGGTCAGGTCTCGCAGGTCGTACCCATCAAGGGTGATCCGGCCGGCATCGGGATCGTGGAATCGCAGCAGCAGTTTGCCAAGCGTGGACTTGCCGGCCCCGCTGGCGCCGACGAGCGCGACTGTCTGCCCGGGAGCGATCGCGAAAGTGATTCCCTTCAGCGCGGGGCGGCTAGCACCGGGGTAGCTGAAGCTCACCCCGTCAAAAACCAGCCTGCCCCGGGCATGGTCCAGGTTGCGTGGCCGCGCGGGCTCGCGGATGTCGGGTTGGTGATCGAGCAGGTCAATGATGCGTTCGGCGCTGGCACTGGCCGCATAGATCGTGTTGGAAAGCCGGCCGGCGCCTCGAATCGGGCTGTACAGCCTGGTGAGGTAGGTCAAGAACACCATCAGCCCACCCAGCGTGATCTGATCGTGCCGCAACACCCATACCCCCATACCCATCACCAGCACCACACCGACGACTTCCAGCATTTCGGTCAACGGCCGGAACACCGCACGTAGCCGGGTCGCGGCCATTTCGGCGACGAAGCGGCCGAGACTCTCCCGGCGAAACCATTCGGTGACGGCGCTGTGCCGGTCGTAAGCCTGGACCAGTGCCACATTGCCCAGGCTCTCCTCGGCGACCGCGGTCACCGAACCTGAGCGCCGCCGCTGCTCCCGGGAAGCGTCCTTGATCCGCCGGGAGAAGTAGCGCGCGGCGAGCATGAACGCTGGCGCAGCGATCAGCGACGCCAGTGCCAGCCGCCAGTTGAGGTAGAACAAGGCGCCGGTGAACAAGATGATCTCGAACAAGTACGCCAACGTACGGGTTAGTCCCGACAGCACCAGCGCTTCGATCGCATCGATGTCACCCGTCAGCCGGGACAGTGTGTCCCCCAGCTGGCGACGGTCAAAAAAGCCCACGGGCAGCCGGTGCAGGTGATCAAACAGTCGGGTGCGCAGGTCCAGCACGAACCGCTCACCCAACCAGGTAGACAACATCTCATCGCAAAACGAACCGAGTCCTTGTGCCACGGCGATCCCGAGATAAGCAGCCGCGATCAGCGGGAAGGCGCCGAAGTTGCGCGGGACCAGGACGTCATCGATTAGCAGTTTGTAGATCCAGATTTGCGCGGTGTCCAAGAACGGACCCACGGCTACCAGCAGCAAGCTGAGCAGCACACGCCCGCGATACGGCTTCGTGGAGGGCCAGAAAGTCCGGAAAACAGTGCGGATGCTGGCCGCGGGACTGGGCGGTACCAGCCCGCGTGGGGTCACGCGGCCAGCTGGCTGCTTCCCCCGCGGCTCTACCACTGAACGCCCATCCTCCCCATGGCGGGCAGGGCCTCATCTCGATAGCCGAGGTGAGGCCCTGCGCTGGGCCGTGCTGTTACCCGACTAGCAGCCGTGGCGGTGACGGCGGCTGTAGCTTCGGCGACTGCGGCGATGACTGTGGCTGCGGCTGTGGTGCCGGCTGCCGTAGCTGTCCCGATGCCATCCGCTACGCGCGCGTTCAAACGGTTTGAAGTATCCAGTCAAGACGTCATCTCCCGTTCATTATCTGGATGGTCTTTGTCAACCATCTGTCCGGTAGTTATTCGTTCGCCGCGCTAGGCCTGTTACACAGGATCAGCATTTGGTTACTATGAGTTATCTCCGGGCGGCCACGCCACCGCGCACGTGGTCACGACCCCGACTAGGCTGGGAGGGGTACGCCGCTAGCCTGCTCAGGCGGCGCGCACAGGCACAATGGCGTCTGCACCTGCGGACCACCACGACGAGGAGAGCCCCACGATGGACGGCGGATGCGCGGAGCCGGAGCTGACCGCGGAACTTCGGGACGCGCTCACGCTGTTGCGTCAGCACAGCGACGACGATGAATTCTGCACGCTGATCGATGATGTGCTGGCTGGGCGCTGCAGCCTCATGGAGGCGTCCGGCTCGGCCGCCTTCAGCAACGTCGTCTTCGCCAGCATCGCGCAGGAATACGCGCAAATGAGCGAGGAGGACAAGCGTCGGCTCTTCGATCAAGCTCGAGCCGAGTCAGCCGAGGAGCCCGGGGGCCAGCGAGGGTCCTGTGGCGCGCTCTGCGCCACCTGCACCGGAATCTGCACCGCGCAGCGCAACGGTTCTGCAGGTCACTAGAAGGTCGGCAAGCCCGGCTGATGCGGGAAGGAGCGCATTATGCCGCGCTACGACCCAGGGTCGTGCGAGCAGCGCCATTAAGCAGGACCGGGAGCTCCTTGACCAGCTCCCCGACGACGTCGTCCGGGTGGATGCGCTCACCGGCCAGCTGACGCGTGAGCACATTGGTACACGCGGTGATGAATACCTCGCCGAGCATCTTCGTCGTGGTCGATGCGATGGTTGCATTGATAGTGGCTCCAGCGCCTGGGAAAAGCTTGAAAAAACTTGCCGTCGTGCGCGCTATCGATGCCACACCGAGCACGGTCGCAAAAGCAGTGACAATGGCTTTAGGATCAACCTTCAGCCCCATGATGGTGGCGATCTGACCCAGCATGCCGATTTGCAAAGCACTCAGCGGAATGGCATCGGCGAGCGGGATCGGAGTGGCCGCGATCAAGGCGGCCGTGCCCGTCTTGACATTGACTGACCGCCGCGCCTCGGCGATCTTGAGTTCGAGCGAAACCCGCTGGCAACTGGCCAGCGTATACCGCTGGGCATCCGGAAGCTGATCATAGATTGAGCTGACCAGGTCGGGCAGGCCGAACGCCGGGAGCGTGACTCCGGCGATATTGTCCTGTTCCGCTAGCGTCTTGAAGCACCGACCGTTGAGGACAGGAAGCCGCAGCGACGCCAGATATTGGGCGAACCGGTGCGCACGGGGGTCTTCAGGGGTAGGGCATTGCGTGAGAACCAGGGCGACCAGGACTTCTTTCGCCAATGCCCGAACTATCTCGGACTCGACTGCCTCAAAGCGTTCGTCGCGGGTCCGCACGCAGTACAGGCAAAAATGAACGCGGGTGTCGTCATCTCCCATCTGCCTCCTGATCTCAGCAAGGTACGTGTCGGCGATCCGACCCGTCTCTACGCCGAGCTCGATACCTGGAGTGTCATACACGGAAATGGGCAGATTTGGCCGATCATAGCGTTGAATGTTCCGGGTTATAGACTGGCCGACACCGGTTGGAGCAATCGGCTCACCGAAGATCGCGTTCACCAGCGTACTTTTTCCCACCCCGACACGACCGGCAAGCATGATGTTTAACTGGGCTTTTCCACCCAAGGCTTGCGAGAGGCCCTCCCGGAAGAATTTTTCAAGGTCGAAGTCCTCATGGCCCCCGGACTTGTACCGGAGCAGGCCGGTGGACGATCCTTCCATAGGGTCTCCTTACCTCAGCTGCGTGCGCGCTTGTCGGTCGTCGGTCGAAGCCGCCGCGCCGGAACTCGACCGCTGACCGCTGTCCTCGTTCACGCCGCGGCTTCATAGCGCGCCGGAATCATCGAAGATCATCCGGATGCCCGACTTCTTGATCCGCAATCGAACGATTTGCCGGGTCGGTTCAGCGCCAGCGCCGAAACGCCGCGCCAGGATACAGGCGCCGGCAAAACGCAGGCGGACGCCGTCAAAGACAGCCTGACCACTCGCGAAATCGCCAGCCCAACGCGTTGCCGGAACACCGGGCGTTCCTCATCACATCCCTCCGACTACACACGCCTCCCACCATGATCGAACATGTGTTCGGCACGTGTGCCGCCGCTTATGCTTCCTGGCGTCAACCAACGTCGATGATCAGTGCGTCGGTAAAGGTTGCCGGAGGGGGGCCGAAGATGCGGCGGCTGGTCGTGACGACCGTACGACCGAAGGCACGATTGCCGGCGGCGCCGATCGCCGCGCCGATCCCGAGCGGCGCAAGCCGGCCCACCGCCAGCATGCCCTGCCTGCGCCCGTACCGGCGCAGAAACCAGCGACCGAGGGTTTGATTGATCGCAGTGATCGAAGGCAGCGGGATGGCGTCGGGCAGCAAGTCTGCCCAGTGCTGGCCAGTCCGGCCTGCCAGTTTCTCGACCAGCATGGCCCCGTTGTCACCCAGCACGATGGCCAGCAGAAGCGTTCGGCGCCGTTCGGCGTCCGCGATCCGGATGCCGTGCACTTCCGCGACGGCCAGCGCGAACAACGCGGTGGCTTCGAAAAACAACACCGTCTCCACACCACTGAGCGCGAAAGCAGCAACTGTTCCGACAGCCGGAGCCGCCGCGACACCACCTACAGCGGCGCCGGCACCGGTGACCGTCGCCAGATATTGCCTTTCCAGCACGGTGATGATCTGCGCAGGGGTCGCGAAGGGCCGCGAGCGACGCAGCCGCGCAACGTAGCCGGCAACCGGCGCCTGTTGGAGGCTGATGGCCTTCTCGACGGCGCGTAGCAGCGCCGCCGGCAACTCCACCTGCCTGTCACCCATACCGCACAGTATCCCGGGGCGCGGGTCACGATGCGTCCACAAGCCCGCATCGAGAGTGCCTGCACGCGGCTCCGCACCACATGCCAGCCCTAGCTGGTTCTCACCAACGTGCACTGGAGCCAGACAGGCCTGCGGCGGGGTGAGGATCGCTAAGCTCGCTGAGGTGGGACCGCTGCAGGCGGCACGCCAGTTCGAACCTTTCGGGTGGTCGCATGCCGCCGCCGTCGTGATCTTCCTCGTGGTCGCGGCGGTCCTGGTCATCGCCGGTCGCCGGTGTCGTGGCACTCCGGCCGGGCAGCGGCTCAGCAAAGCGTTAGCACTGGCGTTCGTCGCGTTCCTGATCCCCGTAGAGGTCTATTACGTGCTGCCGTGGCAGCCAGAGATCAAGTACTCGCTGCCGTTGCAACTGTGCGATCTGGCCTCGATTGCCGCGGTATGGGCGTTGTGGTCGTACTCCTCAACCGCGTTCGCGTTGACCTACTTCTGGGGTCTGACGCTCACCGTGCAAGCATTCATCAGCCCGGAGCTGCACGGCTTGGATTTCCCGTCGCTGCAGTTCGTCGCATTTTTCGGCGTCCACAGTCTGGCGCCGTGGGCGGCGATCTATCTGACCTGGGGGGCGGGATTGCGGCCGAGCTGGCGCAGCTATCAGGTCGCGGTGCTGGTAACCCTCGGGTGGGGCGTGGCGATGTTCGCCTTCAATCACGAGGTGGGCACCAACTACGGCTTTCTCAATACCAAGCCACTGGCAAAATCGCTGCTCGACGTGCTCGGCCCATGGCCGTGGTACCTGCTCTCCGAGCTCGCTCTCGGTGCCACAGCGTGGGCGCTGATCACCTGGCCGTGGGTACGGCAACAGCGCGTGGGCAATTCACGGACCACCGTTGACCTTAAGTAGAATGCGCGGCTACGCCGAGAAGTAGAATGCGCGGCTACGCCCGATCCGGATTGCTCCGTTGTGGCAGGAATGCTATCCGCAAAGCCCGCTCCAGCATAAGCCGAGGGGTAGCACTTCCGTAGCAATTCCTTTAGCGACCTGGCGGTGCGACCCCCACTATGCTGACATCAACTCATATTGTTGAACTTTGCGTAACCGGAAGTGTCACGACGGTGACCAAAGGCGCTGATGGGCCGCAGGGCGGGCTATGATCAGCCCGCCTGCCGGCTCAGCCACCCTGACGAGGTAATGGCATCGAGGCGGTGCTGAGTACCCTAGGCCACGGTGTACTTGATCTCCGAAAGGCGAGGCGTGTACCAGCTGACCAGCTGGGTACGGCGAGGACGAGACCTCTCGCGACCCCCGACATCATCATGACTGCCGCTGGTCCACCGCAGCCTCACCTGACCCGGGCTGAGCTGGCGTCTGCCTGGGCTGCTGCGGCGGCCCCGACGGTGCCGAAATCTGACCAACAGACCGAGCAACTCTTCACGCAGCTGGTCACCCAGCTGGCGACGGCGGTTGCCGCGGTACCGGTCGATCACCAGGCAGCGGTGGAGGTGGCCGCCGAGCTCGCCTGCCACGGCCTGATCCAGCCACGCAACCTCGGTGCCAGCATGCAAGTCCTGGTCCAAGGACTGCCACGGTTAGCCGAGCTGCAGGACGTCGATCAGCGAGACACTGCCGTACTACACATCCTGGCCTCGCTGGCCGGCGGTTATGCCGAGTCGTACCGGCAGTGCGTTCTCAACGAGCAGGAGGCGACCACCCACGCACTGCAGCAAGCCAAGCACGAGGCCGAGCTGGAACTGCGGATCTGCGAGACCCGGTTCCGGGAGATCTTCTTCACCTCTGCGGTGGGCATCGCGATCAGCACCTTTGAAGGCACAGTGGTCACCGCCAACCCGGCATTTGCCGACCTGGTTCACCGCTCGCCGGTCGACGTCATCGGCGCGTCACTGCCGCAACTGCTGCAGGCCGAAGACGACAAGACGCTGTCCGAGGCCTTTCGCAGGCTGGCCAGCGGCGAGTTGACCCGCTTCCGGCACCGGCGACAGCTCACCGCAACGACCGGTGAGGTCGCCTGGACTCATATTGGGATATCGCTGTTGCGAGACGCCGACCGGGTGCCGACCCACTACCAGGTCGTCGTAGAGAACGTCACCGAGCTGCATCTGCTGCGGCAAGAGCTGTCCACCCAGGCACTGCATGACGCCCTCACCGGGTTGCCCAACGAGCAGTACCTGATGTCCCATCTTGAGAAGGTCCTCGGCACTGCCCTTCCGGCGACCATGGTGACGCTGTGCCGGGTGAACCTGGACAACTTTTCTGTCATCACTGACGGACTCGGACGGACAGCCGGCGACGAGGTGCTCCGCTCGGTCGCCCGGCGGCTCAGCGACTTGGTGGCCGGCCAGCGCGCGATGGTGGCGCGGTTGGGAGCCGATGACTTCGCGATCCTGGTCGAGGACAGCCCAGACCGGCTCGATGCCCGGGCGCTCGCCGCGAGCATCAACGACACGCTGTGCGAGCCGGTCTACCTCAACGACCGCGGGCTTGCGGTCTCCGCCGGGGTCGGCGTGGTGCACCGGCACGCTACCGGGATCTCGCCCGCTGAGCTGATGCGCGCTGCGGACGCCACCCTTCACGAGGCCAAGCGCAGCGGTGCCGGCCAGTGGGCCTGGTATGACGCGCCGGCTGATGCCCGGCAGCGATCGCGGTATCAGCTGGCCGCCGAAATGCCCGGCGCCTTCGAAAGCGGCGAAGTCAGGTCACGCTTCCAACCCATCTACGCGCTAGACAATGGGTGGATCGTGGCTCTGCAGGCGTTGGTGTACTGGGAGCGGGCAGACGGCACGATGGCCGACCACGCCGACTGCCTTGCGCTCGCCGGACAGACTGGGCTGGGTATCGAGCTCGGACGCTGGTTGGTAGACCAGTCGTGCTCGGTGCAGCAGCTGGTGTCACGCTGCCCGACTAGTGGATCGCCGCGGATGCGCGTCGACCTCACCGCCCGGCTGAGTCAAGATCCCGATCTCCTTGCCGTGGTGAACGACGCTCTGTCGGCCACCGGCCTGGCGCCCGGCGAGCTGTGGATCGGGGTGCCGCTGGAGGCGCTGGCGCGCGGTCACGGCGATGTCCTGGACAACGTGCGCGTACTTGCTGAGCTGGGCGCCGAGGTCGTGTTACTGGGCGCCGCAGCAAGCCTCGAGTACCTGCTGTATCTCGAAGATCTTCCGGTGGGGGCAGTGGAGATCGATCCAGGGATCGTCTCCCGGATTGCCCAGCGACCGGGAGATGATTCGGTGGTAGCCCGAGCACTGCGCGCGGCGATTCCACTGGTGCGCAGCGCCGGCGCAACACTGATCGTTCCGGGTGTGGACACCGCGGAGCAAGCGCAATGGTGGCGCGACGCCGGAGCGGACGCCGCCCGGGGCGCCCACTTCAGTCGGCCTGTGTGGCCTCAAGAGCTGGATAACCTGCTCACCACGGCTTTCCTCAACCGTCAAGGCTAGCCGCGCATTTTGCGGCACTGGTTGGTGTGGACGATGCGGCGCGGCTGCGTATCGCGTTCCTGTGCCAGCACGGAGGCTGCAAGCGCACGGCGGCGATCATCGAGGTGAGCCGGCGTGGGCAGCTGTATATCGATGACGACCAGGACATCATCTACCGGGTCGTCCCGGACGCCCAGGGCACGATCCGGATCACCGGTTTCCTGCCCTACACGAATTTCTCCAGCCAAGTGGCCGACCTTACAGCGACGATCCAGGCGGCCTGCGCTGTGGCGGGCCGCTGATCAGCGCTGGGAGCCCCGCGCACTGGGTCGCCTGGGAGCAATCCATCTGCTGGCTGTGGTCCTGCACACCGCATGGGACAGTGCAGTCAACCCCTGGTCTATCTCATCATTGCCCTGATCAGCCTGGTGAGGTTCCTGTGTCCGCCCACCGGCTAACCGCCCGAACGCCGGCCGGACGCCGGGCAGCGCAGGATCGCTGACCCCGCACCAGGCGGCGGGTTCGGCCGTCGTCGCCGTCCAAGGACGTCACAGTACTGGTGCTGCGTCTTGAAGTCGACGCGCTGCGTAAGGCCAACCCGAGGCCTCGCTTGGACTGGGATTTGCGCGGTGACACTCAAGTAGATCTACGTGTGACTTGATCAACGAATATGAACGCCGGGGACGTGGCGCATGATCGACAAACCAGTCGAGGTCGAGGTGCCCGTGACGGCGTTCCTGCGCAAGGTTCTGGCCGGCTGGTGGGATCCCACGAGGTGACGCAGTCCGGCAGATGAACCTTGTCGCAAGGGAGCGAACGCGCCGCTGATCGACACAGCTCGCGTGGAGCGGTCTACAGAGCTCTTGACACCCCTTCCATAGTAGAACTAGTTTCTCAATTAATAGAACAATGTTACTCAGAAGGATGCTGTGCCATGAGAGAATCACGTTTGGCCAGGCCGGGATACGGGCTGGGGCGGGATCGCCGCGCAGTGGTCATCGGCAGCGGCCTTGCCGGGCTGCTGGCGGCCCGAGTCCTGCTCGATCATTTCGATCAGGTGACGATCCTGGACCGGGACCGCTTCCCCGACGCCCCCGAGCACCGCAAGGGAGTGCCGCAGTCCTATCACGCCCACGGCCTGCTGTTGCACGGCCGCGACATCATCGAACAACTGTTTCCTGACATCGACACCGAGCTGCGCGCCCACGGCGCCTCCCCAGCCCGCGACAGCGTCCCGTTACAGGTGGTCTGCCCCTTCGGGCCATTGCCGATCACGCCGATGCCCGACGAGTTCATCATGTACAGCCGGGTCTTGCTGGAATTTCTGCTCCGCCAACGCCTCACCCGGGACTATCCGCACCTGCAGGTGCTACCCGAAGTCGATGCTCTCGGTCTCCTGACCGGCGCGGGCGGCCAGGTCAGCGGCGTACGGGTGCGCCATCGCAACGGCTCCGGCCCGGACACCCTCGAGTCCGATCTCGTGGTCGACGCCAGCGGCCGCGGGTCCAAAGCACCCGAGTGGCTCGCGACGCTGGGTTACGGCCCGGTCCCGGAGCAGTCCATTACCTCCGGGATCGGTTACGCGTCACGCTTCTACGCCAAACCCGAGGGATTCCCCCGGTACTGGACCGGGGTGGTGATCAACGGACGGTCCCCGCACAACCGCCGAGCGGGCCTGATCCTCGACGTCGAACGTGGACAATGGCACGTCACCCTGGGCGGATTCGCCAACGCGGCCCCACCGCTGGATGAAACAGGGTTCCTCCAGTGGGCCCGGGATCTGCCGGACCCGACTATTTACGAGGCCATCCGCATCGCCCGCCCGCTGACCCCGATCCGCGGGTTCCGCACTCCCACCAACCGGCTACGCCATTTCGACCGCCTGCCGGGTTGGCCCACCGGTTTCGTGGTCACCGGTGACGCGGTATGCGCGTTCAACCCCATCTACGGCCAGGGCATGACGGTGGCCGCCACCGACGCCTTGGTCCTCCGGACTTGCCTGCGGCACTACGCGGCCGGCACCGAACCAGGATTCGAGCGAGCCTTCCAACGCCGACTGGCCACCAATGTCGCCATCCCCTGGTTTGTGGCCAGCATGGAAGACCTGCGCTGGCCAGGCGTCGAGCACCACGGCACCACACCGCAGCTCGGCACCACAATGGCGCGTCGCTGGATTGACCTCATGCTGCGCGCCGCAGTACGCAACCGCCACCTGGCCGACAAATACGTAGACGTGATCATGATGAACGCGCATCCCCGAGTGTTGTTCAGCCCCGGCGTGATCGCCCGCGTGCTCACTGTCGCGGTCTCGGGCAAGATCGGGATCCCCAGCCAGGAATTCGCGCTGCCCGACCCAGCGCTGGCGGCACTCCGCGACGCACCCACACCGTCGTCGCAGCCGGTTTCGCTGGTGCAAAGGACGCCATGATCACAGCCACCATGGTTACATGGCCGCATGCCGTCCCCCGCTGCCCGCCTCATCCCGATCGCGTCGACACAGCTGGCACAACGGTGACCCGCCACCGCACCCCCACGCTCGAAGTCCGTGACGCGCTTCTCCGGGCCGCCCGAGCTCTACTCGACGAACGGGGACCCGACGCACTGACCGTGCGCGACATCGCCACCCGCGCCGGCGTTGGAGTCATGGGCGTGTACAACCGCTTTGGATCCAAAGACGGCATCATCAACGCACTGCTGCAACAAGGCTTCGACGAGCTGTCCACGGCAGTCGCGGTCACCCCAGACAGTGACGATCCACGGCGATCCATCGTCACCGGGTTGGGCCACTACCGGGCCTTTGCCTTGGCCAACGCCGCAATGTACCGGTTGATGTTCGATCACCCTCTTCCCGGCATCGAACCGTCAAATGCTGCGCGCACCGCCGCCCGCAATGCCTTCAACCGACTTGTCGACGCGGTACGACTAGGCATCGCCACCGGACACCTCCAACCTGGAGAACCCGATGAAATCGCTCAACGACTATGGGCAGCCTGCCACGGCGCCGTCAGCCTCGAACTGCAACACATCGGCTTCGTCACCGACCACGCCACCCACTACACCGCACTGGTAAACACCATCCTCCGCGGCCTCACCACCGACCGCCCACAACGCAACCACGGCACTTAGGTGGCCCCATAGCCCGCTCAGCGGTACAGCTGCCAAGTGGCCTACCGGCCGCCGAGCTTGTTTGAACCCCTGAGTGAGAAAGCGACCGGCGGCTGGCAACACCGGATCTATCACACTCGACTTACCGGTTCGCGCCAGCTCAGGACGCGCAGCGCTTCGGTCGGCAGATCCACCCCTGGACGCCGCTATGGGCGGCGTACCCCGGCAGATCGGGTAACGCCTCGCCGCGACGGCCGATAAGCCGCAGGGAGGAACGCTGAGAAGGGCTGGTGATGAGACCTCCATCCATTCCTCCACCACCCGACGACCGGCCGACAACTCCCCTGCCTTCCCTCGCTGTGGCGCGCCCAGCACCGGACGACCCACGATGCGCGACAGTGACTAGCACACTGCTCTACTGGCCCGCCGCCGACGGACCCACCGTCTACCGACCCGAGTCGTCCTACTCCATTACCGCCCAGCCGGTACAACCACTGCCCCCACCCCGCCGCAGGCATGCCGCACCAACTCGGCGCTGGCCGTGGGTCACCGGCGGGGCAGCTGTGCTTCTCGTCGTCATCGCCCTGACCCAGAGCCCCACAAAGAGCACCCCACCCACCATGACGATCGGTGATCCCGAGCCAACGGGCCCTGCTCTCACCCGAAGCAACACCACTCCGACCGGTACTGCGGTCCCCGCGCCAGCAACAGGCGCACCTGCCCCCGCAGTCGTCGTTCCAGCGTTGCCGCGCGCTACTCCACGCCACACGGTGGCACGGGCAGCAACGCCGACGCCCCGGTCGGTGGTGCCCATGCCGGCAACCACGCTCGGTCCTACAGCCGTCCCAACACCGACGACCACAGCACAGCCATCGGTTCCGGCAACGGCTACCGACCCTGGCGCCAGCACGACCGAGACATCACCGGCAGCTCTGCCCACACCACTGGTCACGGCGCCACTACCAGGCACCACATCGACCTACTACTCCAACTGCGCGGCAGCTCGCGCTGCTGGGGCCACACCGCTCTACAGGGGCGACCCCGGCTACCGTCCAGGGCTCGACCGCGACGGCGACGGTATCGCTTGCGAATGAGAGCCCCGCCGGGGTGTCTTAGTTGGACAGTAAAGCACTCGTCCTCGCGCCAGGCGGTCATCGTCTTCGTCAGGCCGATCGCAGCGTCGTGGCCCCTCAGCTGCCAGGCTTGTCCGAGCGCGGCTTGCCTTTCGCGGAGTCCAGGTAGCGTTTGACCCAGCCGTCGATCACGGCGTGCTCGACCCACAGCCGCTGGGCCAGTACGTTCTCGTCCTCGCGGTAGCGATCGATCCGCTCGAGGGCGTCGCGATGCAACTGCGCCTTGGTGACGGTGAAGGTGTCGGCGGGCGACTGTTCGGCAAGGGTGCGCGCCACGGCCTTTGCCCGGTCGAGCAACTCCCCCGCGGGCACGACCTCATCGACCAGGCCCAGTTCGAAGGCTTGCTGGGAGCGGTAGGTCTGCCCGCCCAACGCCAGCCGGCGGGCCGACCCGCCACCGACCGCGTAGCGCAAGATCTCCAGCGCAGCCCGCGGAAACGGCACCCCGACCCGCAGTTCCGGCAGCCCGATCTCCCCCTCACCGTCGGTCATGACCCGTACGTCGGCGCAGCACGCCAGCACGCATCCACCGCCGATGGTGTGCCCGTTCACCGCCGCCACCACCGGCAACGGGCAGTTGAACACCGCCTCGAACGCCTTACCCAGCAGCAACGGCAGACGTCTGGCGTAGTCCGCGCCACCGGCCATATACCGCTTAAGATCGAGCCCGGCGCAGAACACCTGCCTATGGCCGGTGATGACCACCGACCTGGCGTGCCCGCAGGCGAGCTCACTGAACTCCAGGGCAATGGCCTCCAGCAGCTCGGCGTCTATGAGGTTCAGCCCGCCGTGGGACAGCCGCAGCACGGCGACCTTTCCGTCATCCTCGCGTGTGATCATGCATGCTTGATACACCGGATTGGACACCGGACACCGGCCTGGCCAACCCGGATGCCCGCAGCAGATTCCCATGACCGTCCGATGAGGAGGTCTAGGACTTCGCGGCGATCACCGCGCTTGTGCGATGTCCAACCGCTCGCGCACCTGATGGCGCTGCGACCCGCCGACGGGTTCTTCACCATGGCCGCGCTCCGGGCTAGCGGGGCACAGCTCTGTCCTGAGCCAGCGCGTTGAACATTTGGGCAGCCGCTTGCCGGTCCCACAGTACGGCGGATGAGCCGTCGCTGACGGTGCCGAAGCCAGCGAAGGGCACAGTCGTGGTCACCGCATCACCATGGGACAACGCGCGCATTGCCCACCCTAATCTGGCCAGGCTCCAGACATGATCGCCGTTGTCGACGGTGATCGTGCCCGGGGCGTCCATGCCCAGCGGGATCAACCGGAACGGGTTGAGCAGCACCGCTGGACTAGTTACCTGGCCGATCAAGGCACCGAGGAACTCTCGCTGGCGCACCACCCGATCCAGGTCACCTCGCGGCGAGTGCCTGGTCCGGACATATCCCAATGCCTTAGGGCCATCGAACATCTGGCACCCGGCGGCAATATTCAGGCCGGCCAGCGGATCGTTGATCGCCTCGGTAGGGCACATCTGAACCCCGCCAACGTCATCGACAAGATCGGCGAAGCCGGCGAACCCGATCTCCGCGTAGTGATCTATGTGTAGCCCGGTGACTTTCTCCACGGTCTGCACCAGCAGCGCCGGACCACCGATGGAGAAGGTGGCGTTGAGCTTGACCCGGCCGTAACCCGCGAGCGGGACCGAGGAATCTCGAGGCAGGCTGACCAGGGTGGTCTGCCCGCTCCCGAGCAGAGCCGGGATATGCATCAACATGATCGTGTCTGTCCGGCTGCCCCCAGCCGCTGCCTCGTCACCGGTCGTCAGCCGCGCTTCCTGCGCCGGACTCAGGCCGGCCCGGCTGTCTGACCCGACGATCAACCAGTTGGTGCCCGCGGTGGGCGCGAGTCGGCCGGGGTAGTCCGCGAGCGCATCGGCATGTTGCAGGGAGCGGTCGACGTAGACCGCGAGGCACAGCACCGCCAGGAGGACGAGGGCACAGAATAAGCCCAGGATGCGCCCAGGGCGGCGGCGCCGCGGGCGCCCGCGGCGGGGCGCCGCCGTAGGCGGCGGCCAAGCAGGCCCGCGTCGCGGGACCGGACCTCGTGGCGGGACCGGACCTCGGTGTGGCGCAGGGCCTGGAGGGACGAGCCGGGTAACCGGCAAGCGCTGGGTCGGGCGCCAGGACGGATCCTGATAGCTCAGCGTTGACTCCTGTGGGTCGGTCCCCCTGATTGGCTCTGTGGGCCCGGCAACGGACGCAGTGGCGAGGATAGCCCTACCGGGCGTGGGGACTGGCAGGCGATCGTGGAAAGTCCCGACCTGGTCGTCGGCGGAGCGTGACCAAGTGTAAGGATGCCTCACCACCGTCGGGGAGGTCACAACATGAACCGCTTGAACCGTAAGGACTTAACGGACACCACATTCGATGTCGCGCTGCGGGGCTATGACAAGCGGCAAGTGGACGAGCGGTTGCGCGTTCTCGCCGCCGAGCTAGCAGCCGCCGACAACGCTGTCGCGGCAGCCAACCAGCGCATCGCGATGCTGGAAGACGCGCTGAGCCAGGGACGTCATGCGTCCGACAGCGAACAGCCAGGGGACATCCACTTCGGTGCGCGGGTCGAGAAGATCCTCAAGCTTGCCGAGGATGAGGCCCGCGAGGTCCGCGCTCAGGCCGAGGCAGCGGCATCCGCGATGCTGGATCAAGCCCGCACGCAAGCCGCTGAGTTGCGGGAACGGGCCGAGCAAGAGATCGCCACCCGCCGCACCGAGGCCGACCGGAAGGCTGCTGAGCAGGACACCGCGCTGCGCCGGCGGTCTAGCGAGCTGGAAATCGCCTGCCAGGAGGCGGAACGGGAAGCCGAACGGGTTCGGGCGCAGGCACGAGCAGATGCCGAGCAGATCCGCACCGCGGCAAGCACGGACGCCGAGGAGATGGTGCGGACAGCCACCGCCGACGCGGAGATGATGAGCAGGGCAGCTCGCGCCGAGGCCGACCGGCTGCTGGCACAGGCGCGCGCCGAGGCCGACCGATTAGTCGCCGTGGCGACCGACACGGCGACGCAGCGTGAGCGATCCAGTGCCCATGAGCTGCACCAGCTCGCCCGCCTGCAGGAGGAGATCAACGCGGACCTGTACCGGGTGAAGGATGTGCTGGACACCCTGTTCGGTCCAGGTGCGGCCATCACAGGTGGCGCCATGCTGCCCAAGCGGCGCAAGGAGGGCGCGCCGCCCGCGCATCAAGCCAATGCCGTGTGACGAACTGTGTGACGATCGATGTGGCCCGTGGGACAATCGCGGGTGGAGTGGTTTGCCAGCGTCGACTCCTGGCAGTGCGACCCATTACGGGAGCGATGCTGTGCTGCGGCATCGCCGACGTGTCCATCACAAGTGGGACGAGGCGTAACAGCAAGGAGGTGCCCATGCCGCCTCGTAAGCGCGCACCATCCCGCTCCAGCCCTGGCGCCAAACCGGTCGGAAGCCCAATAGTCGGTCAGCCCACAGTGGGCCCGGTTGTCGAACCCCTCGCCGGTCCTATCGTCGGCACCGCGATGGAAATCGATGGGCCACACAACCCGCAGCAGATCATCGCAGGCCTCCGGGCGACCAGCGAAGGGGAAGATCTTGTCCAGCTGCTGACCCCCGAAGGGCAGCGCGTCTCGCATCCCCGGTTCGATCTGGAGATCTCTGCGGCTGGCATCCAAGCCCTCTACCGGGACATGGTGCTCGTCCGCCGGGTCGATCGTGAGGCCAACGTCTTGCAGCGGCAGGGTCAGCTCGGTTTGTGGGCGCCGCTGCTGGGCCAGGAAGCCGCGCAGGTCGGCGCCGGTCGCGCGATGGCTCCTCAGGACATGGCCTTCCCGTCCTACCGAGAGCACGGGGTGGCCTGGTGCCGCGGGGTGGATCCCACTGAACTGTTGGGTATCTTCCGCGGTGTCGACCAGGGCTCGTGGGATCCCAACAGCACCGGATTCCAGCTTTATGCCGTCGTCGTGGGCACCCAGTGCCTGCACGCCACCGGCTACGCGATGGGGCAGCGATTGGACGGCAAGATCGGCAACGCAGAGACGGGCGAGGCCACGATCTGCTTCTTCGGCGACGGCGCCACCTCCCAGGGTGACGTGCATGAGGCGTTCGTGTGGGCCGCTGTCTACGACGCGCCGGTGGTGTTCTTCTGCCAGAACAACCAGTGGGCGATCTCGGCTTCGCTGGATCGCCAGACCCGGGTCCCGCTGTACCGCCGGGCCCGCGGCTACGGCTTCCCTGGGATCCGGGTGGACGGCAACGACGTGCTCGCCGTGTTTGCGGTCACTCAGTGGGCGCTGCGGGAGTGCCGCACCGGCAACGGCCCGGTGTTGATCGAGGCGTGCACCTACCGGATGGATGCGCACACCACCTCCGACGACCCGACCCGCTACCGGCTCGCCGACGAGCTAGAAGAATGGAAGCTCAAGGACCCTCTGGAGCGGGTGCGGGTCCACCTGGTCCGGGAGGGCCTGGCGGAACCGGACTTCTTTGCCGGGGTGATCGACGAAGCTGACGAGCTCGCGCGCCGGCTGCGCGACTACTGTACGTCGATGCCTGTCCCCGGCCCGGAGCGGATCTTTTCGAATATCTACGCCGAGGCGTCACCGTCGCTTGACGCAGCCCGCGCGGACTTCCTCGCTTACCATGCGTCGTTCGAGGATGGGCATTGATGGCGGGCAGCGCGGGAACCCAGACGATCACCCTGGCCAAGGGCCTCAACCAGGGTCTGCGAGCAGCGATGGAAGCCGACCCCAAGGTCATCGTGATGGGGGAAGACGTCGGCAAGCTCGGTGGGGTGTTCCGGATCACCGACGGGTTACAGAAAGACTTCGGTGAGCAGCGCGTGCTGGACACCCCGCTTGGCGAGTCCGGGATCATCGGCACTGCGGTCGGGCTCGCCTTGCGGGGTTACCGCCCGGTCTGCGAAATCCAGTTCGACGGGTTCGTCTACCCCGCCTTCGACCAGATCGTCACCCAACTCGCCCGATTCCATTACCGCTCGCAGGGCAAGCTGCGGATGCCGGTTGTCGTGCGTGTCCCGCACGGCGGGGGTATCGGTGCCGTCGAGCACCACTCGGAGTCTCCCGAGTCCTACTTCGCCCATACCCCGGGGATCAAGGTCGTGGCCTGTGCCAACGCCGTCGATGCCTACTGGATGATCCAGCAGGCCATCGCCTGTGATGACCCGGTGATCTTTTTCGAGCCGAAGCGCCGGTACTGGGAAAAGGCGTCGCTGGACCTCGCCGCGGCGCCGCCACCGCTGTTCAGTTCGCGGCTGGTGCGTTCCGGAACGACCGCCACCGTGGTTACCTACGGGCCAATGGTCCGCACTGCGCTCGACGCCGCCACCGTCGCCGAGCAGGACGGCCAGCGGCTGGAAGTGATCGACCTGCGCACGCTGTCGCCGCTGGATCTAGCACCGGTCTTCGACTCGGTACGCCGCACCGGCCGATTGATCTGTGTATCGGAGGCACCCGGCGAAGCCTCATTGATCGGCGAGCTGGCGGCCCGGGTATCGCAGGAGTGCTTCTACTCGCTGGAGGCCCCGGTACTGCGGGTAACCGGGTTCGATACCCCCTACCCCCCCGCGAAATGCGAAGAGGATTACCTGCCCGACGTCGATCGCATCCTTGATGCTGTCGACCGTGCCTTGGGTTATTGACGCTCTATGACCAGCGTCTTTGCGCTACCTGACGTCGGGGAGGGACTCACCGAGGCGGAGGTCCTGCGCTGGCTCGTCGCGCCCGGTGACACCGTCACCCTCAACCAGATCATCGTGGAGATCGAGACGGCCAAAGCGGCCGTCGAGCTGCCCAGCCCGTACGCCGGAGTGGTCACCGAGCTGCTCGCCGAACCCGGCGCCACCGTGGCGGTCGGGTCCCCGCTGATCGCGATCGACACCGGGGACGCCCGAGACGCCACGGCGCAACCCACGGCTGAGATCAGTCAGCAGATCGGTGCTGAGGGACCGGACGGGCGGATCACCACGCTGGTCGGTTACGGCCCACGTACCCAGGCCATGGCCCGCCGATCCCGCAAGCCCGCTGCGGCTGCTCCCCCTGCTGAAGATCAGGGATCTGTCCCGCTGGCCAAGCCACCGGTGCGCAAGCTGGCCAAGGAGCTGGGCATCGACCTGAGCACGGTACCTGGCTCAGGCACGGACGGGGTGATCACTCGGGACGATGTGCGCCGCGCTGCGAGTAGGCCCGGCGCTGACCCCGGGCAGCGCCGGGAACCGGTGCGGGGCGTGCGCAAGGCCACTGCGGCAGCGGTGGTCTCCTCGGCGTTTACTGCGCCGCACGTCACCATGTTCCTCACCGTTGACGTCACCGCGATGATGCAGCTACGAGCCCGGCTGGCAGAGCGACCCGCGTTCCGCGGGGTGAAATTGACCCCCTTGACGTTCACGGCCCGCGCGCTGTGCCTGGCAGTAAGGCGCACACCCGAAGTCAACGCCAGCTGGGACGAGGCCGCCGACGAGATCGTCTACTTCGACCACGTGCACCTAGGCATCGCCGTGGACACCCCACGGGGCCTGGTGGTGCCGAAGATTCGCTACGCAGACCGCATGCCACTGCACGAGCTCGCCGTAGCGCTGGAGGAGCTCGCCACCGCGGCCCGGGACGGTCACACCCCGCCCGGTGACATGCTCGGTGGCACGATCACCATCACCAACATCGGGATCTTCGGGATCGACACCGGCACGCCGATCCTCAACCCCGGTGAGTCGGCGATCCTCGCCCTCGGCGCGATCCGGGAACAGCCGTGGGTGGTGGACGGTGCTGTGGTGCCCCGCCAGGTCTGCCAGCTTGCCCTGTCCGTCGACCACCGCGTCGTCGATGGCGCCCAGGGCTCCCGGTTCCTCAGCGACATCGGCGCCCTCCTTACTGACCCTGCTCTCGCCCTCACCTTCTGACCCCGACCGCGTTCTGGATGCAGACTGCGGTTTTTGAGCCCGAAAAAACAGCAGTCTGCATCCAGAACGCGGGCAAGGGACGGCGAACGCGGGTTAGGCGCTGACCCAGGAGAGGAACGCGGACGGGGAGATGGCGCAGGCATGAGGTGGCAGGCGGCCCCGCAGTGCGCGGTCGGCCGTGACGACGAGCCAGTCGCCGGGAACACTGACGATATCGACAATGGTGTCGTCGCCGGCGCCGGGAGCGCGGACTGCCTCAACGCCGGGCACATCAGAGGCTGTGACCGCGGCGCCCTCGAGCACCAGCACCGGGTTGGCCACCCAACCGAAGCCGCCCTGCGGGCGGGGAAACACCCCAGGCCCAGCGGCAGCTACCACCCGTTGCAAGCGCTCGGCGGCGCCGGCCCGATCCTTCCACCAGCCGTCGGGACGCGAGCCGACGACGTTGGCCGCGTCCACCACGAGCCCTATCTCGGTCACCCGCAACTCAGGCCAGGCCGCCGCGAAGGCCGGATGCAGGTCGAACCCAGCGACATCATCTTCCGGAACCCAGGCCAGCTGGGCGGGCTGGGGGCGTACCGGTAGGGGCTCGGTGGCGTCGGCGATCACGCTGGTGAACGACCAGGCCTCGCCGGGGCGATGTACCTGCGTTCCGCGAACGCGCACCCGCCCGGGATTCACGGCGGCCTGGTTGGCCGCATCGCGCAGCGCGGCCTTGGCCGGGGTTTCATCGCTGTGGTGCGGGCCGCCCGGCACGCCCCACAGATCTCCCCAGAGGCTTCCCCCGCGCCGCAGCAACGCCAGCGGCTGGCGCCGGGCATCCGGGGCGCGCAAGAGCAGGCCCGCAGCACCGGATCCACCTAGCGGGTCGTGCCCGCCGTCGCAACGCATGTCCCGCACCACCCGGCCCACCGTCTGTAAGGCCGCCACAGCCGTGGCGGTACAACGTAACGACTGACGGTGCGTTGACGACACTTTAGCTGAGGGTGATTGGCATGCGCCTGCGTTCAGCGTGGGGGCCGGAGCCGAAGCAGCATCGCGAGGGGATGCTGCTTGGCGACTTCTCGGGGGGTGGGTGATGGTGGCAGGACTCGGCTGGTGGCCCGGACTCGGCATGATGATGACGCGAGTCGGAGCGCGAAACGCTCCGGTAGGCGTGACATCACAGGATCGAGCCGCCATGGAGAGCAGCCGCGGCAGTAGTGCCGAGAAGATCCATGTCGCAATCAGGGAAGATCCCGGCCCTGAAGCGCTGCACGCCTGGGACCAGTTGGTGGATCACACGCCGGGCACCGACGTGACCCAGCTGTCCGTCTGGGGAGGATTGCGTAGCCGGGTCGGCTTCACCCCGCTGTACCTGCTGGCCTACCAAGCCGGTGAGTTGGTTGGCGGGGCGCAGATCTTGACCCGCCGCTTTCCCGTGCTCGGCTCGGTCGGTTACCTGCCGTACGGCCCTTTGGTCTCGCCAGAGGCACGCGCTGCCGGCGATATCCGTCACGCGCTCGTCGATGCTCTCGTGATGCTGAGCCGCCGGCGGCTGCCAATCCTGTTCATCCAGCCTCCCGAAGGTGCCGAGGACACCAGCACCGAGCTCATCCGCCGCGGTTTCCGGCCCTCGTCTGCCGGCATCGCCCCGCAGGGTTCGATCCGCATCGACTTGACTGAAGACCTCGCAGTGATCCGCAGCAGGTTCGGCAAGCGCCTCAAGTCATGGACCAACCGGTGGGAGTCGCGCGGGGTCAGGGTCCGGACCGGCACCGAGGCCGATGTTCCACTCCTGGCCGACCTGATGGCCAGTTCGGCCCAGCACCAGGGATACACCCCGCTGCCGCTGGACTACATCATCGCGTTGTACCGCGAACTGGCTGCTACCGGGCATGTCGTGATGTTCGTCGGTGAGGTCGATGGTGTGCCCGTCGCGGTGGACCTGATGACCGGATGCGGTGAGATGGTCCGAGGCCGGCTGTCGGGGTTCGACCGCTCCGGTGAAGCGATGCGGCTGTCTGTGCCAGCGGCTATCCGCTGGGAGCTGATCAAGTGGGCCAAGGCGCAGGGTTACCGGTGGTTCGACTTTGGCGGCTTACGCCCCGAGACGCTGGCCGCGTTACTGGACGGAGCGGAGCGCGACGCCGACTCACTGCCCACCGCGGATCAACCCAAGGTGACCTTCGGGGGTACCGCATTCCGCTACCCACCTGCGGTGGAGATGATCAGGCCTGCGCCGCTGCGGATGGTCTATGACCTTGCATGGCGGTCCGCCACCGGCCGCCGGCTGTTCCGCAAGGCGCAAAGCCTGCTGCGCGGCTCGCGTGGACAGGCCAGACCGCAGAGTCCTGGCATGGTGACCTCGCCGTCCACCAACACCGGGGTATCCTCCGGCTAACACCGCATTCGTCGTCACTACAAGCCTTGTCAAATCCATTTTGCTCACCGTCGATGAGGAAGGCGGAAGACGGTATGAAAATCGTGTGCGTCGGCGGCGGGCCCGCGGGTCTTTATTTCGCTATCTCGGCGAAGTTGCGCAACCCTACCCATGACATCACGGTTATCGAACGTAACCCGGCCGGGGTGACCTACGGATGGGGAGTCACCTTCTCCGATCCATTACTGGACAGCCTTTACCACAACGACCCCGCCAGCGCGCAAAAGATATTCGAAAAGCCGGCGTCATGGCACAACCAGGAAGTATACGTCCGGAAGCGGCGGGCACACCTCGGTGGATACGGATACGCCATCGGCCGCAAGCATCTTCTCGATATTCTCGTTGATCGAGCAGTCGAACTCGGTGTCGATATCCAATTCGAGCGCGAGGTCAAGGATCTTTCCGAGGTCGCTGACGCCGATCTGGTTGTCGCTTGCGACGGCGTCAACAGCCGCATTCGACGCTCGCACCATCAGCACTTCCAGACAGACGCAGTGGCCGGGCAGAACAAGTATCTCTGGCTTGGTACCCACAAGATGTTCGAATCTTTCATGTTCGCTTTCGAAGAGACTCCCGCCGGGTGGATATGGTTCTACTCGTACCCCTACAATGCCGATACCACTACCTTCATCGTCGAGTGCTCCCCGGAGACTTGGACCGGGCTCGACTTTGATGCGCTAGGCCCGGACGACAGTTTGAAGAAGCTGCAGGAGATTTTCGCGTACCATCTCGACGGTCACGCACTCATGAACTCGATGCGGAATCTGGGCAAGATCCCTTGGCTCAACTTCACCCGCATCACCAACAGGTCATGGCACCACGGCAACGTGGTACTCATGGGCGATGCGGCGCACACGACTCATTTCTCCATCGGATCAGGTACCACGCTGGCGATGAAGGATGCCGTCGGGCTCGCCGACAGCCTCGAAGCCCATAATGACCTCCAGGCGGCTCTCGCGCATTACGAACACAAGCGGCGTGCCGACATCATGGATCTTCAAAACGCGGCGGTCAAGAGCACCGAGTGGTTCGAAAACGTACCCGACTACATCGATCAACCGATCACCCAGTTCGCTTATACGCTGTGGAAGCGCCGGGGGCATCATCCGTGGTGGCGTTACCAGCTTCACCTGGCAACCCAGATCTCGTCGCTACGCAGAGCGCGGCAGGCCTTCAGCGCGGTACGCAACGAGCGCCGAGCCCAGCAACGAATCAAGCAGGCCAATATCTCGCCAACGGCATACTCTCTGCCCGGCATTCGTACCGGATCCGTGCATGCCCAATGAGCAGGAGCAACTGAATGCGGTGGCGCGCGCTGGAGTCGTCGGCAGCGCCCGCCACTAAGCCTGCGGGATATCGAAGATATTGCTCAGCGTGGCAGCGAACATGACATCGCCGTCCACCGTCACCTTGCCGGTGAAAAACATCATCGTCGGGGAGCTGTTTCCCGAAACCAGCGCTAGAAACTGATCACCAGACATGGTGAAAGTCACCCGCGGGTCGTGCGATAGCTCCTTGCTGGTCGAGCACTGCGGCGGGGATGCACCCTGCGTCCCGGTAATCCAGGTTTCGTACACATCCTCGCCGTTCGGACCCCCGGTGATCCGCCAGTGGATCGCGGAGTCGCGCTTCGGCGCGTTCTCCGGCCGGAACCGGTCGGCCATCCGCGCGAAAATCGTATCGAGCAACACAGCCCGTCGCTGCGGCTCCTCCAGCAACGCGTTGAGCTGTTCGGTGGAGGCATGCTTGATGAGCCGGGCGAAAACCTGCGGATCCATGGCGCCGTTAGCCGCCTGCAAGAAGGCCACGAACTCCTCGGTGGACAGCTTCCGCGGATCGACGTCGTTCATACCAGCCTCCTCCGCCGTATTGCCGAGCCGCTATCTACTGATGAGTAACATTACGCGTTGGTAGGTAGACTCGCAACATGCCTCCGTCCCTTATCGATCCTGCACCACCGCATCGCAGGCGGCTGCCCCGGCAGGAGCGTGAGCAGCAGATGCTTGATGCGGCAGTCGCGGTGTTTTCCCGGCGCGGCTTCCATGTGGCGTCGATGGACGAAATCGCCGAGGCCGCGGGGGTTTCCAAGCCCATGATCTACGCCTACCTCGGATCAAAGGACGAGCTGTTCAGCGCGTGTATCCGGCGAGAGGCACGGCGCTTGATCAAGCTGATCAGCGCAGCAGCGCCGCCGGGACTCACCACGCAGCAGCGGCTGCACCTCGGCCTGCTGGCCTTCTTCACGTTCGTCGCTGAACATCACGACGGCTGGATCGTGCTGTACCGGCAAGCAAGGGCCAAGGAGCCGTTCGCCGGGGAGATCGCCGTGGCCCGCCAACAGATCATCGCCCTGGTGGCCGGTCTCCTGGCGCCGTCCAGTACCGAAGACGCCGAGGACGAGGTGGTGCCGATCGCGTACGCGGTGGTCGGAGCTGCCGAGGCGTTATCGGACTGGGCGCTGGAAAACCCCGAGGAGTCCCCCGAGGACCTCACAACGCGCTTGCTGAACATTTTCTGGACGGGGCTCAGCCGGTCCGATGGTTAGCCTTGGCGCGGAAAAACCACGTCGGGAGCGCGGTGACAAGCAGCAGGTCGAGCAGCCGATCGAGAACTACTTCCTGCCCAGGCTGATCTTTTGCGATGCGACCGCGGGCCACCGGCATCCGGGACTACCCACCACGCCGCACGTCATGGCTACCAGGGTCAGCGGCGCTTGATCCTTGACGCGCAGCGACCATGGCGGGTCATCAACGCGCGGAGCAGAAACGCGCCGCCAACGCGCGGAGCAGGAACGCGCCGCGCGCCCGAGGCCCATCGAGCAGGCTTGCCAGGCAATCTATGGCCAACAGCCTAAACGCACGCATATGTTTTTGCGTCAATCAAGGATGGAGGGTCTGTGGATGCCGGACCTTACTCCAGCGACATGACGCAGCAGTACGCGCGACCGGCGGCATGGGAAACCGCAGGCTAGCGAGGCCGACATGATGCTCGCAGCGCTGCGCGGCATCAGTCTGGTAGCGGCCACCGTGACGATGGGCCTGTTAGCCGGCTTGTTCTTCGTTTTCGCGATGTCTGTCATGCCCGGGCTCAGCCGGACTGACAACCAGGTTTTTGTCGACGCTATGCAACAAATCAACGTGGCGATTCTCAATCCTTGGCTCGCCTTTGTTCTGGCCGGCCCGCCGGTGTCCGGCATTGTCACTGCAGTACTGCACTCCAGGCAGGCCAGCGCGCCGCCGTTGGCTGGATCGGCGCCGCTTTGGTGCTATACGTCGTGACACTGCCGATTACCGTCGGGATCGATGTCCCGCTCAATGACACCCTTGCCGCGGCCGGCCCACCGCAGCGATCACCGATCTGGCTGGAGTTCGTAACCAATTTGAAACAACATACGCGGGCTGGAACATAGCTTGCGCGGTGGCATCAACCGCATTCACGCTGCTGTGCATTGCCCGGTAGTGGCAAAAACCATTATCACACTGCTAAACACATGACGTGACCAACGTGGCGGTGTTGTCGTTCCGGCTCGGGTCGGCCGATGGGGTGTCAGTAGCAGCCGCGCAGTGGGTTGCGGCGCTGCGCCGGTTGGGCTGCCAGGTACACACCATCGCCGGAGCCGGGGTCGCAGATCACCTCATCCCTGGCCTGGCTCTCGACTCCCCGCAGCCCGCAGGCGCAGGGGAGCTGGCGACCGCGCTGCGCGGGGCAGACCTCGTGGTGGTGGAGAACGTGTGTTCGCTGCCGATGAACCCGCCAGTGACCGAGGTGGTAGCAGCGGTATTGCGGGGGCATCGCGCGGTCCTGCGCCACCACGACCTGCCCTGGGAACGGGATCATTACGCGCACCTGCGCGGCTGGCCCCCCGATCACCCCGGCTGGCACCACGTGGCGATCAGCCGGCACAGCGCCACGCAGCTGGCCGGTCGCGGCATTGCCGCGGTCCCCGTCTACCACGGTTATGCCGACCTTCCCCGCCGCGGCAGTCGGGCCGCCGGGCGGGCCGCGGTGGGGGTCGGGCCGCAGCAACGGCTGCTGCTGCAACCCACCCGCGCGATCCCACGCAAGAACATCGCCGCCGGACTTGCCCTGGCCGAGGCGCTCAATGCGGTCTACTGGCTCACCGGGGCCGCAGAAGACGGCTACGGACCGCAACTGGCCGAGCTACTGGCCCGGGCCCGCTGCCCGGTGCGCCGCGGGCTACCCGCCTCACTGCGGATGGCCGACGCGTACGCGGCCGCCGATGCAGTAGTGCTGCCCTCGACGTGGGAGGGCTTTGGCATGCCGCTGATCGAATCCGCGCTGGCCGACCGGCCGCTCGCGGTCAACGACTACCCGGTGGCCAGGGAGGTGGCCAGCCTGGGTTTCCGCTGGTTTCCCGTCGATGACCCGGCCCCACTCGCCGCCTGGCTCGCCGACCCAGATCCGGCGCTGCTGACCCACAACCGTGCGCTCGCCCGGCGCCACTTCGGCCCCGATGCATTAACCAGGCGGCTGTCCGCCACTCTGGCCCGCGCTGGGCTAGCCCCTCTGCGCGCTCGCTAGAGTCATCGATCATGTCGATACTGGACGACTTGCTGGTCCGGGTACTGCGTGGCCCTGTGCAGCGGCTGATCGCTGAGGAACGTAACCGGTTCAGCTACGGCGAGAGCGAAAACCCGCTCTACCGGTACCGGCTGCATGGCCGGCGTGAACGGCTCCACATCCACCCCACCGCGATCGTCAACAACGCCCTGTTCAACGTGTCCGGCGGGAATATCACGATCGGCGAGTATGCCTTTTTCGGCCACGAGGTCGCGGTCCTTACCGGCACCCACGACATCACCAAGTTCGGCCGGGAACGGCAGACCACTTTCCCCCGCTCCGGCCGAGACGTGGTGATCGATGAGGGGGTGTGGGTGGCCAGCCACGCCCTGGTACTGGGACCAGTGCGTATCGGCATGCACGCAGTCGTTGCCGCGGGATCCCTGGTGCTCGACGATGTGGCGCCGTACACGGTTGTCGCGGGGCGCCCCGCAAAAATGATCAAGAAGATCGATCACGGTGAAAGTTGAGCTCGGCGCGGGCGAGAAGCCGCATCCCGACTACGACGTGCACGTCGACATCCTGCCGTTGCCCGATATCGAGGTAATCGGCTGGATAGACCAGCTGCCGTTCGCCACCGCTTCGGTGGCTGCCTTGCGCGCTAACCACGTACTCGAACACCAGAGCTACGAGCTCGTGGAACCCACCGTCCGCGAGTGGGCCCGGGTGATGGGACCTGGCGCCCGGCTCGACATCGGGGTGCCTGACGCCCGGTTCATCGCCGAGCAGTGGGTGCGCGGCGAGATCGACACCGCGGAGGCGAACTACTGGATCCTTGGCGGTCACTCCGACCGGGCAGCGCACCAGGGTGTCGATGCGCGCGGTATCCCTCGCTGGATCTGGAACGCCCACCACACCATGTTCGACGCCGAGTCGCTGGGCGCGCTGGTCTCCCGTTGCGGTTTCATCGACCTGGACATCTTTCGCTACAACATCCGTAACTTGCGCTGTTACGCGGTTCGCGCGCCGTAGGTGGCGATACAGGTCCGGGCTCGACCGGCCCCGATCCCCACGCGGGCAGAACGATCACCGAACCTGAGGCCATGACGCCAGAGCCCGACACACCGGGCGTACGAGCGCGACACGCTGACTGGGGATCTATTGCGCAATCTGCGGTAAACGCTAGAAAGCTCGATACGGTCCCAGAATGGATCCGGTGCGTAATCCATTTGCCCCGGGCGCTGGCCAGCGGCCGCCCGAGCTGGCCGGACGGGACCGAGAGTTGGCCGCCTTCGATGTGGTGCTGGAACGGGTGGCCCGGGGGCGCCCAGAACGATCCCTGGTGCTGACCGGCCTGCGCGGGGTGGGCAAGACCGTATTGCTCGGTGAGCTGCGCTCGATGGCCATGCGGCGCGGGTGGGGTGCCGGCAAGGTCGAGGCCCGACCCGAAGGAGGGCTACGCCGACCGCTATCGGCGGCGCTGCACCGCGCGGTGCGCGATCTGGCGTTGCGCCACCGCGCTCCGGGCCGGGTCGAGGAGGTGCTCGGCATCCTCAAAGCATTCGCCCTGCGGGCCACCGCAAAAGACGCCAAGTTACGGGATCGCTGGCAGCCGGGCATCGACGTGCCGGCCATCGCCGGGCGGGCCGATTCGGGAGACATCGAAATCGACCTAGTGGAGCTGTTTACCGAGGTGGCCGACCTTGCCGCCGACGTCGGCACCGGGGTGGCACTGCTGATCGACGAGATGCAGGACGTGGCACCCGACGACATCTCCGCACTGTGCGCCGCTTGCCACGAGTTGTCCCAGTCCGGGGCTCCGCTGGTGGTCGTCGGCGCCGGGTTACCGCACCTACCGGCGGTACTCAGCGCGTCGAAGTCCTACTCCGAGCGGCTGTTCCGGTACGTGCGGATCGACCGGCTGGACCGTGCCGACGCCGACCGGGCCGTAGTCGCACCGATCGAGAGGGAAGGCGCCGGCATCATCCCCGACGCGCTCGACGCGCTGTTCGAGACCTCCGGGGGTTACCCGTATTTCGTGCAGGCCTACGGCAAAGCCGCCTGGGACGCCGCCCCTGCGTCGCCGATCGGGATTCTCGATGTCCAGGTGGCCGCACCGGAGGCGGAAAGCGAGCTGGCCGTGGGGTTCTTCGGATCCCGTTTCGAGCGAGCCACGCCAGCCGAGCGGGAGTACCTGCAGTCGATGGCCGAGCTCACCGGCGGCCGCGACGAGCCAGTCGGCACCACCCAGGTCGCTGACCAGCTCGGTCGCCGAGCATCTTCGCTGTCTCCCGCGCGCGACAGCCTCCTCAAGAAAGGGCTGGTCTACTCCGGGGAGCGCGGGCAAATCGCGTTCACCGTCCCACACTTCGGACGCTTCCTTCTGGGCAGATTGGCCGGTTGACCCGGTTGCACTAGCCCAAACGAGTGAATCAGCCGTGCGTCGCCGGGACCGTGTAACGGCGCGGTGGCGCACCGCGATGACACTGACAGCCCCGTGATGCTGTTGGACCCCCGACCCGGCAGCCTCGCGGGGCCTTCTTCATTGCTGCTTCGTCCTGCTTTTTTTCTCGAGAGCTGGTCCTACCGGAAACCGTCAAGGTGTAGGCCGTACCGGGGTCGCCAGGGATGGCACGTACGCTTTCGCCGTGGCTGAAAGCAAGCTCGAGATCCAGATGCTCCACGACCGCGTGATCGTGCGTCCGCTGGGTGAAGACGGCGAGCGGCGCAGTAGTGGAGGAATCCTGATCCCGGCCACGGCCCAAGTAGCCAAGCGGTTGTGCTGGGGCGAGGTGTACGGCGTCGGCCAGCACGTCCGCACTGTCCAGGTCGGCGACAGGGTGCTGTTCAACCCGGAAGACCAGTACGAAGTCGAGGTGCGCGGATGCGCGTACCTGGTGATGCGAGAAAGGGACCTGCAAGCGGTGGCCAGCGAGCGCACCGAACACGGAACAGGCCTGTATTTGTGACGCCCGACAAGTCGGCACCCACCGAACCGCGGTCACTATTCGACGAACTGGCCGACACCGGGTCCGACCACATCACCGAACCAGTGCGCCAGGACAACCATGCGCTGCGCCGGACGCTGATCATCGCGGCTACCGCATTCGGACTACTGGCCGTGATCTACGGCATCGACGTTGTGCGTTCCGCAGGGGCGGTGCCTCGCGGCGTCACCGTCCAAGGCGTGCCCGTCGGTGGTCTGTCCCGCACCGCTGCCGAGCAGCGGCTCCGGGAACGGCTCGAACCACAACTAAGCCGCCCGATCATGGTGCTGGCCGGCGACGTCAGCGCCACCCTCGACCCCCGCCGAGCCGGCCTCACCCTGGACTGGCCCGCCACCCTTGACCAGGCTGGGAAACAGCCGCTCAACCCGTGGACCCGGCTGGCTACGCTGTGGCGGACCCGGGAGGTGGGCGTGGTCACCGCCGAGGACCGCACCGCTCTCACGGCCGCGGTACAGGCGCTGCGCGCCCAGACCGACCACCAGCCCATCGAGGGCACTATCCGCTTCGACGGCACCCGCCCCGTCGCCGTCGAACCGCGGACCGGTCAACATCTGGATGTCCCCGCCACGTCTGATCTCATCCTCTCCCGGTGGGTCGGCGGCGGCGGCACGGTGCGCGCGCCCGTCACGACACAGCCGGTACGTACCACCGCCGAGGGAATCCAGACTGCGCTGCATGACGTCGTCGAACCCGCGGTGGCCGCGCCCGTGCGGGTCACCGGCGACGACGGCCACGGCGCGATGCTCGCGCCCGAGGTCATCGCCGCGGCGCTGCGATTCGCCCCGGACAGCCAGGGCGGCCTGACCATCACCGTCGACAACCCTACTGTGATCGCCGCGCTGAACCCGCAGCTCGAACCGACCCAGCATCCGGCCAAGAACGCCCAGATACTCATCCAGGGGGACACCCCGGTGGTGCTGCCATCGGTGGATGGACGTGGCATCGACTGGGCTGCCACCCTGCTCCCCCTGCTCGACGTGCTACACCACTCGGGACCGCAGCGCACGCTAGCGGCCAGCTACGTCACCCTGCCCCCGACCTTGAGCACCGAGCAGGCCAACGCGCTGGGCATCACCACGCAGATCAGCACCTTCACCACCGGCGGGTTCGCCACCGATTCCGGCGAGAACATCCGCCGGGTTGCCGAGCAGGTCAACGGGGCGGTCGTGCGGCCGAAAGAAACCTTCAGCCTCAACGGCTACACCGGGCCACGCACCGCCGCCACCGGATACGTCGACGCAGGCATCATCGACCACGGCCGACCCAGCCGGGGAATCGGCGGCGGCATCTCCCAGTTCGCCACGACCCTGTACAACGCCACCTACTTCGCGGGCATGACCGACGTCGAGCACAAGGAGCACAGCTACTACATCAGCCGCTACCCAGCGGCCCGGGAGGCCACTGTCTTCGAGGGCGCCATCGACGTCAAATTCCGGAACGACTCCCCCACCGGCATCCTGATCCAGACGGCCTGGACCCCCACCTCGGTCACGGTGACCCTGTGGGGCACCAAACACGTCGACGTCGAGTCGATCACCGGGCCGCGCACCGATTACACCGACCCGACCACCGAAGTAATCCACGGCCAGCCGTGTAGCGCTACCCCCGGAGCCCGCGGTTTCACCACCACCGACACCCGGATCATCCGCGATGCGGTGACCCACGTGGAAATGTCCCGCCACACCCGTACCGTGAAATACGACCCCATCCCCCACGTCATCTGCGAGCCGTAACCGGGTGCTGAACGCGGTTTCAAACCGTTTAAAAGGCCTCTTCAGGGACGTCCATGAGAGCGTTGTCAGTGGCTTCGACGATGTGGCGGCGAGCAGTGAGCTCCGGGAGGATGTTTCGCGCGAAGAACGCCGCTGCGGCCACTTTGCCCTGGTAAAACACCCGGTCCTGGGCCGAGACGTCGCCGGTCAGCGCGGACAAAGCAACCTCTGCCTGGCGCAGCAACAGCCAGCCGATCAGCACGTCGCCAGTGCTCATCAGCAGGCGCACGGTCTGCTGACCGACCTTGTAAACACTGCTCGGATCCTGCTGGGCCGAGGTGAGAAAACCGATCATGGCGGCGAGCATTGCCTGCAGGTCTCCCAGTGCGGTAGCCAGCAAGGCCCGCTCTTCCTTGAGTTCACCGCTGGCGCTACCGGCGTCCAGGAAGGCCTGGATCTCCTTGTTTACCTGGCCGATCGCCTGGCCGCGATCCCGCACGATCTTGCGGAAGAAGAAGTCCTGCGACTGGATGCCTGTGGTGCCCTCGTACAGGCTGTCGATCTTGGCGTCTCGGATGTACTGCTCGATGGGGTAATCCTGCAGGAAACCCGACCCGCCCAGGGTCTGCAACGACAGCGTGAGCATTTCAGACGCTCGCTCTGATCCGACACCCTTGACCACCGGCAGCAGCAGATCATTGACCCGCGCCGCCATGTCGGCGTCAGCTCCACCGAGCTCAACGGTGTCCTGGTAGCTGGCGGTGTAGAGGTACAGCGCACGCAGCCCCTCGGCGTAGCACTTCTGCAGCATGAGCATGCGCCGCACGTCCGGGTGGTGCGTGATCGTGACCCGCGGAGCAGTCCTGTCACGCATCTGCGTGAGGTCGGCACCCTGTACCCGCTCCTTGGCGTATTCCAGCGCGTTGAGGTAGCCACTGGACAGCGTCGCAATCGCCTTGGTGCCGACCATCATCCGGGCGTACTCGATCACCTGGAACATCTGGGCGATGCCGTCGTGCACGTCGCCCAGCAGCCAGCCGACCGCGGGTACGCCATGGGCACCGAAGGTGAGCTCGCAGGTGGCCGAGGCCTTCAGACCCATCTTGCGCTCCATACCGGTGGCGAACACACCGTTACGCTCACCGAGTTCGCCGGTCTCGGTATCGAAGTGATACTTCGGGACCAGGAACAGTGACAGGCCCTTGGTCCCGGGAGCCGGGACCAGACCCGGGCCTTCGGGTCTGGCGAGCACCAGATGCATGATGTTGTCGGTGACATCGTGTTCGCCCGAGGTGATGAAGCGTTTGACGCCCTCAAGGTGCCAGGAGCCATCAGGTTGAGCGATCGCCTTCGTGCGCCCGGCCCCGACATCTGATCCGGCATCGGGTTCGGTGAGCACCATCGTGGCGCACCAACCCTTGTCGATCATCAATTCGGCCCAGTGTTGCTGCTCGGGCGTGCCGTTGCGGTGCACCACGACCGCCATGCTGGGCCCGCTCATGTACATGAACACCGCCGGGTTGGCCCCGAGCATCAGCTCCGATGCAGCCCAGCGCAGCGTGGCCGGCGCCCCGTAACCACCCAGGTCAGACGGCAAGTCGAGGCGGTACCACTCGCCGTCCCACAATGCCCGGTATGACTGCTGGAACGATTCGGGAACCACGACCGAATGCGTCTGGGGATTGAAGACCGGCGGGTGCCGGTCGGAATCAACGTAGGAGGCGCCCAGTGGTCCGCGGGCCAGCCGGTCGAGTTCGGCCAGTATCTCGCGCGCGGTGTCGGGGTCCATTTCAGCGAACGGGCCCACGCCCATGCGATCCTGCACCCGGAGCACCTCGAACAGGCTGAACTCCAGATCGCGGAGATTGCTCTTGTAATGGCCCATGTCCTCGCTCCCCAACCATAGGTAGCGGTAGTCCGGTCAGCTACTCGCCGGTAACAACACCGTATTACTGACGAGTAACCATGGCAACTCAGGGGTGCGTGGCGTGCCACACACCGCCTCGACGGTCGAGCGTGCTGGTATGCGTTTGGCACGCCCACGACGGGTATCCCTTTGCTATGCAAGAACACGAGTTCGTTTCGGCCGTCGCCCGCAGTGCCGAGATCGGTGATCAGGAGTTAGCCGAACGGGCGATCCGGGCCACGTTGAGCGCGTTGGGCCGCCGGCTATCGGGTGGCCAGACCGCGAATCTCGCAAGCCAGCTTCCGGCGGCGTTCGCCGACACGATGCCCGCCCAGGGTCCAGGCGAGCGATTCAATCTTGATGAGTTCTACCGACGGGTCGCGGAAGCCGAAGGAGATGGCTGCACCGCGCAGCAGGCTCGCCAGCACGCCCGCGCGGTTCTCGCCGCCCTCAAGGTGGCGCTGACCGGCCACCAATTCGACCACCTGGCCTCGCAGCTGCCTGGCGAGTACGCCGACCTGCTGGGCACCGAGCCCGTACAGCATCACTGAGTTGGGTTCGCCGGGCTGAGCAGCCATCGTGCTAGCGATCATCGTGATCGCCATTTCGGGGGATGCACTATGCCGATCAACAAAGGCCAGGACGTCTGGCCTGCACTCGATGCGCTGATCAGTAGTGGGCCGCGTCGGATCAGCGGGTCACCCGCGGCCTGGCCGGCCTCGGTGATCCGGAACAGACAGCAATCCTCGTCGCTGGCGGTAGCGGCCATCTCATCGCTGCCCACCGAGGTGGGGACGGCGGCCTGGCCGGACAGTGGGTGAACACGGCGTTCAGGCCGCCGTCAGTCTTTAGCGCACCGGGAACACTCTGGCGCGTGCGCCGAGATGTCCCTAGTCAGCGTTACAGTTAGGAGCGGAGATCAATACTGTCCGCATAAGAATACTGCATTGCATAATGCTCGGCATAATCTCAACCCATCGGGTGACTGCGAGCACACCGCGAGACCGCGCTCGCGGCACTGCCCGTTGCGACCGGCTCAAAGGAGGCGGTCATGCGGCCCACCGTGCGCAGCCGGCGACTCGGTGCGCGCTTGAGCAGCTACCGCAATGAGCGCGGCCTCTCCGGGACCGCACTCGCCGCCAAGCTAGGCGTGGGCCAGCCACAACTGTCGCGGATCGAAACCGGCCGTACGAAGATCACTGCCGCAACGCTGGGCCGCCTGGTCGACGTACTCGCTATTCCCGAGGCTGACGCCCGGGCTTTGGAGCAACTGCGCCGGAGTTGCGCCGAGCCCGGCTGGTGGCAGGACTATGGCGACATCCTCAGCGAGCCGGTGGAGATGCTCATCGAGCTCGAGGTCCAGGCGTCCTGGATTCGCAGCTACGAGGGGCACGTGATCCCCGGCCTGCTCCAGACCCGGGACTACGCCGAGCGGATCATGACCGCCGGCTCCATGCACATCCGGGTGGCCGACATCGACCGCTATCTGGAACTACGGATGCGCCGCCAGAGCAGGCTCATCGAGGGGATGCGCTTCACCGCGATCCTGTCGGAGGCGGCGATCCGCCAGCAGGTCGGCGGACCGGAGACGTTGCGAGACCAGTTGTGCCACATCCTCAGGGTCACGCAGGAGTGCGATGTCACCGTCCAGCTAGTGCCCTTCACCGCTGACGCGCACGCCGCGCTGGGGGCTTCCTTCGTCATTATCCAGTGGCCCGACGAGTACGATGCCGAGGCCGTCTACGTCGATGGCGAGACCAGCTTCACCGTCTACGAACGCGACGGCATCGTCCGCCAATATGTGCACGCCTTCGCTTCAGTACAGGCTCAGGCACTCCCACCGCGTGAATCCCTCGACATGATCCACACTGTGATGAAGGAGTTGTAAGCATGAACGACAAGGGCGTCGCGCCGCGGGCGGCTCTGGCCGGCGCGACCTACCGGAAATCTTCCCGCAGCACCGCCGCCGGCAACTGCGTGGAGGTTGCCGATCTTCCCAGTGGACACCGCGCCGTCCGGGACAGCAAGGACGCCGCCGGCCCGATCCTGACGTTCGGCCCATCCGAGTGGGCCGCATTCACCGCGGCCATTCGCGCCGGCAACTTGCGCTGACCAGCCCTCCCTGGCACCTCGGTCACTTGTGTCAGCGACCAGGGTGCCGGGTGGGTCAAAGAAATGCACAACCATCCGTGAGACCGGTCAGACCCGCGCTGCCAGATCGATCAGCACGGTGGCGAGGTCACGGGCAGCCTGCGGGCGGCCAAGCTGCGCCGCCCGGGCAGCCATGTCGGCGCGCAACCCGGGATCAGCGATCAGCCCCTCGAGGGCGTCGGCGAGATCTGCCAGGCTGGGCGACTTGGCCAGCAGAGCGCGAGCCGCACCGGCTTGCTGCAAGTAAGCCGCGTTGTGCTGCTGCTCGTTACCCCCGGTGGGCACCAGCGGGATGAGCACCGACGGTTTGCCCAGCGCGGTCAGTTCGGCCAGCGTGCCCGCACCCGAGCGGGACACCACCACATCGGCGAGCGCCTGCACATCGGCTAACTCAGCGCCGACAAACTCGATCAGCCGGTATCGGGCCGCCAGCTCGGCAGGCAGCTGCTCGGCGCGGCGTTGCAGCTGCGCCAGCGAGGTGGCGCCGCATTGGTGCACCACGTTCGCCCGCTGCAACAGCCAGTCGAGCACCCCCTCGACGAGGCGGTTGATCTGCACGCTGCCCTGGGCGCCTCCGGTGATGTACACGGTAGGCAGGCCGGCGTCCCAACCAGTCCAGCCCAGCGCCTTGACCCCACGGTCGGCATCACCGTCGAGCAGTTCAACCCGGATCGGGTTTCCGGTGACCACGGCTCGCGGTCGCATCCTGGCCGGCAGCAGCTCCACGGAAGTAGGCGAGGACAGTGCGATCACGGCCGCGCGGCGCAGCAAGATCCGGTTCGCCAGGCCTAGCCGCGTGGTCTGCTCGTGCACGAGCAGTGCAGCATCGGCCGTCGCCGCGGCCAGCCCGACCGGGACCGCCACATACCCGCCAGTGGACAGCACCACATCCGGTCGGAACGCGCGCACCACCCGGCGGGCCTCCACCAACCCTCGAGCCAGCCGTCCCGCGTCATGCAAGTTCTGGCTGGAGACCATCCGTAGCGGGTTCGTGGAGCGGCGCAGCTTGCCGGTGGACACCGCCTGGAACGGCAGCTGCTCCTGCTCAGCGACGCGGGCTTCCAGCCCGGTGGCCGAGCCGACGTACAGCACCTCGAGGCCCACCCCGGCACCATGCAGCAGTTCCCGGGTGGTGCGGATCGTGGTGATCGCTGGGTAGGTATGCCCGCCGGTGCCGCCGCCGGTAGCGATCAGGCGCAGTGGGCGCTTCCGCGCAGCAAGGCGCAGCAGGCTCTGATCGAGCGTCATGGCGACTTCGCGGCTCCCGGGTCTCACAGCAAATGGTCGGGGGCCAACGTACCCGTGGTCAGAACGGGCTGTTGAACCCCGGCCGGGAGGAAGCATCGATCTCCACGGCCGGCACGTTGCCGGTCGTGGTGTTGTCCTTGGCGGTGCAGTCGGTGGATGCCGCAGTGATCAAGATCCCGCGTTTGAGGTTCGGGCCGGAAAAGTCGTTCTTGCGCATCTCGACATCCGCCCAGCGGCGCAGGTACACCCCCTGCTCACCCTCCGTTGCACAGGTATTGCCGACGAAGGTGATCGACCGGATACCGGGGGGAGCGTCCCCATTGCCTCGCTCGTCGCCGGTGGCGAGCAGGCAGTTCTCCGTGACGTTCTGGCAGGCGTTCCCCACGATGTCGACGTCGAACGTGGCTGGATGACCGGTATCGAACGTCTGGAAGCAGTCGGGGTGCGCCGTCCCGCTGGCGGGGATGTTCTGGATCACGTTGCTGAGGATGCGGAGGCCGTTGCCGAAAAAGCGCACACCGTCGGCGTCCCCGTCATCGGCCGGCACCGTGGCGCTGACCAGATTTTCCCGTACCGTGACTCGTTGCCCGCTGATGGAAATGCCGGCCGTGGTGGCGTGCGTCACGGTGTTGGCTGCGATCGTGGAGTCGGTGCACCCGGCACAGATGATCCCGCCCCGCATGGTGTCGCGGATTGTGTTCTTCTGCGCCACGATGCTGTTGCCTTCTAGCAGCAACTCGCCGCCACCGACGATCGTGAAGCCTTGGATGAGGATGTGGTCGGCCATGATGTGGAGCTGGTGCACGATGGTCTGCCCATCGGAGATGAGGCTGATCGGAGCCTGCGCGGTACCGGAGCGCGCCACGGTCAGATCGATATCGGAAAGGTTGACACCAGCGAAGCACAGCACGTCTCCGGGAGCGGCCGCAGTGATCGCAGAGCGGGCTTGTTGCAGGTTGCTGATCGTGTAGCTGCATGGCTGGCCCGCGGATGCGACACCGGCGTTGATCAGCCCAGCACCGAGGAGCGCAGCACCGAGCAGCCCGGCAGACCGAGCCGGCAACGCGCGGAGAACCGTTCTCATCGCCCACAAGAGTAACTCTCAGTAAATCCACCTCACCCTCTGTACCGGCCAGACACGCTGCACGAACATCCCCGGCCTCGCCGGCACGGAGACATATCAGGCCTGGAGGACCGAAAAACCTCGATATGGCTCCATGCCGCGGAGATGTCAGGGAAACTGCGAAGATGGGGTGCGCTGGGGTCGATGTGGGTGGGACGTTTACTGATGTGGTGGTGCACGCCGCCGGGCTGCGGCCGCGAGCGGTGAAGGTGGCGACCATCCCGGATAACCAGGCCGTTGGCGTGCAGCGAGGGGTTGAGCAGGCCCTGCCGGAGGCGAAGCTGCGGTTGCTGCCACACGGGACGACGACAGCGACCAATGCGGTGCTGGAGCGCAAGATCGCCCGCACGGTTCTGGTGACCACGGAGGGGTTCGCCGATGTGCTGCAGATTGCCCGGCAGGACCGGCCGGCGCTGTATGACCTGACCGTCACCCGACCCGAACCACTCGTGCCGCACGACCGGGTGGTGACTGTCGCCGAGCGGACCGGCCCGGACGGTGAAGCAGTGATCGCGCTGACCGACGAGGAGATCGAGCGGGTGGTGCGCGCAGTCGAGCGCCTGGAGCCCGAGTCGGTGGCGGTAAGCCTGCTGTTCAGCTACGCCGGCGATGCCCACGAGCGGCGGCTGTGCGACGCGTTGGCCGGTTTGGGAGTGCCGATCACCCGGTCCAGCGCGCTGCTACCGGAGTTCCGCGAGTTCGAGCGGGCCTCAACGTGCGTGCTCAACGCTGCTGTCGAGCCCGTGATGCGCCGGTATTTGTCCAACCTGAGCACCCGGCTACCCGATCCGACGATCACCGTGATGACCTCCGGGGGTGGTACCGCGGGCATCGAGTTCGCCGCGGCGGCCCCGGTGCACACGTTGCTGTCCGGACCGGCTGCGGGTGTGGTGGCGGCAGGTGCGGTGGCGCGGTCTGCGGGTTTTGCGGATGCGATCGCCTTTGACATGGGGGGCACGTCCACCGATGTGTGCCTGATCCGGGATGGCCAGCCGGAGGTGTCCACGTCCGCGCAGATCGCTGGGCTGCCGTTTCGCACTCCTGCGGTCGGGATCCACACGGTGGGAGCGGGTGGGGGGTCGGTCGCCTGGGTCGACACCGGCGGCGCGCTGCGCGTCGGCCCGGCGTCGGCGGGCGCAGACCCGGGCCCAGCCTGCTACGGCAAGGGAGGCACCGAACCGACGGTGACCGACGCGCACTGCGTGCTGGGCCATCTCGACCCGGATCGTGAGTTGGGTGAGGGTCTACGCCTCGATGTCAACGCCGCCCGCAACGCCATCAGCGCGCTGCCGGGCGATGCCGGTGGAGCGGTCGGGATCCTCGCAGTGGTGCGGGCCACGATGGCCCGAGCGCTACGCAAGGTCAGCACCGAGCGCGGTGTCGACCCGGCACAGCTGGCGCTGGTCGCCTACGGGGGCGCCGGCCCCCTGCACGCCACCGCGCTGGCCCGCGACCTGGGCTGCCGCGCGGTGGTGGTGCCGCCGGCACCAGGTGTCCTCAGCGCGCTGGGATTGTTGCTGGCACCGGCCCGCTACGAGGCGTCCCGGACGGTGATGTCATCCGCCGAAGACGATCTCACCGGCGCCTGGGAAGCCTTGGAAACCCAAGCCCGCGAGGAGCTGGCGCGCCAGGGGGTGACCAGTGAGATCATGGTGACCCGGCTGGCCGATGCCCGCTACGCCGGCCAGTCACACGAACTGCGGATCACCGTCAAGCCCGGCGCGGACCTTGCGCAACTGCTGCACCAGGCACACCGCGAAGCCTACGGATATGCCCTGCCCGGCGAGCCCGTCAAAATCGTCACCCTGCGGGTGGTGGCCTGCGGGCAACCGATCCTGTCGGCGCCCCCGAGCGACTGGGACCAGGGTAAGCCCGCCGCGCAACGGTCGCGCAAGGTCGGTGATATCGGTATGGCCCGGGTCGTCTCACGGGCGGCCCTGGCCTGCGGTGACCGGGTCAGCGGACCAGCACTGATCGAACAGCCGGACACCACCACCTTGCTGGCCGGCGGTGACGTCGCCGAAGTCGACGATTCACAAAACCTGGTGGTGCACCTGACATGACTGAGCTGTCCGCAGTCGAGCTTGAGGTGTTCCGGCACGCGCTGGCCGGGGTCGCCGAGGAGATGGGGGTGGCGCTGCGGCGCGCGGCGTACTCGCCCAATATCAAGGAGCGGGCCGACTGCTCGGCGGCGGTGTTCGACCGCGACGGGCAGATGGTCACCCAAGCCGAGCACATCCCGGTACACCTAGGAGCGATGCCGGCCAGCGTCCGCGCGGTCCTCGACACCTACGGGGAACTCCAACCCGGCCAGCAGGTCTGCGTCAACGACCCGTACCTGGGCGGCACCCACCTGCCGGACCTGACCATCGTCGCCGCGGTGGGTGGCGATTGCGGACAGCTGCTCGGCTATGTGGCCAACCGCGCCCACCACGCCGACGTCGGCGGCGCCGCACCGGGATCGATGCCCGCCAGCGCCACCGAGATCGCGATGGAGGGAGTCCGGATCCCGCCGATCCTGGTCGCCGACGCCGATGGACAGCGCGATGATGTGCTGCGGTTGATCGCTGCGAACTCCCGGACCCCTGGCGAGCGGCGGGGTGACCTGCGGGCCCAGTTCGCGGCCAACCACGTCGGGGCCCGGCGGCTGCGCGAACTCGCCGACCGGATGGGGCCGCCGCGGCTGTGGCAGGCCATGGCCGCCGTCTGCGACTACTCCGACCGCCGGGTCCGGGCTGCGGTGCAGCAGATCCCCGATGGGTGCTACCGCTACTGCGATGTCCTGGAAGCTGGTGACGGCGTCACGATCCGCGCCGCGGTGACCGTCACCGGTGACGAGGTGACGATCGACTTCGCCGGCACCGATGCGCAGATCCCGGTGAACTGCAACGCGGTGTTTGCGGTCACGCTGTCCTCGGCCATGTTCGTTTTCCGGATGCTGACCGATCCGGCCGCGCCGCCCAACGCCGGCTGCTACCGGGCGCTGCAGGTGCGCGCGCCGGAAGGTTCGGTCGTGCATGCCAGGTTTCCCGCCCCGACCGCGGCGGGCAATGTCGAGACCAGCCAGCGGATCGTGGACGTGCTGCTGGGCGCCTTCGCCCAGGCGATTCCCGAACGAGTACCAGCAGCCAGCCAAGGCACCATGAACAACCTGCTCATCGGCTCCAGCGGCAGTTCCAGCGGCGAGGCCCGCATCGACCCGTTCAGCTACTACGAAACCCTGGGCGGCGGCGAGGGCGGCACTCCCGACCGGCCCGGAATGTCCGGAGTGCACACCGGGATGACCAACACCCAGAACACTCCCGCAGAGGCGATGGAGCTGGACTACCCGTTACGGGTGTGGCGCTACGAACTGCGACCGTCCTCGGGCGGCGCCGGCGCGCATCCCGGCGGTAATGGCCTGGTGCGCGAGGTTGAGGTCCTGGCCGACTGCACGCTGACCGTGCAATCCGAACGCCGCGAATACCCCCCGTGGGGGTTATCCGGCGGGCACCCCGCGGCGGTCGGACGCAACATCCTGCTCCGCGCTGATAAAACCGAGATCCAGCTACCGAGCAAAGGCACCTGGCAGCTCAGCCGCGGCGACCGGATCCGGATCGAAACCCCCGGCGGCGGGGGGTGGGGGCGGCCATCACCTGACGGCGGCCGTTAGGCCAGCCACCACGCCACGCCCACCACCGCCAGCACAGCGAGAACCGCCAGCAGCAACAGCACGCCGCCCAGCATTCCCGCCGGGTCAGATTCTCCCGGACGAACACCGAGGCCCGGACGCACATCGAGCCCCGGACGGTGCAGGTGCAGATCAGCAGTGCTCATGACACCAACGGTAACGATGTCGGGGTTACCGCTCCGGTTACGTTAAGTTAGCGGCAGGCAAAAAACCGCACCCGGGCCAGCATGGTGGCATTGGCCACCCCTCGTTCATCCCCCCGCCTAGCGGGGTGAGTTTGCAGCCACCCGGTCCATGCGTGAAGATCGGGGCATGGTGCTCGACGCACTGCGGGCACTTCCGCCGACCCCGATGCTGATCCTGGCCTTCGTATTCCCGGCGCTGGAGGCCTCCACCATGCTCGGCATGGTCTTCCCTGGCGAGATTGCCATCCTGGTGGCCGGTGCCGCGGCGCAAGTGGGGACCTTGCCGCTGTGGGCGGTGATCCCTGCCGGTGTGGCGGGTGCGATCATCGGCGACGCGATCGGCTTCGGTGTTGGGCGCCGCTACGGCGCCCGGTTGCTCAGCCGGCTACCGGAGCGGCTGGTCAAGCCGGAGGCGGTACGCGCAACCAATGCTTTGATCCGCCGGCGGGGACCGATTGTCGTGCTGATCGGCCGCACCACGGCGCTATTGCGGGCATTGGTGCCCGGCCTGGCCGGAATGAGTGGGCTGAGCTGGCGGCGATTCCTGCCCTACAACATGCTCGGCGGGATGATCTGGGCCTCGGTGGTCGCCGCACTGGGCTACCTGGCCGGAGCAAGCTTGACCGTCGTCCAAGACCAGCTCGGCATGGCCAGTAACATCATCTTCGGCCTCGTCGTCGTGATAGGGCTAGTGGTGTGGTTGCGCACCCACTTCCGGCAGCGCCACGCGAGACTCTGAGCAACGATTTTTCGCAAATCAGTGAATGGTTGTCCCGCATACGGGTGGCCGTTGACCGACTTATTGTTACCTGACTATGATCCAGGTCACAGCTAGACAGACCTGTCTGTGCCCGCCTGTTTTCTATTAGAGCTGGTTCGGTGGGCGCCATTCACCTGACAATTTTTCGATAGGAAGGAGTCTGCGAGCAGCAAGACCGGTACGCCGTACGCCTACTCACTTCTATTAGAGCCTACTCATTCATCAGAGAGGACAATCATGGCTGATTATGATCCGAGAACGGCCACCGGAATTCCTACTGAGCCTGTTGGGTCGCTGCCGCGGCCGGCGAAGTTGCAGGCTGCGTATGCCGCCTATGATG
>JAJPIR010000344.1 GCA_021324675.1 Actinomycetota bacterium
GATCTCCTCGAGCACCGGGGCCACCATCTTGCACGGGCCGCACCAGGACGCCCAGAAGTCCACCAGCACCGGCTTGTCGCTGCCAAGCACGTCGTCGGCGAACGACTTGTCGGTTACGGTCAAGGTCGACTTACCTGCCATGTCATCTCCTGTGTGCGGAATCTGTCTCGAATGTGCCGTAGCCGCCACCGACGAACTCAGCGGCCACCTGCGCGTGCTCATCGATGGCGTGCTCGGCAAGCCAGCGTTCGGCGTCGATGGCCGCCGAACAACCGGTGCCGGCGGCGGTGACAGCCTGCCGGTAGGTGCGGTCGACCAGGTCGCCGGAGGCAAACACCCCATCGACGTTGGTGTAGGTCGTCGGCGCGGCCACCTTCACGTAGCCGCCCTCGTCGGTGTCCACCTGACCGCGGACCAGCTCGCTGCGCGGATCGTGCCCGATGGCCACGAACATCCCGGTGACGTCCAGGGTTGAGCCGTCAGACAGCGCCAAGCCGCTCACCCCGCCGTCACCGAGCACTTCCTTGACCGTCACCCCGGTGCGCCATTTGATCTTCTCATTGCTCCGGGCACGCTCGAGCATGATCTTGGAAGCACGGAACTGGTCACGCCGATGGACCACGGTGACCGATTGCGCGAATTTGGTCAGGAAGGTTGCTTCTTCCATCGCCGAGTCACCACCGCCGATGACCGCGATGTCCTGGTCCCGGAAGAAGAAGCCGTCGCAGGTGGCACACGAGCTCACACCGCGGCCGAGCAGTTCCTGCTCGCCGGGCACATTCAGGTAGCGGGCCTGCGCGCCCATCGCCAGAATGACCGACCGAGCCAGATAGGTGGTGTCGTCGACCATTACCCGCTTGGGGTTCTCGAGCAGGTCCACCGACGTCACGTCTTTGGGTATCAGCTCGGCACCGAACCGCTCGGCTTGCGCCCGAAACTGTTCCATCAGGTCAGGACCCTGGATACCGTCGCGGAAACCGGGGTAGTTCTCCACGTCTGTGGTGGTCATCAGCGCGCCGCCGTAGCGGTGACCCTCGAAAACCAGCGGTTCCAGCTGGGCACGCGCGGTGTACAGCGCGGCGGTATACCCCGCCGGACCTGAGCCGATGATGATGACGTCCCGGACCTGCTCACTCACGTTGGCCACAACACGATCCTACGGACCGATGTTCCCGCCGCGGTTGAGCGCTCTCCAAGAGCGCCCGACCAGGGTTGTAGATGCTGTTAACCACTTCCAACCGGCTGTATCTGGACGGCTCGCGGCTTGACGCGCGCACACCAGCTCTGATCATTAGCCGCGTAAGGACTTCCATCCTGTACACCGGATGATCGTCGCGGGAGCAACAGTCATGAGCATTGCTGTCATCCGTCCCGGCGAAGGTGACGTGCTGTCTGCCGGCCCCATCCGGCTGCGGATCCTGGAGGCGGGCGACCGGACCTCGCATCGGCTGGGCATTGTCGAGGTCACCCTGGCCCCGCACACCCCAGGTCCGCCACAGCACGTCCATCGTCAGCATGACGAGACGTTTTATGTGGTCTCCGGCCGGCCGAGTTTCATCAGCGGCAACGATGAGTTCACTGCCAGCGCCGGCGAGCTGATCGTTGCCGGAGTCGGTACCCCGCATACCTTCGCCAATCCCGGTGACGAGCCGGCTGTCATGTACTGCACGGTCAGCCCAGACCGCTACATCGACTACTTCCGCGAACTCGACCGGCTCCCGAAGCAGTCCGGGGGGCTCGATCCGAAGGTGGTTGCCGAGATCATGGCTCGCTATGCCACCGAGGTCGTCCAGCCTGGTGCCGAGCGAGACCGCAACGGCCGGTAACCCCGGAGCCTCCGACCGCAGGCCCGACAAGGTGGCCTCTGCGCGCCGGGCAACTCCCCGCGGGTTGGTAGTCGTTTGAGACGCCGCGAAGGTGGGTTGGCCTGCCTTGAAGAGCCCCCCACGTCAGGTGGCGCGCTGCTGGATCTCCAGGTCGCTGAGCTTGGACTGGTGATGGCCTTGCGCACCGCCCAGTCCGGTGATCCAGACCAGCAGGTATCGCGCTGGGGCGCCGACGTGCAGCGGGATCTGGTTGCTGCCCGACCGCAGCGTGGCGGTGCCAACCAGGGTGGTCTGGTCCAGCCGCGGGTTCGGAGACATCGCGGTGCGAATCTCCAGCACGGTACCGGGACTGGGCGATACCACGGTCACTGACGCCGGGGAGATGGCCGTCTCGAAGCTCAGCAACACGCCGAGCCCCTTTTTGTAAATCGGGAATTGCTGGTAGTAGGAGTCGGTGGACCAACCGGTGCTGGGGTTGCCGTCGAGTAGCTTCCCGACGTCGCGCTGGTGGTCGGGGCGGCCTAACCCCGACGGGTCGTACACCGTCACCGACCTGACTCGTACCGGCGCGAGCACCGCCGGTGGTGGTGGCGGCGCCTGGCTGGCAGGTGCATTACCGGCGATGACGAAGGGCGCGCTTCCGGTGTCGGTGAACACGGAGATGACTTGCATCCCGGCGTAGCCGATGATCATCAGAGTGGCGGCGCCCAACACCGTGATCGCTACCCGGAACTTGAGCTGACGAAGGCGCTGCGCCCGTTGCGGGTCGATCGGCCGGGCGCCGGAGATCAGGTCGGCGGCACTGATTGCGTGGAACTCCAGCACCTGGCGCACGGCCGCACCGGTGTGCACGCCGCCGCCGCTGCCTGATCCGGCGATGCAGCGCATCGCCAGCGTGGACAGCTCGATCGGGACCGCGGAGCGCAGCGTTGTGGGATTGATCGGCAAGCCCTCCGGACCGAGCGGGGCGGGCGGTAGGCCCGGTGGCCCATCCGGTAGCGGCCAGCTTCCGGTGAGCAGTAGGTACAGCATCGCTCCCAAGCCGCGAATGTCATCCCGGGGACTGGTGGTGGGTCCCGGCCCGGGAAAGGCCAGCCGCGCCTGCCGGCCCGGACCCACCCGGATCCGGTCGGGATGATCACAACCCAGGATCAGGCCAGCATTGTGTGCCGCGTCGACTGCCTCAGCCAGCGGGACCAGGACCCGCGCCGCGACGCCCGGTGGCAGTGGCCCATCGTCCAGCAGGTCCACCAGCGGGCCGCCCGGCGTCCATTCGGCAACGACGACCGCCGCGCCGGCAGTACCGAGGCGTTCGAGTTCCAGGACGTCAAGCACGCGCGCCGCACCCGCGGCGGCCAGGCGGGCAGCGCGCAACGCACGCGAAACGGCGCCACGTTGCTCGGGTGCGCCGAGAAACAACGTCAAAGCGACATCGCGGTCGAGCATGAGGTCCCGGCCTCGCCACAGCCGCACAGCACAGCGGGCATCGCGGCCGACCTCAGCGATGAGGCTGTACCGACCCTGGCCCAGAACGGCCCCAGGGGTAAGCCCCGGAGCAGGGAACTGGTGTGCCCCCATCCCCGCCGACGCGCTCACCGCGATGTCACCATCTCTGTCACCCTTTTCCGGGCTCCTCGCCGAGGATTGTCAACCTTACGGCTCCCGGGGGCCAGTCCAGCTGCTGCTGCGGACCAGGCGGTCCAGTACCGGTGCGCGTAACGCCTCGGTGAGCTCGGGGGTGCGCAACAACACCAAAGCCAGGCCCATCACCACGGCCACGATCAGGGTGGTGGACACCAGGTCCAGCCAGGCCCCGCTGATCCCGTCCCAATCGGTCGCAGCGCGCAGGACCAGCACCGCGACCACCGCCGGCACCGCACCGATCACGCAATTACGGAAAGTGATCAGGCTTCGTTTGGTCTCCACCCGGCCCAGCCGCCGGCGTAGCCAGGTCTGCCCGACCATCGCCCCCACGACGAGTGACAGCGAGTTGGCTGCGGTAAGGCCCAGGACGACGTCGGCGTCGTCGAGGAACATCGGGCAGGCCAGCAGCAGGGGCAGCTTCACCGCCACCATGATCGCGTTGATCATTGTCGGGGTCCGCGCGTCGGCCATTGCGTAGAACACCCGTAGTTGCAGCATGGTCACGGCGTACGGCAGCAGGCCAAAGGCAGACACCGCCAGCGCAGCACCGAGCCGCTCGGCGTTGCTGCCCGCCTTGCCCAGCGAGAACAGGGCGATCCCGATCGGTTCCCCGGCCAGCGTGAATACCACGGTGATGGGCACCAGCAGCACGATGAGGTAGCGGCTGGCCACCGACAGGTGCTCGACGACGCCCCGCCAGTCCGCGTCGGCTGCCGCCGCACTCATCCGGGGCATGATCGCGGTAAGCAGCGAGTAGCCGAGCACGCCGTAGGGCAGTTGCAGCAGCAGCCACACCAGGCTGTAGATGACCACTCCGCCGGGATCACCCTGCGCTGCGGAGCGGGTGGTCATCACGAAGCCGAGCTGGCCTACCAGCACGTACACGACGAACCAGGCTGCCATCCCGCTGGCCTGGGTCAGGCGGGAATCCCACCCCCAGCGCCAGCCGAAGTGAAAACCTGCCCGCCGCAGGCCGGGTAACTGCACCAGCGCCTGGGCGACGATGCCTGCTGTCGTCCCCAAGCCCAGCACCAGCAGTTTCGGATCGCTCAACCGGGCCGGATTGACACTGATCTCTCCGGGAACCAGAGCGTAGGCACCCAGTGACGCCAGCACGATGACGTTGTTGAGCACCGGCGCCCAGGCCGGTGGTCCGAAGACGCTGCGCGCGTTGAGGATCGCGCCGAACAGCCCGGACAGGCCGTAGAACAAGATCAGGGGCAGCAGCAGGTAGCCGAACACGGTGGCCAGCTGCGGGTTGGCGTCCTCGCCGGTGCCCAGGAACAGCACCGCCAGAAACGGTGCCGCCACGACGGCCAGCACGCTGGCCGCACTGAGCACCACGAAGGCGACGGTGACCAGCCGCTGCACGTAGGCCTCGCCCCGGTCCGGGTCCTCTTTCGCGGCGCGCACCAGCAACGGCACGATCACGCTGGTCAATACCCCGCCGAGCAGGATCTCGTAGAGCATCGCCGGCAACGTGTTGGCCACCGTGTAGGAGTCATTGACCACACCCAGCCCGAGCACCGCTGCCAGCGCCAGCTGGCGGAGGAATCCGGTGATCCGGCTGATCAGGGTGGCCACCGCCATCGTGCGAGCCGCCACGGCTAGCGAGTACCGCGGCCGGTCCTGAGTGACTTGACTGGGCCGGCGGTCAGACTGTGGCGGGCAGTGTGCGGTATCCAAACGTCACCCGGCTTCCCGTGTTCTGCGTCATCGGCGGCGGAGTCCCCGGCGTACGAGGGGACGTACCTTGGGCACGATCCGGCGGGCCACCAGCAACACCAGTAAGGCTCCGGCGCCCGCAGTGAGCGCGACTGTAACCCGACCGAAAGCGGTGGAACGCAGCTGGAGGGTGCTTGGTTCGCCGAGCGGGGTGCCGCCAGGGGTGCTCAGCCGGGCATCGATGCTGAACTGCCCGGCCCGGCTGACCTTGGCCGGGATCACCAGCTGCCGGGTGCTGCGGGCTGGTACCAGCTGGAGCCCGACGGCTCCGGCTCGCAACCCGGCGGTCTCCGACAGGTTCAGTGCCACCTGCACCCCGACCGGCAACTCGTTGCTCACGGTGATCAGCAGTGGGGAATCGGATGCCGCCAGGCTGTACGGTCCGGGCGGTTGGATGATGCGCACCGAGCGCCGTAACTCGTCGAGCTGGCTGCTCTGCTCTGCGGCCAGCTGGGTGGCCCGGGCGGGTGCCTCGCGCCACGCCGTGGACACCGCTCGCAGCAGCCCGAGACGGAGCGGATCGAGCAGGCTGGCCGGCCGGAGATTCGCGGCTGGATCCAGCACGGTGGCTCCCTGGAGGTCGCGCAGGACGTCCCGATCCCGCCGGACTTCTGCCGTGACCGCCGAGGGGATCTCCTCGGCGCTGGATTGCGGCGGGTAGGTGAGCCACGCGGCAGCGGTGCCGGTGGCCGGCCGGGCGGCAGCCAGCGCCGGCAGCTCGCGAGCCGCGACGAAGCCGGCGTCGAGCAGCTGCCGGGCGGTGTTCATCAGGCCCGTGGCGTCCGTTCCGCGGACCTGCCAGCGGCGCGGAGGTACCAGCACGATGCCCCGGCCGCTCGCGGCCCGGTACGCCAGCGCGCCGATCCCGTCTTGGGCCGGCAGCGACATCGCTGCGGCGGATGATCCGGTGGGCGATGTGGTGCCGGCCAGCGCGCCTGTCAGCAGCGGGTCGACGAGCAGGCCGACGGCGCCATCCCGGTTGCCTGAGATCACCGTGCCGGGGTTGGGAGTACTTGAAGAGCTACCCACCAGGCCGACGAGGTCAGCTTGGGCCGCCGGTGGTGGCGCGAGGTCCCGAGGATCGACCAGTACGGCGCGGGTCTGGAGGGCGGTGAGGTCGGTCAGCGTGCGCTCGTCGAGCACCTCTCCGGCCGGCCAGACCACGCTGGTGAGTGGCTGCACCCCGAGCAGGTCGCTCACCAGCCGTGCCCCGGCACTGGTCGCCTGGGCTTCCAGGTCGGTCAGCCCGGCCCGGGACAGGGCTACCAGGTCGGCGTCGGCATAGGGCAGGGGCAGCACGCAGCGCCCTTGGACCGCGGCGCGGAGCCGATCGAGCCAGCTGCGTGCATCCTGGACACCGGTGCCGTCGGTGATCCCCCGTGGATCGGACACCCGGTAGCCGCGGCTCATCCCGTCGAGGGTCTCCAGCAGCTGCGGGTCTACGGCGACGCACACCGCCGCGGCCAGCGGGGAGCCGGGTGGGACCGCCTGCTCGAGGGCGCCGAGCAAGCCATCCAGCCGCCCCCCGGGCGCGATTTCCGCCGCCACCGGATCGGTCCCCGCTCGGTCACTGCGAATCAGTACCGGTTCCCCGGGCGCGGTCGGTAACCGTTGCGGCGCCGCGGTCAGCGGCCACAGCACGGTCAGCGGGGCGGGTTGCGGCGGAGGTTGCCACACCGGCCCGGGTGGGGCACCAGGGGTGGCCGGCGGCAATCCGAGCACGGGCAGCAGCAGGCGTACCGACGCCAGCCGGGTCGGCCCACCGACGTCCGGCTTACCGTCGAGGTTGACCACCACCGGGTACACCCCAGGCTGGGGGATCTGCAGGGAATCAGGGACGCCGCGCAGTGGCACGTCAAACTGGAAGGGGCTGCTGCGTCCCGGGGGAAGATCGCCGGGCACCGGCTGGATCCGGGTGATCACTGGCGTCTCCGCTTCGCCGCGCAGGGCGCGGGTGACGGCGGCATCCGAGTTCACCGCGTCACCGCGTTGCAACCGGATGCCGAGCTGGCTGATCGAGTGGTCGCTGACGTTGACCACCCGGCCGGTCACCCGCAGAGCCGGTGCACTGCTGGCGGTCACCATCCGGGGTGACAGATCGGACAGCTCCAGCCGGGCCAGCGGCGCAGGTGGGCGCGGCGGTGGCTGGTGGGCCTGCCCTGCCGCGACGGGCTGACCCTCGGCGATGCCGGGAACGGCGAGGAAGACGAGCAATCCCAGGACTGCCACCAGGACGGCTGCGGCGCCACGGGACAGCCTGGGGGTCACGCGCGAGGCCTCCGGCCCGGGGCCGTCAAGCCGAGTCCGCCAGCATCGTGGTGGCGCGCTGCACGAGGCGCCGCTCGTCGGCGTAGGCCAATCGCGACGGCAGGTCAGCCAGCGGAACCCAGGCCACCTCAGCCACTTCGTAGTCGGCATCGGACAGCGTGCCGCCAACCGCCCGTAGCAGGAAGTGGTGCACCGTCTTGTGGATGCGCCGGTCTTCGGCGACGAACCAGTAGTCGATGCTGCCCAGCGCGGCCACCACGGCGCTATCGATCCCGGTCTCCTCGGCCACTTCACGCACGGCAGCCTGCTCTACTGTCTCGCCGTGCTCGACGTGACCCTTGGGTAGCGACCACAACAGCCGACCACGCCGGTCCAAGCGGCCGATTACGGCAGCGTGCCCGGTTTGGGTGTCCACGACCAGACCACCCGCCGAGGTCTCGGCGACCGTGCGCATCCGCGGGGCCCGGCGCTTGCTGTGACCTTCTGTGGATCCCTTCGGCGTCGATCCCTTTTGGGATCTCTTGCGGCTGCTCTTGTCACGACTGCCCTGGTCCCGGCTTGACTTGCTGGATGACGAGGGCATGGCTTCGATGGTATAGGCGACCGCGTTCTGGATGCAGGACGCGGTAATCAGGGGGTCGCTAACCGCGTTGAAGCGTCCAGCACGCGCAGCGGAGGCGTTAGGCTCAGCCCCCGTGTCGACGATGGTGGGTAATCGGATGGGGCGGGCTCAGCAGAACGCCGTCATGGAGTTGCTGCGCATCGCGCCGCTGACCGACCAGCTGGCCGCCCGGTTCAGTGCTGCCGGTCACTCCCTCTACCTGGTCGGCGGCAGCGTGCGGGACGCGCTGCTCGGCCGGTTGGGCAGTGATCTGGACTTCACCACTGACGCGCGGCCGGCCACCGTCGAGGCGCTCCTGCGCGGCTGGGCGGACGCGGTGTGGGACACCGGTATCGCGTTCGGCACGATCGGTGCGTCCAAGGGCGGTATCCAGTGCGAGATCACCACCTACCGGGCCGACCGTTACGACCGGGTGTCCCGCAATCCCGAGGTGGTCTTCGGTGACAGCGTCGAGGGCGACCTGGCGAGACGGGATTTCACGGTCAACGCGATGGCCGTGCAGCTGCCGTTGCGTGACCACGGCCGGTTCGTCGACCCGTACGGCGGGATGGAGGCACTGGCGCGGCGTGAGCTGGACACCCCGGCGACGCCGGAGGAGTCGTTCGCCGACGACCCGCTGCGGATGCTGCGTGCCGCGCGGTTCATCTCCCAGCTGGGCTTCACCGTCGCCCCGCGGGTGCGTGCGGCGCTGGTTGCGATGGCGGGCGAGATCAGCCGAATCACCGCCGAGCGGATCGCCGCGGAGCTGTCCAAACTCATGCTCGGGGCGAATCCGCGGGCTGGTATCGAGCTGATGGTGGACACCGGGTTGGCCGGGTACGTGCTGCCCGAGGTCCCGGCGATGCGCCTGGAAATCGATGAACACCACCAGCACAAGGACGTCTACACGCATTCGTTGACCGTGCTCGACCAGGCGATCGCGCTGGAGGGCGGCGAGCCTGACCTGGTACTGCGGTTCGCCGCGCTGCTGCACGACATCGGTAAGCCGGCCACCCGCCGGCTGGAGCCTGGCGGCGGGGTGAGCTTTCACCATCACGAGGTGGTGGGCGCCAAGATGGCGCGCAAGCGGTTGCGCGCGCTGCGCTACCCCAGTCAGGTGGTCGAGGATGTGGCTCAGCTGGTGTTCCTGCATCTGCGGTTCCACGGCTATGGCGGCGGCGAGTGGACCGATTCTGCGGTGCGTCGCTACGTCACCGACGCCGGTGAACTGTTGCCGCGGCTGCACAAGCTGGTCCGCGCCGACTGCACGACGCGTAACCGTCGCAAGGCGGCGGCCCTGCAGCGCACGTACGACGATCTGGAGCAGCGCATCGAGCGGATCCGCGCCGAGGAGGACCTGGCCGCCGTGCGGCCAGACCTGGACGGCAACGAGATCATGGCGCTGCTGGGCTTGAAGCCCGGTCCGGACGTGGGTCGCGCCTGGCGGTATCTCAAGGAACTGCGCCTGGACCGTGGCCCGCTGTCCCGGGAGGAGGCCGAGGCGGAGCTACGGCGCTGGGCAGAAGAACACCTTGGCCAGTAGTGGTGGTTGCCGCGCAGCTTCCTGCTTCAAGATCCATGTTCGGGTGCCAGGACCGGCTCGATCTGTCGCTTCATGCACCCAACTGGTGATCACATGCCAGCCGGCGGGCATGGTGAACTCCCCCGGTAGGAAACACCCCTGCAGGTATGGGCGATGCTGTGCTGACCCCAGCGATGTCAGTGCGTTGTCCTCCGGTGATCAGTGCAACACTGGGGGCGACGTTCGGGAGGTGGGCAGTCGTGTGCGCGCAACCGCTCGATGAGCTATTCACGCTCGGGAAGCCCTTCCACGCAGATTTGGATCTCGCTTCGCTCGCCACCGCAACCAGCTACGCCGGGCCTTGATTGCCGTGGCCACTCAGCCGGCGGACAACGCACCCGTCGTCCTGCTCGACGAGGATCATCGCCCGATCGGGCAGTTGCCTAAGTCGCAGGTCCACCACACCGAGACTCCGCTGCACCGGGGATTTTCGTGCTACGTCTTCGACGGATCCGGCCGGGTGCTGATGACCCGACGCGCGATCAGCAAGAAGACCTGGCCTGGGGTGTGGACCAATACCTGCTGCGGGCATCCGCTGCCTGGCGAAGCCGACACGGAAGCAGCGGCCCGGCGGCTTGCTGACGAGCTGGGACTGCGGCTGACCCGCTCCGAGGTGGTCCTGCCCGAGTTCCGCTACCGAGCGGTGGCACCCGACGGTGTCGTGGAAAACGAGTTTTGCCCCGTGCTGGTGGGCACTGTGGATGGCGAGCCCGACCCCGACCCGACCGAAGTACTCGAATTCCACTGGGCGCCCTGGCCAGCAGTCGTCACCCTGGCCACGACTACCCCCTGGCTCATCTCTCCCTGGTCCGCCACGCAGGTCCCCCTCCTGGCTCCCCGCCTTTCCTCCTCCCGATACGTCTCCATAACGGGGTGAGGGAGCCCGCGTTCAGCCCGTTGTGCCTCCATGCCGGGATGGACGGGAGGCGGCCGGGGACGCGGCGATGAGGGTGTGCAGGACGGCAGCCGTGAGGTACACGGCAGCTGGAACGAGGAGCAGGTCGGGGGCGTGGCCGTTGAACGGCACCGCGGTAGCGGCGACCGCGACGGCGAGCACGTAGCCGACGTTGAACACGGCGTCATACAGCGCGAAGACCCGACCCCGCGCGTCGTCGGGCACGTCGGCCTGCACGGTGGCATCCAGGCTCAACTTGACCACTTGACCGGCGGTCGACAGCACGAATGCCGCCGCCAGGATCGTCGACATCATCATGGGTAGGCCCAGGACAAGGATCGCCAGTCCGGCTACCACCAGGGCGCCACGAACCGTCCGTTCCCGGCCGAAGCGAGCGACCAGCGGCGGGCTGAGCAGTGCGGCGAGCAACAAGCCGACCGCGCCGGCGATGAGCAGTTCACAGACGCCCGACAGCCCCGCGCGCAGCGCCCCGTGCGAGGCAAAGGAGTTGCGATACAGCAGCAACGCCACCAAGCTCGCCACCCCGAACGACAGCCGGTGGGCGAGCAACGCCGTCAGACCGGCAGCGACACTGGGCACCCGGGCTGCGGCGACCAGACCGTCGCGCAACCCGTGGGATACCACGACCGGTGCTGGCACGCTGGTGTAGTCAGGACCTAGCTGGCCACGCCGGAAACCGGCCGCGGCCACCGCCGCGATGGCCGAACCCAGTACAGCGCTCGCCGTCACCCAAGCGGAGCCAGTGTTGTCCGGCCCGATCGCTGCCCGCAGGCCCAGGGCGCTGAGCCCGCCCGCAACGGTGATTGCCGAGCCAACGGTGGCCGCCAAGGCATTGGCCGGAACCAGCTGCTGTGGTGCTGCCACGTGCGGAAGCGCCGCGGACAGCCCGGCCAGCACGAACCGGCTCAACCCGGTGACGACCAGGGCCCCCAGGTACAGCAAGGGGCCGGCTATCCCTACCCCGACGGCGACCGCCACCAGCAGGATCGGCACTGCGCGCAGCAAGTTCGCCACGATCAGGATGCGCCGGCGGTCCCAGCGGTCCAGCAGCGCTCCGGTAAACGGTCCCACCAGCGAGTACGGCAGGAACAACACGGCAAGCCCAGCAGCGATTGCCATCGGGGTGGCCGCCCGCTCCGGATTGAACAGCACAGCGCCACCCAGCCCAGCCTGGAAGGCTCCGTCACCCCACTGCGCGGCGAATCGCGAGGTCAGCAACCGCTTGAAGCCGGCGGTGCTCATCAGCTGCCGGAAACCGGGTTGGTTGGTGACCTCCGGGTGAGTTTCGGTGTGCGACGGCGTCACGAGGATGCAGGCTATCGGTCCCGGTCGCTCTGGTGTGATCCCTGTGATATGCGAGACCATGAACGTGTACACGCAAGCGGGTGAGGTGGAGACGGTGGACGTGGTGGAACCGGGTTCGGCGCTGGTCGCCGCGCCGGGGCTGCGGGATCCCAACTTTCACCGAACCGTCGTATTGATCATCGAGCACCAGCCTGCAGCGGGCACGGTCGGTGTGGTGCTCAACCGGCCCAGCGATGTGCCGGTAGGCGACGTGTTGCCGTTGTGGGGAGCGCTTGCCACCGTGCCGCGAGCGCTGTATGTCGGGGGGCCGATGCAGCAACGTGCCGCGCTGTGCGTCGCCGCGCTGCCCGCTGGAGTGGATGCCGAGCACACCGAGGGCATGATCAAGGTACGTGGTTCGCTGGCTCTGGTCGACCTGGATGCCGACCCGGAGTTGATGGCCTCACGAGTGCGGGGACTGCGAGTCTTCGCCGGCTACGCGGGTTGGGTGCCGGGTCAGCTGGCCGCCGAAGTCGACCGCGGGGACTGGGTGGTCGTCCCCGCGTTGCCCGATGACGTGCTGGCACCGCCGGGTACTGACTTGTGGAGCCGGATCCTGCGCCGTCAGGGCCTGCCGCTCGCGCTGCTGGCCACCTACCCTGCTGATCCGGTTCTGAACTAGATATCAGTCAGTTGTCGGCTCCGGTTTCGGGGGCGAGCAGTGCGCGAGTTCCCGGCAGGTGGGCCAGCCCCCAGGCCGCCAGCGCGTCCACTACGGGACTTAACGCCCGGCCGGCCGGGGTGAGGCAGTAGTCCATCCGGACCGGGTGCTGGCTGTACGGCACGGCGGTGACCAGGCCTGCTTGTTCCAGCCGCTGCAGTCGATCGGCGAGCAGGTTGGTGGAAATCCCCTCCGGTGAGGCAAGGAATTGCCCGTAACGGCTCTTGCCGCGCAGCAGGTCCCGAAGGATCAGCAGGGTCCACCGGTCGCCCACCAGGTCGAGAGCCCCGGCGACCGGGCACGGCGATCGCGGTCCCGCCTTGCTCGATCCGGATCCGCGGGCGGCGGCATCGGGTGCGGGCGGCACGCGCATCCTCCTTACTAGTGACTTGCTTTTTACAACTCTCTATGTCTACCGTGAAGTCCAGTCACTTGCAAATTTCAAGTCACTGGATGAGGAGCGATCATGTCATCGACCGATACCACCAGTACCTCTCTGTCCCGCACCCGGTTCGTGGTGATCGCCTGCCTGGCGGCATGGTTCGTGGCCGCATTCGGCGTGTCGCTGTTCGGCCTGCTCCGGGCCGGGCCGTCCGATTTACCGATCCCGATCGGGGTCGCCCTGCTGGCACCGTTGCTGCTGGGTGTGCTGGCCTACCTGCGATCCAGCCAGTTCCGGCGACTGCTGCTGAGGGCCGACCTTCGCTGGCTGATCGGTGTCCAGCTCTGGCGGGTCGCCGGTGCCGAGTTCCTCATTTACTACGCCCACGACAGGCTGCCGGCCAGTTTCGCGATCCCAGCCGGGGTCGGTGACGTGCTGGTTGGGCTCGCGGCGCCGTTTGTCGCGGTGGTCGCGGCGTCGGGTACGCCTGCCGCCAGGCGGATCGTGATCGGCTGGTGCATAGTCGGCATTGCCGATCTCGTCGTTGCCGTGACCATGGGCGTGCTCAATGCACCAGGGCAATTCGGCTTGCTCGCCGGTGCGATCACCACGGCACCCATGCTGGAGCTACCCCTGAGTCTCATCCCGGCGTTCTTCGTGCCGCTGTCGATCTTGCTGCACCTCATCGTGCTTCGCCGGTCGGCCGAGATTGGCCACACTCGCGGCGTCCCGGCGAGGCCGGGACTGGGCGGCGCGATGCCGACCATGCCGCAGGGCCTCTAGCCGTGCAGGTCGCGAGGCTGACGACCGGCGCCTGGTCGGATCCGGCCACGGTTCGGCAGTATTCCGGTATGCGCACTCATGTTGCGCTGCTGCGCGGTGTCAACGTCGGTGGCCGCAACCGGATCGCGATGGCCGACCTGCGTGCGGTCGTCAGCTCGCTGGCACACACTGAGGTGACCACCTACATCCAGAGCGGCAACGTGGTGTTCGGCACCGTCGAAACCGATACTGCAGCCCTCGCCACGGCGCTGGGGCGGGCTATCGCCGAGACCCTCGGGTTGGCACCCAGAGTGGTGGTGCTGTCCCGGGACGAGCTGTCGCAGGTCGTCATCGATAACCCCTACCCCGGCGAGACCAATCCCCGGCACCTGCACGCTGCATTCGCCGGCGAGCAGATCGGGCCTGACCAGCTGGCTGCCATCGCCACGGCCCAGCAACGGGCCCGGGATAAGGGCAGTCGTGATGCGGCCACGGTCATCGGCCGCACCCTGTACCTGCATACTCCGGACGGCATCGGACGCAGCGAGCTTGCTGCCCAGCTGGCGCGGTCCGGCGGCCCACTATCTACCACCGGGTCAGCCACCGTGCGCAACTGGGCCACCGTGACGGCGTTGCTGGCCCTATGCCAAGCTGAGGAAACTTCAGATGAATGACGCCACACCGCCTCCCCCATCCGTCGAGCAGCTCGGCCGGGCGCTGAGCGCCGTCGGTCAGCTGATCGCGAGGGTCCGGGACGACCAGTGGTCAGCGCAAACTCCCTGCACCGAGTGGACCGTCCGTGACCTGGTCAACCACCTGGTCGTGGGGAACCTGGTCTTTGCCGCTCTCCTGCGGGATCAGCCCCCGCCTGAACGGGGCGCCGACCATCTCGGTGACGACCCCGTTGCGGCGTACCGCGACACCGGTGCGGCGTTGCAGGCGGCGTTCGCGCAGCCCGGTGTCTTCGAGCGGGCATACCCGGGCCCGCTCGGGATTGCCTCCGGCGCGGATCGGCTGCGGATCCGAGTCGCCGATCTTCTTGCTCACGGCTGGGACCTTGCCCAAGCGACCGACCAGCCCGCTGAGCTCCCTGAGGACCTGGCAGAGCAAGCGTTGGCCTTCGTCCGCACCCAGCTGACGTCCTCGTCTCGCGCCGGCCGGTTCGCCCCGGCCCAGCACGTTACCGACGACGCTGCCGCCATCGACCGGCTGGTCGCCTTTCTCGGCCGGCCCGTCGCAGCGGCGACGACCTAAAGCTTCGGGTGACGTACGTCCCTGCGGGCGGAGGTCACGGAAACAAAAAGGAAAGCGATCCCGAGATCGCGATTCACGAGCAGCGCCTAGACAGCCGCGAGCGCGACGGCGGCCATTTCCAGGTAAGCGTGCTCGACAGGCTTCCACAGCGCCAGCCGGTACTGCGCCGCCGCGAGCGGGTCATCCCGGTGCAGCAGCTCGGCTGCCGAACCGAGCCGGCGGGCTTCGGCGATCCGGTCCATCAGAACCAGCAGCGCCTCGGTGAAAGCCTCCGTACCGGGCTGGGTGACGTGGCCAGGGATACTGCGCACAGCCGGACCTCCGATCCCGTCACGCCCCGGACCACTGCTCACCACACTGCCCGGGGGCGCCCAATCACTGACAGTGCCCGTATCGGCACCACACCGGACGCTGTTTCGGTAATCGTGATGAATCGCCCATACGGCCGCTGGGAGGGAAGCTGCCCGCCTCCGTAAGCGGGTAGGGCTCTGCCAGGTCTGCAGGTTCACAAGGGCGCAGGCCGCCGACACACCGGTTTGCCTTTGCCCAGGCGCCCGTTATGAGGGATATTGCCTGGGGTATCAAGTGAACGAAAGGCAAACGGAACGTGAACGCTCGCGAGGTCCCCTGGGAGCGAGGCCTGGCTGCTCTGCGCCGCTATGCCGCGGTCAAGGGCACCACGTGCGTTCCACTCGGCGCCAGAGCCGACGGCGTCGATGTTGGTTCCTGGGCGGACATGCAGCGGGCACGGTACTGGGCAGGGATCCTGCACCCGGAGCGCATCGCGGCTTTGGAAAGCCTTCCGGACTGGGAGTGGCGCGGAAAACACCAGCGGAATTGGCACAGTCGATTCGCTGCGCTACGTCGGTACGCCCGCGTTCACGACGCTGGTGAGATCCCCGTTGACGCCGCTATCGACGGCGTTCGCATCGGCGCCTGGGCTGCCGTCCAGCGTGCCGCCTACGCCGCTGGCACTCTCCCTGCCCGCAACGCCGCGCTCTTGGAGACGGTCCCCGGCTGGATGTGGGAAGCGGATCACGACGAACGCCAGGATCAAAATCGTCACCGCGCGACGGTGAACGGGCGCGGGAGAAAGCACACCTTGACGGCACACGACCAGTGACGATGAACAGCGGTCGTCATGTCAATCTCCGGGGTCACGCAAGGTGATCGCGGTGTGTGCCGCTCCAGATGCGCCGCCCGGCGTCGTAATAGAGGTTGTAGTACTCGGTTATGTGACGCTCGTGCACGCGTTCGAGTAGCAGCAACTCGATGCGCTGCCCGATGTCCAGAACCGCTCACCGGGTGACCTTCGCGCGGCATGCGGGGCAGATCTGATCCGGATCCGGAGGGACCGGCGTGAGGACGATGGGTGCGCCATCGGTGCGCTTCAACGGTTGGCACTCGACGCCGCACCTGGCGTGCACGCTATGGGTAGCGGGTGAGTAGACACCGCGGTAGCTGTCACGGTCGCCCGTCGAGCGCAAGAACCATCGGCGTACCACGGCCTTCTAGGCGTTAAACGCCTAGCCGGAGTCGCGTCGGGCTGCATGCAAGTTGGTGAAAACCTGGCCGGATCCGTGCCGCTCGCGGGCTGACCCAAGACGAGCTAGCCCAATCCACGGGGATCAGCGACGACACGATCTCCCGACTGGAACGCGGCGCACGTGCCAGTGCCCGGCGTTCCACGGTGCAAGCTCTCGCGCGCGCACTCGGCACGGACCCGGCGCGGCTGCTCGGTATCCACGCACCCGAGCAAGACACCCTGGGGGCTGAGCAATTGCGGCGCGCCGTGCGGGCACTCGATCTTCCCGACTTTGCCGAGCCGATCGAGGTGTTGCCACTACCGGAACTACATGACGCCGCATCCGGCGCCTGGTCGGACTACCTTGCCGGACGGCACGCCGAGTTGCTCGCCGGGTTGCCCTCGCTGATGGTCGACACCCGGCGAGCGGTACACGTGCTGGCCGACGACCACGCCGCGGAGGCAGCGGGGTTGCTGGCCACCTCTTACCGGCTCGCCGCTGGGCTGTCCGGGCGCCTTGGGCTCGTCAACCTGGCCGCGCACGCCGCGCACCGCGCATTGGACACCGCCCGATACACCACCCGGCCCGAGCTGGATGAGGCGGCCGCGCTGCGCTATCTCGCCTGGGTGCTGGTGCGCCAAGGAGACCTAGCCGAAGCCGAACGCATCGCCGTGCGCGCCGCTGAGCGTCTCGACGGCGGATTGCTCGCCAAGCCCGACGCCGACCGCATTGGCGTCTTCGGCTCCCTGATGTTCAACGCGGCCAGGGCAGCTGCTCGCGCCGGGAGCGCGGACCGCGCCGAAGACCTGCTTCGGGCCGCATCGGCCGCCGCAACGCGCTCTGGCACTGATCGCGTAGACGAGACAGGGGTATTCGGACCACGGGTTGCTGCAATGCAGGCAGTCGACCAGGCGATGCGCACCGGACAGCCCGACCGTGCCGTGCAGCTGGCCTCTCAGGTCCCGCACGCCGCCGGGGCCGTACCGGCGTTCTGGGAGTCCGGTCACCGGCTACACCTGGCCGCCGCATGCGCTGATCTGGAGAGGTGGGCAGAAGTAGCCGAACACCTGGACGCTGCCCGTAAGCTGGCGCCGCAATGGTCCCGAGTGCAGCCGCTGGGGCGTACCGTGATTGGGCATCTGGTCGAGCATCGCGGCCGCCGGTCGGAGCGCATCACAGAACTGGCCGCGCACTACGGGCAGCCCTGACCCCTTCCAACAACAAACGGTCCCATCCTCGCGGACACACCCGGCAGGTCCGTTTCGTCGCGCGGACGGGTCGTCTGGTACCGGGTACGTGGGCGGCGCCCGTCCCAGATGATCTCCGCTGGGGCGCACTGTGGGGCACAGGACATCGCCGAACGGGCGAGAGGTTGACAAACGATGAGATGGAGACCCGCAGGTCAGCGCCAGTACCGACTGGCTGACGTGCACCCGATCGCCTCCGGTCAGGAATCGGTGTGGGACTACCCGCGGCCGCCACGAGCGCAGCGGGTGTCGCGCCGGGTTCGGATCGTGCACGGCGGCGTCCTCGTGATCGACACCGATGATGTGGTCCGGGTGCTGGAGACCTCGCATCCCCCGACTTACTACTTGCCCCGTGCGGAGTTCCGGGTGCGGCTGCTCCCGTCGTCGCGGCTGACGATGTGCGAGTGGAAAGGCGAGGCCTGCTACGTCAATGTCGACGTGCCCGGCGTCGCATTGCTGCCCGACGCCGGGTGGTGGTACCCGCAGCCTGACCTGCGCTACCCGCAACTCAACGATCGGGTTGCCGTCTACGCCGAACCGTTCGACGAAGTAACCGTGGACGGCGAACCGGTGACGCCGCAGCCTGGCGAGTTCTACGGCGGCTGGATCACCCCCGAAGTCGTTGGCCCGTTCAAGGGCGACCCCCGCAGCTACGACTGATTGCCGACCGTCCTGCGGTGCGCGCTCAAGGTGCTATGCAGCCTGCGCCGCCGCAGCTGCACCCGGCACAACCCCCGGGCCGCGGTGGCGCGGTAGCGGCCGCGGCGCGGTGGCCCAGCAAGCCGCCGGCCAGCAGCAGACCTACCGCACCGGCGCCGGTCACCGACACGATGATGGTGAGCGCTGGGCCGGCCGCTCCCAAGGCCAGCCCGCCACCGACGGTGCACAGCGCGCCCGCGGCCAGTACCGGGGGCGCAGCCACCCGGTTTGCCACGATGAACGCCGCGTCTGAGCGCAACGTGGCGGGGGTGCGCACGCCGGCGAAGCGGTTGCGCGGTAGAAGCTGGCGCCAGCCGAGCACGCCGACGGTGAGCAGCGCGACGCCGGCGATCACGAGGATCGCTGGCAGCACGGTGGACGCCCGCACGCAGGCCACAATAGCGCTGTCAGCGCCGGTGTCTGCCGGTGTCTGGGGGCTGTCAGCCGTGTCGGGGTGTCTACCGCCGCAATTGGATGGATCGAGCCGCTATGGTGGATGCCGTGAGCATGGCCCGCCTGCTCCTTCCCAGGCCGCGCTGACCCGGCGGACACGTCAGCGCGGCGACCCCTCACGGCCTTTAAGACGGTCTTGGGGGGCTTCGTTGTTTGGTGGGGGTATTCCTGACTACCGGCGGGCCCGGAAGGACGACATGAGCAGCACAGACACCGGCGACGTCCCGCCGCACCGCTACACCGCGACGTTGGCCGGTCAGATAGAGCGTCGCTGGCAGCGCCGCTGGGCCGAACAGGGCACCTTCTACGCGCCCAATCCCGTTGGGTCGCTGGCGCCCGCTGACGGCACCGTGCCCGACGACAAGTTCTACGTGCTGGACATGTTTCCCTACCCTTCAGGCACCGGGCTGCATGTCGGGCACCCGTTGGGGTACATCGGCACTGACGTCTTCGCCCGCTACCACCGCATGACCGGGCGCAACGTGCTGCACACCATGGGTTTTGACGCCTTCGGGCTGCCTGCTGAGCTGTACGCGGCCCAGACCGGCACTCACCCGCGCACCACCACTGAGGCGAACATCGACCGTTACCTGGTCCAGATCCGCCGGCTGGGGTTGGGCCACGACGAGCGCCGCCGGATCGCCACGACCGACGTCGACTACTACCGCTGGACACAGTGGATCTTCCTGAAGATCTACCGCTCGTGGTACGACACCGAAGCGCGCCGGGCGCGCCCGATCTCCGAGCTGGAGGCGGAGTACGCCGCGGGTATCCGGCCTACCCCGGATGGCCGGACCTGGGCGCGGCTCACTCCCGACGAGCAGCGGAAGATCATTGACTCGCAGCGGCTGGTGTACCTGTCCGAGGCACCGGTGAACTGGTGCCCGGGGCTGGGGACGGTGCTGGCCAACGAAGAGGTCACCGCCGAAGGTCGCAGCGACCGCGGGAACCTCCCTGTGTTCCGCCGCAACCTGCGGCAGTGGATGATGCGCATCACCGCGTACGCCGATCGGCTGCTGGACGATCTGGACCGGCTGGACTGGCCGGAGAAGGTCAAGACCATGCAGCGCAACTGGATCGGCCGCTCCCACGGGGCCCGGATCCGGTTCCCAGTCGGTAGCTCTTCAAGTATCACCAACCCGCGGGTTGGTGATACCCAGACGTTCGGCGATAGGGGGACACCGCCCGACATCGAGGTGTTCACTACCCGCCCGGACACCGTGTTCGGCGCCACCTACCTGGTACTGGCGCCCGAGCACCCGATGATCAGCGAGATCACGGCGCCGCAGTGGCCGGCTGAGGTGGATTCTCGCTGGACCGCCGGTGCAGCCACCCCGGCCGATGCGATCGCGCAGTACCGCCGCGCCGCCGCGCAGCGATCCGAGCTGGAACGCCAGGAGAGCCGGGACAAGACCGGTGTGTTCACCGGTACCTGTGCCATCAACCCAGCCACGGGTCGGCAGATCCCCATTTTCATCGCAGACTACGTGTTGATGGGCTACGGCACCGGCGCGATCATGGCCGTACCCGGGCAGGACCAGCGGGACTGGGACTTCGCCGAGGCCTTCGGCCTGCCGATCGTGCGTACTGTTGCCCCACCGGAGGGCTTCGACGGGCAGGCGTACACCGGCGAGGGCCCGGCGATCAACTCCTCGTTCCTGGACGGCCTGGGTGTCGATGAGGCCAAGAAAGCCATCACCGACTGGCTGGAGGCCAACGGTGCCGGCGAGGGCACCGTGCAGTACAAGCTGCGGGACTGGCTGTTCGCGCGGCAGCGCTACTGGGGCGAGCCGTTCCCGATCGTCTATGACCAGGCCGGCCGCCCGTACCCGCTGCCCGAGTCGATGCTGCCGGTGGAGCTGCCGGATGTGGCCGACTACTCCCCGACCACGTTCGACCCGGACGACGCCGACTCCGAGCCGTCCCCGCCGCTGGCCAAGGCCACGGACTGGATCAACGTCGAGCTGGACCTGGGCGACGGCCTGAAAACCTACCGGCGCGACGCCAACGTGATGCCGCAATGGGCGGGATCGTGCTGGTACCAGCTGCGCTACCTCGACCCGTACAACTCCGAAGCGTTCTGTGACCCGATCAACGAGCGCTACTGGATGGGTCCGCGGCCGGTGCTGCACGGTCCCGACGACCCGGGCGGGGTGGACCTCTACGTCGGGGGTGTGGAGCATGCGGTGCTGCACCTGCTGTATGCCCGGTTCTGGCACAAGGTGCTCTACGACCTGGGCTACGTGTCGTCCGAGGAGCCCTACCGGCGGCTGTACAACCAGGGCTACATCCAGGCCTATGCCTACACCGACGCGCGCGGCGTCTACGTCCCCGCTGAGGAGGTCGTCGAGGAACCCGACGGCCGCTACACCTGGCGCGGCCAGCAGGTCAACCGCGAGTACGGGAAAATGGGCAAGAGCCTGCGCAACTCGGTGTCTCCTGACGAGATGAGCGACACCTACGGTGCCGACACGCTGCGGGTGTACGAGATGTCGATGGGTCCCCTGGACGTCTCGCGGCCATGGGCCACCAAAGATGTCGTCGGCGCGCACCGGTTCCTGCAACGGCTGTGGCGCAACCTGGTCGACGAGAACACCGGCGAGCTGCGCGTGGTGGACACCGAGCTCGACCCGAACGTGCCGTCCGACCTGGAGACCCTGCGGGCACTGCACCGGGCTATCGGCGGGGTTCGGGACGATTACGCCAGCCTGCGCCTCAACACCGCGATCGCCAAGCTGATCGAGCTCAACAACTACATCACCAAGACGTACGGCTCTTCTCGAGGAACTCCGCGATCAGTGGCCGAGCCGCTGGTGCTGCTGCTGGCGCCGGTGGCCCCGCACCTCGCCGAGGAACTGTGGTCGCGCCTCGGCCATGACCGGTCACTGGCGCACGGGCCGATACCGGAGGCAGACGAGCGTTACCTGATCGAGGACACCCTGGAATACCCCATCCAGATCAACGGCAAGGTCCGGACCCGGATGACGGTGCCCACCTCGGCGAGCCCGGATGAGGTGCGCGCCGCCGCGCTGGCCCAGGCCCGCAGTGCCACGTTGATCGCCGACAAGGAGCCCCGCAAAGTCATCGTGGTCCCCGGCCGCCTCGTCAACGTCGTCGTCTAACCCCCTCCCCGGCGTGTCGCGCCCCCGTGCCGCGCGTGTCGCGCCCCCGTGCCGCGCGTGTCGCGCCCTCGTGCCGCGCGTGTCGCGCCCTCGTGCCGCGCATGTCGTTCTCTCAGGTACACCGCGAGGGGCCCCGGGTCAGGCGGGTCCGTCAGTGAGGCGGTGGCACAACCATGCCAGCGCCATCGGGTAGCGGTAGTCGATCCGGCCATGGCCAGCGTCGAACAGCTCGAAGTGCACGCGATCATCAGGCAGCCCGGTGCCGCGCAGTGCCGCGTGAAACGCCTGCGCGCCAACGTCGAGAAACCACTCGTCACGGGTGCCGGCGTCGAGCCACACCGCCCGCAGTGAGCGCAGCGCCTCGGCGTACCGCGGCACCATCCGCACCGGGTCCCAGTCCAGCCAGCGCTGCCACACCGCTGGCCGCAGCACCCCCGTGTGCGGGTCGAACGGCAGTTCCGGGGTGCCGTCCTCGCGGGCGGAAAAGCACGCCGAGATGCCCAGCATCATGAGCAGATGCTCATCGGCCGGCTTGGTGAACGCGGTCCGGGACTGGAAATCGGTCCACCAGGCGCGGATGTCGCCGCCATAGTCACGCAGGTGGCGTACCGACTTGCCGAACTCGGCGAGGTAGCACAACTCATACAAGGCGTCCCCTGCATGGCTGGCCAATGCCCCGAACAGGTCCGGCCGCAGCATCGGCGTGATCATGGCGCCGAACCCGCCGGAGGACTTGCCGGTGATCGCCCGGTGCGCTCGATCGGCCAGAGTCCGGTACCGCGCGTCGACGAACGGCACGACCTCCTGGCATAGGTAACCGTGGTAGCGGCCGGTACCGGGGGAATCGACGAATTGGCTCCCCCCGTACGCCGTCCAGGCGTCGACGAACACGAGCACCGCTGGTGGGGCGTCACCAGCGGCGAACAGCGCGTCAGCGGCTTCCGGAAATGTCGGCCGGAAGGCGCTGCGGTTGGCCCACATGGTCAGCTGCCCGGTGTAGCCCTGGATCACGTAAATGCTCGGATAGTGCTGCTCGGAGTCGTCGTAGCCGGGCGGGACGTAAACCCACAACGGGCGGCGCGCGGGATCTCCCAAAGGATTGTCCCGGAGCAATTCGCTGTCGATCACATGCTCGTCGAGCCGGCCAGCGAGTTCAGTGGACCACGGTTGGATCACGACATCACCTGGTCACCAGAGCACGACACACCCGGCATGAGAGCACGACACACCCGGCATGAGAGCACGACACACCCGGCATGAGAGCACGACACACCCGGCACGAGAGCACGACACAACGGGGGAATTTACCGTCAGCGATCCAGGTCACCGCGGATGAAGGCTTCGACGGCGGCGAACGCGTCGGAATCGGAACACTGCACGGGCGGTGACTTCATGAAATACGACGACGCGGAGATGATCGGGCCACCGATTCCCCGGTCGGCGGCAATCTTCGCCGCCCTGATCGCGTCGATGATGACCCCGGCGGAGTTGGGCGAATCCCAGACTTCCAGCTTGTACTCCAGGTTCAGCGGCACGTCGCCGAACGCCCGGCCCTCCAGCCGCACGTAGGCCCACTTGCGGTCGTCCAGCCACGGCACATGATCCGACGGCCCGATGTGCACCGCCGCCTTCTCCATCTCATGCGGCACCTGGGAGGTCACCGACTGGGTCTTGGAGATTTTCTTCGACTCCAGGCGCTTGCGCTCCAGCATGTTCATGAAATCCATGTTCCCGCCGAAGTTGAGCTGGTAGGTGCGCAGCAGCTCCACCCCGCGGTCCTCGAACAGCTTGGCCAGCACCCGGTGCGTGATCGTCGCACCCACTTGGGATTTGATGTCGTCGCCGATGATCGGCACCCCGGCCACGGTGAACTTGTCCGCCCACACCGGGTCGGAGGCGATGAACACCGGAAGGGCGTTGACGAACGCCACGCCGGCGTCGAGCGCGCATTGAGCGTAGAACCGGTCCGCCTGCTCCGAGCCCACCGGCAGGTAGGACACGAGCACATCTGCCCGTGACTCGCGCAGCATCTCCACGACATCGACCGGTTCTTCGTCAGATTCGGTGATGACATCCCGGTAGTACTGCCCCAGCCCGTCCATCGTGTGGCCGCGCGACACCGTGACGCCCAGTGGGGGCACGTCGCAGATCGAAATGGTGTTGTTCGCGCTGGCGATGATGGCCTCGGAAAGATCCCGCCCCACCTTCTTGGCGTCGACGTCGAACGCGGCGACGAACTGCAGGTCGCCGACGTGGTAGGCGCCGAAACGCACATGCATCAGGCCGGGCACCCGGGTGTCCGGGTCGGCGTTGCGGTAGTAGTGCACCCCCTGGACCAGCGACGCAGCGCAGTTGCCGACGCCCACGATGGCGACCCGGATCGGGCAGCTGGCGTCACGGCTTGCGGTCATGATCCGCCCTTTCAGTCGTCCTGTGACGGTGGTGGGTTCGCCTGTTCATGGGCGATCAGTTCATTGAGCCAGCGCACTTCGCGCTCGCTGGTTTCCAGACCCATCCGGTGCAGCTCAAGCGTGTAGCGGTCGATCTGGTCGCCGGTGCGGGCCAGCGCGGCGCGCAAACCTTCCCGGCGCTCCTCGACGCGCCGGCGTCGCCCTTCCAGGATGCGCATCCGCACCTCGGCTGGGGTACGGGAAAAAAAAGCCAGGTGCACCCCGAACCCGTGGTCCTCCCACGTTTGCGGGCCGGCGTCGGACAGCAGCGCGGCGAAGCGTTCCTTGCCGTCGGCGGTGAGCCGGTACACCCGGCGGCTGCGGCGCGACCAACTCGTGGGCCGCCCTGCGGGTAGCTCCGTGACCGCCGCCTCGTCCTCGACGATAAAGCCGGAGCGCTGCAAACGGCGTAGCGTGGGATACAGCGAGCCGAACGAGCAGGCCCGGAACGTTCCGAGTAGCCCGGTGAGCCGTTTGCGCAGCTCATAGCCATGCATCGGGGAATCATGAAGCACCCCCAGCACGGCAAGCTCCAGCACGCGGACCTCCGGAGACGTTGCTGCCCAGTGACCCTGTTCGAAGGCGATATATAGCCTCACTATATCGCGCCGATACATCTCGACGCAGATCATCTGCAGCGGTACCGCCCGAACGCCCGAACGGTGATCACCCATCGGATGCGTACGCTGTGAAGCATGCGGACCCAACGACAGGTGGTGGACTACGCGTTGCAGCGCCGTGCGCTGCTCGCTGAGGTCTACGCCGGCCGGATCGGCTTCGCGGAGGTCTGCGACGCGACCCCGTACCTGCTGCGCGCGGCAAAGTTCCACGGCGAGCCCAGCTCGGTGACTTGTCCCATGTGCCGCAAGGAGTCTTTGACGCTGGTGTCGTGGGTCTACGGTGACGAGCTCAAGCATGCGGCCGGGTCCGCCCGGACCGCCGACGAGCTCAAACGCATGGCGACGCTGTACGAGGAGTTCAGCGTGTTCGTCGTCGAGGTATGCCGCACGTGTACCTGGAACCACCTCGTGCAGTCGTACGTCCTGGGAACCAGCGGTGTAGGCAGTAGGCGGTCTCGCCGGCGAACCGCCGCGGAGTAACGCAGAGTAACCCCGGGCAGGCAGAGCAACCCGCCGCCGGGCTGATACACCGCCCTGGCTAGCGTGGCCCCCTGCATAACTCTCGCGACCCGAATACCGGTCTGGGAGGACAACGCGTGAGCGACCAGCGACACGACGGGCGTCGGCACCCCATCCCGGGTGAGTGGACGACGTCTCCCTGGATGGCGGGGAGTGCAGCATCCGGGGGGAATCCGGGACCTCCGGGGCAGGAGTGGCCACCCGAACTGTTTCCCCAAACTCGGTCAGACCAGTCGCGCTCCACTCATTCCCGAGCCCACGACCGGGTAGCGACGCCCCTGATGTCGATCGATGGAGAACCTGAGCTGCTCACCCACCCCACCCCGCCGGCGCCGCCGTCGGTGCAGCCTGGCTGGCCCGGACCGGCATACGGCCCCGGCCGCAGATCCGGCTTCGATAGTTCCGGTGGAAGCGGCCGGGGATGGCCACCCCGCTGGGTCTCGCACTGGCCACCTCGGTTTCGCCGGCCAGCCAAGGTCGCCATGGGTGGCTTGCTGGTGTGCATGCTGCTCCCAGTGCTCGCGTTCTTCGCCGGATGGATCTTTCTCAGCGTGCCCTCGCCGGCGGCATTGGCAGCAGACCGCAAGCAGGTCACCACGATCATGGCCAGTGACGGGACCACCGAGGTCGGCCGGTACGTCCCGGAGGACGGCAACCGGATCCCCGTCAGCCTGTCGCAGGTGCCTGTGCGGGTGCAAAACGCCGTGCTGGCGGCGGAGGATCGCAGCTTCCGGTCCAACCCGGGCTTCGACGTCGTCGGCATCGCTCGGGCGACCTGGCGCCAGCTCAACGGCGGCAGCGGTGGTGGCTCGACGATCACCCAGCAGTACATCAAGGTGGCCACCGGGCACGACGAGTACAGCCTGTTCCGCAAGTTCCGCGAGATGATCCTCGCCGCCAAGTTGACCAAGCAGGAATCCAAGGACCGGATCCTCGAGGACTACCTCAACACCATCTACTTCGGCCGGGGTGCCTACGGTATCCAGGCGGCCAGCCAGGCGTACTTCCACAAGGATGTGCAGAACCTGACTGTCGCGGAGGCGGCGGTGCTGGCCGCTGTGATCAGATCCCCGTCCACCCTGGACCCAGCCAAGAACCTGGCACAGGCGCAGACCAGGTGGAACTTCGTGCTCGACGGCATGGTGGAGCAGGGTTGGCTGTCCCCGGCAGACCGCAGCGTCGGGATGTACCCGCAGACCGTGCCGCCCAGCGCAGCTCCCGACCAACCGACCGACGATCGGGCGCACATCATCGACCGGGTGATGGACGAGCTGGACAAGCAGGGCATCGGCCGGGCTCAGCTGGCTGTCAACGGCGGCAAGATCATCACCACTATCGATCCGCGGGCCCAGCAGCTGGCCCGCGATGCCGTCCGAACTGAACTGCGCGGACAGCCGGCGAATCTGCACTCCTCGCTGGTCGCGATCGATCCGCGCAGCGGAGCGGTGATCGCCTACTACGGTGGATCGGACGGCAACGGCTTCGATCTGGCCGGTGGCCCGGCGTGGAGCCCGGGCTCGTCATTCAAGCCGTTCACCATGCTGGCGGCGCTGGAACGCGACATCGGGATGAACTCGAAATACGACGGCAGCTCTCCGGTGATCATCGACGGCCGTTCCTATGCCAACTCGGAAAGCAAGAATTACCCGCAGCTGACCCTGAAAGACGCGATGACCAAGTCGGTCAACACCGCATTCGTGCGGCTGGCCCAGGACGTTGGACCGCAAGCGGTCCGCGACGCCGCGATCCAGGCGGGAATCCCGGAACAGATCAACGGCAAGCGCTCCATGTCCGAATCCGACACCGGAGCGCCCGGAGTGGGCATCACGCTAGGCCAGTACCCGGTGCATACCTTCGACATGGCCAGCGCCTACGCGACCTTTGCCGCCGACGGGATGCGGCATGAACCGTTCTTCGTTCGCCAGTACACCAGCTCCCGGGGCACCGTGGAGTACCAGCACGTCGACAAGCCGCGGCAGGCCTTCGACCAGGTCGACGTCGACCGCAACAGCCAGCTGGCGCGCAACGTCACCGCCACGATGACCGATGTCGCCCGCAGCTCGCAGATCCCGCTGGCGGGCGGCCGGCAAGTGGCCGCCAAGACCGGCACCCAGCAGCGTGGCGAGACCACGAACAACTCTGCAGCCTGGACTGTCGGTTACACCCCGTCGATCTCCACCGCGGTGTGGGTCGGTGATCCGGCCAACACGGCCATCAAGACCGCCAACGGCGCCGACATCTTCGGCCGGGGCATCCCGGGCTTGATCTGGCAGCGGTTCATGAACTCCTACCTGATGGGTACGCCGCTGGAAACTTTCCCGCCGTTCAAGTTGATCGGTCCGGCGCCGCCACCGGTCGATGAGCCCAAGGCCGCCCCGACGCGGGTCAAGCAGCCCCGCGACGTCACGCCGTCGGCCACGCCGGAGCCGAACCCCGAGGACTTCATCCCGGTTCCAGTCGTGCCGACGGAAAAGCCAACCAGGACCAACCGGCCACAACGCACTTGCTTCCCGTTCTGCGATGGCCCGGCACCCGGTGACGACAATGCGGGATTCGGCAACGACAACGGGGGCGGGACAGATGACAACCAGGGCCGTCCTCGGCACTTCTGAGCGCTCGTTCGTCGCGTGACTGTCCGGGCTCCGATCGCCGACGACTCACCCGACCCGTCCAGTTCCTTTGCTGGTCGCGTCGATCGAGGCTCACTGACGGCCATCGGATCGCCCACTGGCCCCGACAGGGAGACATACAGGGCCACAAGCGGTGCTCAATACCCCGGTATGCCTGCCTATCAGGACCAGCGAGAGACGCCTGATGTGCTGGCCGGGTCGGCGGGGCAACGCGTGGTGCCCAGCTGGACCGATCCGCTGCCTGCCCGCGCCAGCAGGATCATTGGTGGACCGCTAGGTCGCCACGCAGTCGTCGGCCGGCACTGGTTCTGGACCCCGCTTCGGGTGGTGCTGCTGTTCGCGACGATCACCTTGGCGTTGGGCTGGCTGGCCAAGGTTCCGTGCGCCCAGACCTACCGGGACAGCGCCGGTGCGCTTCAGGTGGACTGGCGTGATTGGCGCCAGTACAAGGCGATGTGCTACTCGGACACCATCCCGCTCTACACCGCCGAACGGCTGGATCAACGCGGGCTGGCCGGATTCCCGTACGCCGCCTCATGGGTCGAGCACCGAGGTGAACCCGATCAGCAGGTGCGGTACATGGAGTATCCGGTGCTCACCGGTCTGTACCAGTGGGTGGCGGCCAAACTCGCGCAGGGTTGGGTAGCTGTGGGCCGCACTGGTTGGCTGCCCACCTCGGCCGCGGCCATCGTCTATTTCCACATCAGCGCACTAGGTCTGAGCTTTGCCTGGCTGGTGACGGTGTGGGGATTGGTCAAGCTGTCCCCGCGGCGACCCTGGGACGCCGCGCTGGCCGCGTTATCGCCCCTGGTCGCCGTCCACGCGTTCACCAACTTCGATGCCCTGGCCACCGCGCTGGCCACCACGGGACTGCTGGCGTGGGCGCGTCGGCGTCCGGTGCTTGCCGGTGTGTTGCTGGGATTGGGCGCCGCCACCAAGGCCTACCCGGCTTTGCTGTTGCTCCCGATCGTCCTGGTGGCGCTGCGATCTGGACGGCTGCGGGCCGGGTTGACCGCAGTTGCCGCGGCGGCACTGTCCTGGACCGTGGTCAACCTGCCCATTGCACTGCTGTTCCCGTCCGGGTGGGTGGAGTTCTTCCGGCTCAACAGCCGGCGTGGCGCCGACCCAGACACCTTGTACACCGTGCTGTCGGTCTTCACCGGCTGGCCGGGTTTCGCCCACGTGGGCACGCTGAATTTGGTCAGCACAGCACTGTTCGTGCTGGCCTGTGCGGCGATCACCTGGGTGGCCCTGACGGCACCGCGCCCACCCGGGCTGGCTGCGCTGTGTTTCCTGGTGGTCGCCGCCTTTTTACTGGTCAACAAGGTGTGGAGTCCGCAGTACTCGTTGTGGCTGGTCCCGTTGGCGGCGCTGGCGATACCGCGGTGGAAACCGGTGCTGGCCTGGATGACGATCGATGCCCTGCTCTGGGTTCCCCGGATGGCCTACTACCTCACCCCCGCGCATCAAGGCCTGCCCATCGAGCCGTTCCTTGGCGCAGTCGTCATCCGTGACTGCGCCGTCGTCGTGCTCGCTGCCCTCATCCTGCACAACAGCTACCGATCTCCAGCTGCCGCCGACCCTTCCCGGCCCGGTATGAAGACACATCGGGTTAGGACCGGGCCTGCGAACCGGGATATGGCTCCATACCGGAGGGTGTGCGGCTACGTCAGTTGAGCGCGTAGCCAGGCGATGTCGTCGGCTTGGGTGGCGGGATCGGTTTCGAGGATGACCGGGGCGTTGGCGGCTGCGCAGACAGCCACCAGTTGCTCGGGGTCAATGGTGCCCTTGCGCAGGGGCGCGTGGCGGTCTCGTGCCGACCCGAAGTCATCCCGGGAGTTATTGCAGTGCACCAGGTCAATCCGGCCGGTGATAGCCATGACCCGATCAACGGCATCGGACAGGTCTTCTCCGGCGGCAAATGCATGGCAGGTGTCCAGGCAGAACCCGACGTCGTAGTCACCGATCGCGTCCCACAACCGCGCCAGCGAATCAAACCGTCGAGCCATCGCGTTGTCGCCACCGGCGGTGTTCTCCACCAGAATGCGGGTGGCGAAACCGCCTTCGGCGGACTGCCGGTCGAACATCTTGCGCCAATTTTCGACACCCTGCGCGGGATCCTCGTTCTTGGCGAGATGCCCACCGTGGACCACCAGACCACGTGCGCCGATCTCCGCGGCGGCGGCCGCGTGTTGGATGACGAGCTTGCGGGATGGAATGCGGATGCGGTTGTTCAACGACGCCACATTGAGCACATACGGTGAGTGGATGTAGACCGCTAGATCCGCTGCGAGTAGTTGTGCCGCTTGCGGATGGGGTTGCGGAGCGCGCCAATTCTGCGGATCGGAGAGGAAAAACTGCACCGCTGCGGCATTGCGCTGAGTAGCCGCGGTCACCGGATCGTTGTCGCTGACGTGGGCACCGATTCGCATATCCATAGCCTAGAGGGGCCACTTGGCGACAATCGGTGTACCCGTAGCGACACAGTGAGTGCGCAGAGTAACCACGATGGCTGAAAGTAGTGGTTATCGTCACAGAGAGCGTCTATTGTCGTTACTCTAAAGACACAGTCAGGCACACAGCGACACGGAGGCACCTATGGGTACAGGGGCGAGGGTGACCACGGTTGCGGGGGCAGCCACGTTACTGTGCGCTGCTAGCGCATTTGCAGGGGGCTTTGCAGCCCTGGCTGCACCCTCTACCGTTTCCACCCCCCCACCTGTTCTCGCATCAGCACCTATGCCCATGCTGGTGGGCAGTTGTGGGGACACGGTACGTGGCGAACCTGGACAACGAGTGGGTGTCCGGCTAGCCGATCTACGAGTGGTCGATGTGGGCGAGGTACCCCCCAGCGGGTCTCGCACCTACGACGCCACACCGGCGTTGCGCAAGACAATGGGTCCGATGGCTCCGGCCTGCAAACTCACCGCAGAGCCGCTGCCCATCGCCACTCCAGTTGACAAGATTATTTCGCCCGCTGTCGCGCCGCTGAAGGGCGCGCTGGGCCAGGTTCCGGTAATCGGCCAGCAGGTGGCTCCGGCGCCGGCCGCACCGCCAGCTGCCGCGCAGGCGCAGCCGGGGGCGCAGCCCGCACCAGCAGCGGCACCGCCACCTGCGCTGACCGCACCGGCTCCCGGGCCGTTCTTCGGTCCGACAATGCCCACTGACTTCCCGTTCACGCTGGGCGCTTTCAACAGCGGCATGCCCCATTTCAACTACGCCGATCTGCTTGCGATCAGCCGTCCCGGCGCTGGGGGTATCGGGAAGCTGTCGGCCGGTGTGTTGACCGCTGATCTATTCGGCACTCCCTCGGTGAGCAATGGCACTCCGGGGCTGGGCAAGCAAAGTGCCGCAGCCAACGACGTTGCCGCCGCTGGCCGGGCGTCTGCGTTGCCGGCCAGTGGTGTGGAGCGCATTGCGTTGCCGATCTTTGTGGCAGTACTGATGCTGGCCAGTGTGACCGCCGCTTTGCTGCGTAGCTGGGTCCTCGGGCGCCGGTAGGCGCCTTGAGGTAAGTTCGCTCGACGGCGGATTCTCAGACCGCCCCGCGATTGATGTCGCGGGGCGGTCTGTTGCTATCCTGCTGCCCGTCGCTGCGCGGCTGTGTGCGGTGATGGTTGGATTGCTGGCTGGGTCGTTGGCGGCCCGGCTCCTCCTGCCACGGAAAGTCCGTGGCCGAATAGTCCACAGGAGGTCACTGTTTTTATGCGTCGCTACGAGATGATGGTGATCCTCGATCCACAACTTGATGAGCGCACTGTGGGGCCGTCGCTGGACCAGTATCTCAGCGTGGTGAAGACGCAGGGCGGCCGGATCGAGAAGGTTGACATCTGGGGCAAGCGCCGGCTGTCCTACGAAATCAACAAGTACACCGAGGGCATCTACGCGGTGCTCGACATGTCGTGCACCCCCGCAACGGTAGCCGAGCTCGATCGGCAACTGTCGCTCAGCGAGTCGGTGCTCCGCACCAAGGTGTTGCGACGGGACGCGAGAAAGGGCTGACGTGGCGGGCGAAACCGTTATCACGGTGATCGGAAACTTGACCGCTGACCCGGAGCTGCGGTTCACGCCTTCGGGCGCAGCGGTAGCCAACTTCACGGTGGCCTCTACGCCGCGCACCTTTGATCGTCAAACCGGCGAGTGGAAGGACGGCGAGGCGCTGTTCTTGCGGTGCAATATCTGGCGGCAAGCTGCGGAGAACACCGCTGAGTCGCTCACCCGGGGTATGCGAGTGATCGTGAGCGGGCGACTGCGGCAACGCTCGTTCGAAACCCGAGAGGGCGAGAAGCGTACCGTGATGGAGATGGAGGTCGACGAAGTCGGCCCGTCGTTGCGTTATGCCACCGCGAAGGTGAACCGAGCTACCCGGCAGGGCAGCTCGCCGGGCGGCTACGGCTCCTCAGGCGGAGCTGCTGATGACCCGTGGAGTTCGGCACCTCAAGCCGGCTCCGGTAACGGAGCCGGTGGGTACGACGACGAGCCACCGTTTTAGGCCTTCCGTCATGTGATAGCTCTGCCAGCTTTGTTTTAGATCACCTCGTAGCCACTGTAGGAGTAGCTGAGTTATGGCCAAGCCGCCAGTACGCAAGCCGAAGAAGAAGGTTTGTGTCTTTTGCAAGGACAAGGGCGTATACATCGATTACAAGGACACCGGGCTGCTACGCAAGTACATCTCTGATCGCGGCAAGATCCGGGCTCGCCGGGTCACCGGTAACTGCAGCCAGCACCAGCGCGACGTCGCGATCGCGGTGAAGAACGCCCGCGAAGTCGCGCTGCTGCCGTACACCTCGACCGCGCGCTGATCACGAGGAGGCGGAGATCACGTGAAGATCATTCTCACTGCTGACGTCCCCCAACTCGGCGGACCCGGCGATCTTGTGCAGGTCAAGGACGGTTACGCCCGCAACTACCTGCTGCCCCGGCACTTGGCCATCGTGGCGACCAAGGGCGCCGAGAAGCAGGTGGCGACAATCCGCCGGGCGCAGCAGGCCAGGCAGATCCGGGATCTCGACCACGCTCGGGAAGTCGCCGGATTGCTGTCGGGGCTCGGGACCGTGACGGTGACCGCGAAGGCCGCCCGATCCGGCGGCAAGCTTTTCGGCTCGGTCACCCCGGCCGATGTGGTCGATGCGGTGCGCGCCGCGGGTGGGCCCCTGCTGGACAAGCGGGTTGTCGACCTCGGTGGGCATATCAAGTCGGCCGGCACCTACCAGGTCACCGTCCGGCTCCACCCCGACGTTTCGGTCACCGTCCCGCTCAAGGTCACGACCGGCGCCTGAGCCTGGTATCCCAAAAAACCGCAGTCTGGATGCAGACTGCGGTTTTTTGTGCCTCAAAAACAGCAGTCTGCATCCAGACTGCTGTCGCGCAGTGCCGACACGCCAGGGTAGAGGGGCTAATACGGACACGCCGGGCGGCGGCAAAAAAGTTTGTCCACAGCTGCACCTGGGCACCTGACCAGCGCTGATAGCACGATGTCGGCAAGCCTTCCCCAGACTGTCCCCAATCAGGGCTCCCGGCGTGGGCAGCCGTGGGCACGCGGTCCGGAAAGCGTCCCCAGGCTGTCCCCAGACAGCGTCTACGCGGGTTTGCTCAACGTGCGAGCCCACCCCTAGCCTCGCCCGACACCCGGAGGAACGGTCACGCAGGCGATCCGAACCGACACTGTCAGTGTCATCGGGTAGAACAAGCGTTCGAAGGACGTTGGGAGTCGGCGAAGGGGGACCCAGGGGTGGCGCTGGTTGACGACCGCGGTGTCCGGTTCGACCGCGGCGAGCAGGCGGGCGTGCAGGCCTTCGATCGGCAGCCGCCGCAGGACATCACGGCTGAGCAATCCGTACTCGGCGGAATGCTGCTGTCCAAAGACGCCATCGCCAGTGTCGTGGAAGTCTTGCGGAGTCAAGACTTCTACCGGCCCGCTCATCAGGTCGTCTTCGACAGCATCCTCGATCTCTACGGGCGCGGCGAGCCAGCCGATCCCATCACCGTGTCCGCCGAGCTGGAACGCCGCGGCGAGTTGCTGCGCGTCGGCGGAGCGCCCTACCTGCATACCTTGATCTCAACCGTGCCCACTGCGGCCAACGCCGGGTATTACGCCGAGATTGTCGCCGGGAAGGCCGTGCTGCGACGTCTCGTGGAAGCCGGTACCCGGATCGTCCAGCTCGGCTACCACGGCGCCGACGGCGCTGACGTCGATGAGGTGGTCGACCGCGCGCAGGCTGCCGTCTACGAGGTCACCGAGCGGCGGATGAGCGAGGACTACATCGCGCTGGAGGAACTGCTCCAGCCCACGATGGACGAGATCGACGCCATCGCCTCGCGGGGCGGGGCTTCCGCGGGCGTCCCGACTGGCTTCACGGATCTCGACGCGGTGACCAACGGCTTGCATCCCGGCCAGATGGTGATCATCGCGGCCCGACCCGGTATCGGGAAGGCGCTCGCACTGGACACCCCGTTGCCGACGCCAACCGGCTGGACCACGATGGGTGACGTCGCGGTGGGCGACGAGTTGCTGGGAGCCGACGGGCGCCCTACCACGGTGCTGGCAGCTACTGATGTGCTGCAGGGACGGCCGTGTTACGAGGTCGAGTTCTCCGACGGCACCGTCATCGTCGCTGACGGGGATCATCAATGGCTTACCGACACGCATACCTCGCGTTGCTCGGCACAGCAGGCTGCGACCGGCTACCGACCCCACCGCACGGTGCGCACAGATGCCAAGGTCCGTACTACCCAGGAGATCGCGGCGACACTGCGCTGCACCGCCGCTGATCACAGCCTCAATCACTCGGTGGTCAATTGCCGGCCACTCGAACTACCCGCGCAGGAACTGCTCATTCCGCCCTACTCGCTTGGTGTATGGCTCGGCGACGGTGCCAGCCGCGCGACGAACTTCATCGGAACTGACCCTGCCATCATCATGCACATCGAGGCAGAAGGATTACTCGTTGTGCCGCGCGGTGGAATGCTGTATTCATTGCAGCTCCCAGAAGCTGAGCAGGGCCACCATGGGAGTGTCCAGGAGCGGATGCGGACCCTTGGGGTCTTCGGGAACAAGCATATCCCCCGGTCCTACTTGCGAGGGTCCTTCGCGCAGCGGCGAGCCCTTCTCGCTGGCCTACTCGACACTGCTGGCACGGTCAAATCCACTGGTCTCGTGCAGTTTTGCGTCGCCTCTGCCCAGCTTGCCCGTGATATGCGGGAATTGATTGTCAGTCTCGGCTACCGGTGCGCAATGGCGACGAGGTGGGTAACCGAGCGGTGCGAGCAGTCGGTGGCTGGATTACCGGCTCAGCCGGCGGACATCGTGCACACGCTGACCTTCAGCACAGATGACGATGTCTTCTGCCTGGAGCGCAAGCGGCTGGCGCACAAGCAATGTCGGCGGCATGCAGCTACCCAGTCAGGCCTGCGCTACATCGTCGACGTGCGGAAAGTGTCCTCCGTGCCGGTGCGATGCGTGCAAGTGGACAATGCCGACCATCTGTACCTGGCCGGGGAGTCGATGATCCCGACTCACAATTCCACCCTGGGATTGGATCTCGCACGCTCCTGTTCGGTTGCTCACGGCATGGCCAGCGTGATCTTTTCTCTGGAGATGAGCCGCACCGAGATCGTCATGCGGTTACTGTCGGCCGAGGCCAAGATCCGCTTGGCCGATATGCGTTCCGGTCGGATGAGCGACGACGACTGGACCCGGCTGGCTCGGCGGATGGGCGAGATCAGTGAGGCTCCGCTTTTCATCGACGATTCACCGAACATGACGATGATGGAGATCCGTGCCAAGGCGCGGCGCCTCAAGCAGCGCCACGATTTGCGTCTCATCGTCGTGGACTATATGCAGTTGATGACCTCGGGTAAGAAGGTCGAATCCCGCCAGCAGGAAGTCAGCGAGTTCTCCCGGCACCTTAAGTTGCTGGCCAAGGAACTCGAAGTTCCCGTGGTCACCATCTCCCAGCTCAACCGCGGTCCCGAGCAGCGCACCGACAAAAAACCGATGCTGGCCGACCTTCGCGAGTCGGGAAGTTTGGAACAGGACGCCGACATGGTGATGCTGATCCACCGACCAGATGCGTGGGAGCGGGACGACCCGCGCGCCGGTGAGGCAGATCTGATCCTCGCGAAGCATCGCAACGGGCCGACCGCTACCGTGACCGTGGCGCACCAGTTGCATTACAGCCGTTTTTACGATCTGGCCCGGGATTAACGACCACCACCGGCCGGTGGCTCAGCCGGGCTCGCCACGGCGTTTGCGATGGATGATCCACGCTAGGTCGACCACAGCGATCGCGGCGAGCACCGCCAGCGCCACACCCAGAACCGTGAACCCAGCCATGATCACCAATGCTGCGGCGACCGCGCAGAACACCAGACCGAAGCCGGCCAGCACCGCGCGCAGGGTCAGTGCGCTGTACGCCGGAGGAGCACCACCAAATCCTGCTGTCGGGTCGTGGTAGTCGGGTAGCCCCCGTTCATAATCCGCCCGGCTACGCTTGCGGCGCCGGTTGCCCTGCTGCGACACAACCCCACCCCTTCGGATCAGCGCGGGCCGCGGCCCGGCACTTACCTAGGGAGTACCTCCGGCCGGGCGCAGTAAACCCCGACGTGGTGTGGTGCAAGGCCGCTGGTTCCCCCCGCCGAGACACCGGTGGACTCACCTGCCGTAGCAAGACCTTCAGTACAGGATCTTCGTCTTTGCGATCACTGAACCAGGCACAAGAAGATGATGTCAGGACCACGTGGCCACACCGGCCCGCCACCCCAGTTCTGAAACGACGTTCCAGTGCCCCTACGTTGACAGGGTGAGTGCGCTGGTTGCAAGCCACCCCACGGCCGCTGGTCCTGTCCGGCATCGCCCGTGCTGAGTCTCCTTCTCGCCGTACTCGCCGCTCTGGGTAATGCGGCAGCGTCAGTACTCCAACGCAAAGCAAACCGGGACGAGCCGGAAGGGAGAGCTACCGGCCTGGCCTTGCTATGGCGCCTTGTCCGTCGCCCGGCATGGTTAGGCGGAATCGCTGTGCTGGTGGTGGCCTTCTTGCTACAGGCCGCCGCGCTGTCCACCGGGGCCATCGCGATCGTCCAGCCGATCCTGGTACTGGAGCTGCCGTTCGCGCTCCTGATGGCCAGCATGGTCTTTCACAGCCGGCTTCATGCCCGGGAGTGGATCGCCATCGTGGGGATGAGTGCCGGGCTCGCCGGCATGCTGTATGCACTCCAGCCCAACGGCGGTGATCCCAACCGTGCGCCTGGAGTGAGCTGGGTCATGGTCATTACGGTCAGCCTCGCCGTCACAGCCATATTTGTCGTGCTCGGTTACCGCGCCGAGGGTCTTCGCCGGGCTGCCTACCTCGGGCTCGCCACGGGTATCGGTTTTGGGTTCATTGCCGCTCTCATCGCCAGTATCGGGGCGGCCTACGGCGCATCGGGCATCGGTGGGGTGCTGCGGGCACCACAAACGTACCTGGCGATCGTACTCGGCCCCGGCTTTTTCTTCCTGTTACAAAAGGCGTTGCAAGCTGGTCAATTGGTCGCCTCGCAACCTGCGCTGACGTTGGCCAACCCAGTGGTGTCCGTTGCCTTCGGCATCGTGGTGTTCGGTGAGCGCGTCCGAGGCGGGACATGGTTGATGCTGGCCTTGTTCGGTGCTGTATTGATCATCGTTTGCACCATCCTGCTGGCGCGCTCCCCGCTCCTGCAAGGACCGCAACGGGCAGAGCCCCACTAGCTCACAGGCAGAGCCGCAGTAGCTCATGGGCAGAGCCGCAGTAGCTCATGGGCAGAGCCGCACTAGCTCACGGGCAGAGCCGCACTAGCTCACGGGCAGAGCCGCACTAGCTCACGGAATCACCGAGTGCGGGTCATACGCTGGGCGCTGCATGAGGTCAAACCCTGGTACCTGCGCGGTGTGGCCGGCCGTGGCGCCGGTTCTGCCGGTGCATGGCGGCGCTGGTCGTATCGTGGCGGGTGAACTCGATGCGGCGCGGGTCGCTGCGGCCAGCCGCGGGCTGCACGCGAGCTTGATGGCGGGTATGGCGGTCTTGCGTGACGGTGGGTCGGCATTGGACGCCGTCGTTGCCGCCGTGGCGATCCTGGAGGACGACGAGCAGTTCAATGCTGGCAGGGGTGCCGTCCTCACGGTTGGCGGTGGCGTGGAACATGACGCGGCGGTAGCTGACGGCGCGACGCGCCGCGCGGGAGCTGTGACCTGTGTGAACGGTGTGCGCAATCCGGTGCGCGCGGCGCGGGCGGTGATGGACCGAACTCCCCATGTTCTGCTCAGCGGGGATGGGGCGCTGGAACTGGCCCGTCGGGAAGGCTTGGAGTTGGCGCCGACCGGCTGGTTTGTGACCGCTCGGCGGCAGAAGCAACTGGCCACGTTGCAGCGCGGCTGCCGGGTGGAATCCGAGATGACCGGCGGCACCGTGGGCGCCGTTGCTGTGGACGTCGAGGGCCACCTCGCGGCGGCGACCTCGACCGGCGGCAGCGCTGGCCAGCTGGCCGGCCGGATCGGGGATACCCCACTCCTCGGCGCCGGCACCTGGGCCGATGACCGGTCCTGCGCGGTCTCGGCGACGGGTGACGGTGAGGCGTTCATCCTCAGCGTCTTTGCGCATGAGGTGGATGCGCTGGTGCGGCTGGCCGGTCTCGATTTAGGCGCAGCCTGCGACCGGGCGCTGCAGGAGGTGAGCGCCAGGCGCGGAACAGGGGGATGCATCGGCGTGAGACCGGACGGTACGGTCGCGATGCCCTTCACCAGTCCGGGCATGTTCCGGGGCTGGATCGACGCGGCCGGCAACCCCAGGGTCGGGATGTTCGCCGGAGATTTATGCCAGTGACGGCCTATCGTCCTTGATGAGCCACAGGCACCGAGCGCAACTGCGACCGCGGTGATGATGGTTGGTATGGCCGCCCGTCGAACGATGATCACTCCCCTGGATCTGGTTCGGCAGCGCAGCCGCGCGAGACCAGGACGACCGCCGGCGCCCGCGGTTGCCGGCAACCGCGGGTCCCTTACGGCTTTGACCTGACGTTTCGGACGCTACGCGGACCCAGATACCAGCCGGATATACATTTGGTGCACTGCGGGTGTTTTTGCCCGGAGCTGCCGGCGCGGTGCCCGCAATCTAGGCACGATTTCGGTGAGCCAGTTCAGGGCATTCAAGTATGGGGCAATGTGCGGTTAAGATCACCAATATGTCAGTGTGCAGGATATTCTGCGCCAACTGTGGCGTCATGGTGACGGTCTGTGGAATTCACGAACTGTTAACCGGGCCGGCCTGCGTCATCCAGGTGATGACTTGTTGTGGGCAGCCCAGGGTAGCATTACCGTATAGCGAAAGAACCGTTGACGTGATCCGTTCTGACGAAACGGCACCGGATACCTCTCCCTATCCGGTGCGGCGGGGCCGCAGCTGGCTTGCCCCTCAGTCCAGCTGCGGCCCGGGCAATCCGCCAGGCGCGGTCCGTGCGGTTAGGCAGCGCATGGGTGAATTGTCAATTGCTGGGACGATTACCACTGCGGTGGCTGCTATTGCCGTCGCCAAGTTAAACCTTGAGCTGGCGGCTCAAGGTTTAACTGCTGACCGGTTATCTGCCGGCTCGTTCGATTTTAAACCGGGACTGAACAGTCGATATCATATCTTTGCCTCCGCGGGGCCATCGTAATCAGACCGGCGGGACGGTCGCCGGCTGAACAGCGAAAGGGTGCTTCAGATGATCGTGCGGATAATGGACGAAGGCCAAGTAGAGCTGGCTGAGGCAGATTTTGTCACGCTCAACGCAGTGTATGACGAGCTCCTACTCAAGATCGAAAGTGGCGACGAGGTCGCCATCCGGCGCATGCTGAGAATGCTGCTCGACTCAGTTCGGGATTTGGCGGTCCCCCTGCCGGAGGACGCGCGCGAACCAAGCGAGTTGATCCTTCCCAGCGTCGACGCGAGCGTGGACGAGATCAGGAGCGTCGCGAGTTACTTCCCTTCGCTGGCTCCGTAGACGTCAGTTGCTGACATGTATATCAAGAGCCGCACCGCGTTACTGTGCTGATGGAGCAGGTGTGATCCTCACCTTGGCGTGGTGCACCTGGTCGCTTTCGATATGCCCATCACGCAGCCGCACGACTCTTTTGGCAAACCGGGCGATCTCGTCTTCATGGGTGATCACCACGATCGTACGACCGGCGTCGTTGAGCGCGCTCAGCAATTTCATGATTTCCATGCTGGACGCTGTGTCGAGATTTCCTGTGGGTTCATCGGCGAGGAGCAATGCGGGATCGTTGATCAGCGCCCGCGCGATGGCAACCCGTTGCTGTTGACCTCCGGAGAGCTCATTAGGTAAGTGTTTTTGGCGCTCGTCAAGGCCGACCTGTTGCAGGGCTCGTCGAGCGAGATTGCGCCGAGATCGGGCGCCAGCGTAGATCAAAGGAAGCTCGACGTTGCTGATTGCGTTGGTCCGGGGAACAAGGTTGAACGACTGGAACACGAACCCGATTTTGCGGTTGCGGATTTTGGCTAGCCGGTTATCGGACAGGCGGCTGACGTCGACATCATCGAGCAGGTACCGACCGCCCGTGGGGACATCTAAGCAGCCTAGAATGTTCATCAGCGTACTCTTGCCTGATCCGGATGGGCCCATGATGGCGACCATTTCGCCATCATCGATGCTCAGGTCGATCCCGTGCAGTACCGGCACTACGACCTTGCCCATCTGGTACACTTTACGAAGATTTTCGAGCTGGATCACGCCGCTTCTCGATCTAGACTTTATGACTGTCGACACGTATACGGATTAGATCCGCACGGTTAGCCCCCTGGGGCATCGGCCAGCCACCGATCAGAACTATCTTGTCGGTGTTCTCATGCTGGTGACGCTTCGGCCCACCTGCATTCACGAAGCTGCGCGGTAGGCATCTTCGAGTGACGCTTTACGCGGCGTCAGCTCTTGAGGCGTCAGCTCTTGAATGGGTATGTAATGGGCCGCGGCGGCCGAGGCAATGCTGCAAGCGTCCATGCCGGTCACCCAGAGTCCACGGTGGGATTCCGCGCGCACCGTTGCGCCCAGACCGCTTAACACCTTGGCCAGTCCGGTGCGACGAGGGGAGCGCACGAACACGCCGCAGCGAACCTGCTTGCTGAGTTCGGATACCTCGGCCATGACCACAATGGTGCCGCGTGCGGGGCATGCGCGCATCGGAGCACGGTCCGAAGCTCGGTGTCAGACCCTGCTCCGACACGAGCCCTGTCGCGGGTGTCCACGCATGGCCAACTCCTAGCCCGGCTTCCCGGTAACGATCCCTGGTGACCGCACGAGCCCCAACCGTGCGCCATCACGTCTCTGGGACCGGTCATCAGGCCTGGTACGTATCCCGCCGGAACGTCGGGAGCACCGAAACAGGCACCGGATTCGCGGGTCTCGCGGCGCCGATATACCCTCCACCGCGATGAATCCACGACCACAGGTCATCCACCTCGGCGAGTTGTCGGCTCGGCTGCGCCATGCGGCCCGGCACCTGTTCGAAACGGTGCTGGCCCCGCTTGGTCTGTTCTGGCTGATGCTGACCCTCACCAACCTGACCGGCGGTCTGATCGCCGCGTTGAGTTGGGGGGTCGGTGTGCTTCTGGGCCGGTTGCTGACCCGCACTCCGGTCCCTGCTGTGCTGTGGCTGACCACCGGGTTGCTGGTGATCCGCAGTGTCATCGGCTACACCACCGGCAGTGTGTTTCTGTACTTCCTGCAGCCCACCTTGCAGAACTTCGTGATCGCGTTCGTGCTGCTGGCCACCGTGGGCCTGCGTCGCCCGCTGATCGCCCGGCTTGCCGACGACTTCTGCGCCTTCCCCGTCGCTCTGACGAGCAACCTGAGGGTGCAGCGGTTCTTCCGGCGGGTGTCGTTGTTGTGGGCGATGGTCTTCCTGACCAATGGTGTGACGACGCTGTGGGTGCTCGCGCGGGCCACACTTGGCAACTTCCTCATGGTCACCACTGCGGGATCGTTTTCTCTGGTGGCAATCGCTGCGGGAGTATCCCTCCTGTGGTTCCGGCGTGAGCTGCGTTTCGAAGGCATTCGCCTGCGCTTCGGCCCCGCTGCCGCGGCCATCTGACCGTGACCAAAACCGCAGTCTGGATGCAGACTGCGGTTTTTGAGGCTTCTCAAACAGCAGTCTGCATCCAGACTGCGGGCTTAAGCCGGGACCTGCGCACCCAGCTGGAAGCGCGCACTCAGCTGGAAGCGCGCACCCAGCAAGGATGCCTAGCCGAAGCGCTGCGCCAGGCGGTGAAACAGCTCTGGTGTCGCACCCCGGACCCGTGCGGCGACGCTCAGCCAGCGCGGCACGAAAACCTCCGCCTTCCCCTGCTCGAGCGCACCCATCAGGGCGGACGCGACGTCGGTGGTGTCAATCTGGCGGGGGAACTGCCGGTCATACGGCAGCCCACGGTGGTCGAAGAACGGGGTGCGCACCGCGCCGGGCAGCACTGTTGTGACGCCGATTCCCTCGCCTGCCACCTCAAGGCGCACGCTGCCAGCGAAGGCCCGCAGCCCGGCCTTTGTCGCGGCGTAGACCGATTCTCCGCCGACGCCCACCGCTGCGATAGACGACACGTACACCAGATGACCCCGCCCGCGAGCTCGCATCCCGGGCAGCGCGGCCCGGGTCAACCGCATCGGTGCGGTGAGGTTCAGCGTGACGAGCCGGTCGATGTCCGGCTGGTCCATCGTGGCCAGATCCCCCGCCCAGCCCACACCCGCCGAGTTCACCAGCAGGTCTACGTCAGCAGCCACGTCCGCCGCCCGGGTAAGGCCCTCGGGGGTGCACAGATCCGCCACGACAGCACGCGCACCGGTTCGGGATGCCACTGCATCCAGCCGGTTACCGTCCCGGCCGAGCAGCACCAGCCGGCAACCCGCTGCGGCGAGCTTGTCAGCGATGGCTGCGCCGATACCGGATGATCCGCCAGTGATCAGCGCCTGGCAGCTGGGCATCATCCCCAGGCGACCCGGCTAGATCCGCGCTGCGGCGCTCGCTCAATCTCGCGACGCAGCTGGGTGCCGCGGTGGGCCAGCAGCGCGACACTGCCGATGATGACCAGCGCCGCGATCAGCTCACCGGCGAGCACGGCGGGCGAGGTGGCCACTTCCTCCCCCAGCCAGCACACCCCGATCGCGACGCCGACCAGCGGGTCCACGATCGTGATGATGGCCAGTGCCGGAGCAATCAGGGTGCCCTGCTGGAAGGTGTTCTGGCTGAGCAGGAAACCCAGCGGACCGACCACACAGACCACGTACAGCACCGGATGGCTGAACATTTCCGCGAAACCCCCGGACCGCAACTCGCCGGTGACCACCTTCATCAACCCAGCGGTCAGGCCGTAGAACACCCCGGTGGCTGCCGCGAGCGCGGCGACCCGCACGGATCCTTCGTAGCGGCTGGCCACCGCCAGGCACACCAGGACGGTGATGCCCAGCACGAGAGCCAGTGGCAGCAAGCCCCAGCCGTCCTGCTCAAGTTCGGTCGAACCACCAGTGGGCTGGGCCAGCACCAGGAACGCGGACAGCCCGGCCACGGCTCCCAGCGATCCCAACACGACCAGGCGATCTACCTGGCGGTGCGCCAGCAAGGCGGAGAACACCGCGCCGAAGAGCACCCCGGTCACCAGCAACGGCTGCACCAGTACCAGCGGGCCATAGGCGAGGGCGACGAGCTGCAAACTGAGGCCCACGATGACTGTGCCGATCCCCAACACCCACGATGGACGGCGGACCAGTTCCAGCAGCAACCTCGGGTCGAGGGTGCCGGTGGTCGGGACCTCCTTGGTGGCGCGCTGCTGGATCGCGCTGGCTAGCCCAAAGCTCGCTGCCCCGGCCACCGCGGCCGGCACCGCGACGAAGAACGTTGTCGACGCCGACTGCGACACGGCTCACTCCCGCGCTGTCGTGGGCACCTCGCGGGCGCCCCGTGGATGCGTTGTCAGGTCATCGAAGACCTGACGTAGCGCGTTAGCGAACTGGTCCGCGCCGCGGACCAGCCCGGTGTCCGTGGTGACCCCGACACCGATCATGTCTCCCCAGGCCAAAAAACCCACCGCCAGCCCGACGCCATCTGCCAGTGGGAGCACCGGGAACACCGACTCCACCCGGATCCCCCAGATACAGTGTGCCTTTCGGGGCCCGGGCAACACTGAGGCGATGAGGGTGAAAAAGCGACGCCCGTACACCGCGCGCACGAGTCGCGCGTGCAGCGGGGCGGGTAGCCGGCCCAGTGCGCGGACTACCGCTTGGGCGGCCACCGGCTGATCGGCACGCTCGCGTCTGGCCAGCTCGCCAGCCACCGCGACCATCCGCCAGGCCGGCGGCATCGGCCCGACCGGCAAGTCCAGTGCCACCGCCGCGGTGTGGTTGCCCTGGTAGGAGCGGTCTTGAGAGCTGGCCCGGCGCAGCGCCTGGGTGGTCTGCGGCACCATCACCCGCACCCGATCATGCACCGCAGTGCCGGCCGGGTCGATCCGATGCAGCGCTTCACCAACCAGGGTCAGCAGCAGCGCGGTGGTGCTCACCCCATGGTCGCGAGCGGTGGAGCGCACCGTGGCCGCACGCAGGGCCACCGTCGCGTACTCCCGCCCCGCCGTGCTCGGCCCCGCCGGGCCGCCGTCCGGTGCGCGGCCTGCGGTGGCCAGACTCATCAGCCCGCGGACCACCCGCCCGGTGCGGGTGACCCGGTTGCGCCAGCCGGCGCGGTACGCCTTCGGCGGTGGCTCAAGCGGCGCTGCGGCAGGCTCCTCGCTGTCAGACAGCAATGCGATGAGGGTGGCGGTCACGGCCAGCCCATCACCCAGGCTGTGATGCATCTTCGCCAGCACCGCGGTGCGCCCGGCGTCGGTGTCATGGACCAGCTGCAACTGCCAGGGAGGCCGGTCCATCGGCACCGGAGTGGAGAAGAACTCGCGCTTCGCCGCGGCGAAGGACATCCCGCCGGGGGTACTCGTGCCGACCGTCCGTGCCTGCACGTGAGCGTGCGGGTCGAAGTCGTCGGCGAGCAGCCAGCGCGGCTGCCGGTGGGGGCGCAGGTCCAGCCGGCGGCGGAGCATGGGCAAAGCCGGTACCCGCTCGGCGAAGCGCGTGATCAGGTGCTCCAAGGGCCGCGTGACCACACCATCGAGCAGCAGCACGGCGCCGACCTGCTGGGCCACGGCGGTGGCGGCGTGGGCGAAGAAAGCGTCCGGTGCCGCCAGTGGCCGGGCACCGTGGTGGCGGGGCAACGCCGGCAGCGCGGCGATATCGCCATCCAGGTCCAGTGCACTGATGTGGGACAGCGCGCGTTGCTGCGCCTCAGCAAGCTGCGCAGGCTGGGCGATCAGCATGCGCAGCGTGCTGGTCAGCTCCGCGGGCCCCGGGCACAGTATCGCCAGCCCAGCAGCGGCCATCAGCGCCGCGTTGGCCTTGCCGTGCCCGGCGATCGGTTCGAACATCAACACTGCCCGGCCGCAGGCCACCGCCTCCAGTGCGGTTGCGCCGCCGGCATTGGTCACCACGACATCGGCCGCTGCGGTCAGATCCGGCATCTGATCCGTCCACCCCAGCGGGATGAGGCGCGGTACGGGCAGGGCCAGCCCCGCCATCGTGATCTTCCTGGCCTGCGCGGCCAACCGGGCGCGCAGGGCCTCGTTACGGCCGCAGGCGACCACAACGCAGACCTCCGGGCTGGCAGCCAGCGCGGCATCGACTGCCCGTTCCACCGAGCCGAATCCCAGGGAACCGCAGGACACCAGCACGATCAGCGCGTCGCCGGGTAACCCGCAGCGGCGCCTGGCGGTGCTGGGATCGGCCGGCGCGAACGCGGACACCACCGGAGGGGCGCCGACCGCACCGCGAGCGTCCGGCCGGGCCTGGTACATCGCGCGCAGGCTCGCCTCGCTAGCCACGTAGTGCTGGTCGATCTCGGAGTAGACCCAGAACGGGTGCGGTGCGAAATCGGAGATGATCGCCGCGGCGGGCACGTTGAGACCGCCGTGGCGCCGCATCCAGTCCAGCCCTCCGGTGCCCAGCGGGTAGGTCGACACCACCAGGTCCGGCCGGTATTCGGCGATGATCGGTGTCAGCCGGAGACCGCTCCACGCTCCGGTGAACCGGCAGGACGCCGTAGCGAACCATGGGTAGCGCCACAGCGCGCGGTAGAAGAAGTCGTAGAGCCACGGGGTGGTGTCCACGTTTACCCGGTAGATCCAGCGGAAGCCCGGGCCGACCCAGGAACCCATCCGGTCCAGGGTGTCCACCCGGCGGATCTGGCAGCCAGGCCACAGCCGGCGGGCTCGCTCTTCCACCGCTCGGGCCGTGGCGTTATGACCTTCGCCAATGTCGGCGCTGACCACCAGCAACCGTTCCGGTGCCTGCACCTTCATGGGGATTGCGCTAACGGGTCGGTTTCGGTCACCGCGGGGCCCCAGGCCAGCGCGAGCAGCAGCGCCGCCCGCGTTGCCGGATCGTCCAGCGCGGCGCCGAACAGCTCACGCAACTGATCTAACCGGTAGCGCACAGTCTGTGGATGCACGTGCAGCTCGTCGGCCACCGCCTTGCGGTTGCCCATGTTCATCAGCCAGGACTTGAGCGTCTCGCACAGCCGGTCGCGGGTGCCCTCGCGTAGCGACGCAAGCGGGGCCAGGTACTGCTGGCGCAGCGCGGCCAGCAGCCGGTCGTCGCGGTGCACCAGCATCGCGTCGAGGTGCTCGTCGACGAACAGCGGATCATCTCCCAGCAGGTGCTTGAGGCGCAAAGCGTGCTCGGCAAGGCCGATGCTGGCTGGAAGCCGGTCCAACGGCACTGTCACACCGACCACAGCTCCCGCTCCGCGCAGCGCCGTGGCCAGCCGCTTGCGCCGCCCGGGACCCTCCGGGTCCGGCACGATGGTCACCAGCATCTCCGGCCGGTGCAGCTGCAGGCAGGACTCGTCCAAGCGGTCCAGCAGCACCCGTCCGACCTCGTTGTCCGGGTTGATCAGCACTACCGCGGCGTGGCGGGGCAGCGTCCACCCCGCGCGCGCCGCGGCGATGCGCAGGGCGGCGGTGTCGCAGCGGTCTGACAGCAGCAGTTCGGCCAGCTCCTGGCGTAGCTGTCCACGCGCGTCCTCTGCGCCGATCCGGGCCCGCTCGTAACCGCGCATCGACGACGCTGACAGCTGCTCCACGGCAGCAAAGATCACCGCGGCCAACCCGGCGATGGTTTCGACCGGCACACCCAGGTGCAGCGCGGTGTCGGAGACATGGCGCCACGCCACCGCGGCACCGGTCCGGTAGGCGGCCAGCAGGTGCGTCACGTCCTGCTGCTGTTCATAGTGGATACGGCCGATCTCTTCGAAGATGGCCTGCTCCACCCCGGATGCCAGCTGGGGCGCGATCATCGACGGGTCGCGCTCGGCCAAGCCGACCAGCCGGCCGATGAAGCCTTCTGACGCGGTAAGGACCTCGGCGAAATCCTCGGTGAGAAAGGCCGCGTAGTCGGGGCGTTGCTCGGCCAGCAGCTCCCGGACCTCAGCCAGAATGATCGGCAGGCGGGCTACAATCTCCGGCACCAGGTCGTCGAGCTCGATAGGGCGTCCTCCTTCAGCTGCGTGCACTGCCGGGTCTCCCCCTCCACCATCGTCGTGCCAGGCCCCGCGTACCCCAATCACACTCAGCTGATGCTTACTCGAATGTGACAATTCTAAGGGCGAAGAACTGTCCCGTCTGACGCAGAAATGTCGGCTAGGCGACCAGAAGATGTCGTCATGGCGGCGATCCCGGATGGGCCGGTTGCCCCGCAGTACCCGCCTGAGCAGGTGCTGGAGTGCAAGCGGCGCGCGGAGAACTTCCCTGTGGCGCTGCGCGTGCTGCCCCGCAAGCTGCGCACCGACCTGATCGCGGTGTATGGCGTGGTCCGGGTCATCGACGACCTCGGTGATTGCGCCCCCGGTGACCGGACTGCGCTGCTTGAGGCGTTCCGGGCGGACCTGGCGTCGGTGTGGGAAACCGGCCGGCCGCAACACCTGGTGCTGCAGCAACTGGTGCCCACGGTGGTGACGCGCGGGTTGGACCGGGAACCTTTCGACCGGGTGGTGCAGGCCAACCTGCTCGACCAGCGGGTCCACCGGTATGCCACCTACGGCCAGCTCCGGGATTACTGCACCCTGTCGGCCGACCCCATCGGCCGGATCGTGCTGGCCCTGTTTGGCGTGGGCGATCCCGTCGCGATCGAGCTGTCCGACCGGGTCTGCACCGCCTTGCAGCTGATCGAGCACTGGCAAGACATCGCCGAGGACCGCCGGTCCGGCCGGGTGTACCTGCCGCAGGAAGATCTCACCGCTTACCGGGTCGTCGAAGCCGACCTCGACGCAACCGTGTCCTCCCCGGCGCTGCGGGCGCTGATGGCCTTCGAGATCACCCGCGCTGCAGAGCTGCTGGACTCGGGCGCCCCGCTGGTCAGGATGCTTCGCGGGTGGGCGCGGTTGGCCGTCGCCGGGTATGTGGCCGGTGGCCGCGCCGCCGTCGATGCTCTGCGTCGCTCCATCTCCGGCGGTACTGCCGACATCCTGGCCGGCCCACCACGTCCGCGCCGCCGCGACGCCTTGCGCCACCTGTTGGGGGCTCTTCAAGAGCCCCCAACCCGGCGTGGCGCGGTCTCTAACGCACACCAACCCGCAAGCGGGGAGGCCCAGTGAGATGACCAGTGTCGCCATCAGCGTCGAGGAGGCCTTCGATCGGTGCGAGTCGATCACCCGGACGGAGGCACGGAACTTCTACTACGGCATCCGGCTGTTGCGCCCGCGCAAGCGGGCGGCGCTGTGCGCGGTGTACGCGCTGGCGCGGCGGATCGACGACGTCGGCGACGGCGACCTGCCCGCAGCGGACAAACTCACCGCGTTGGGGCAGTTGCGCGCCGAGATAGCGGCTCTGCGGATTTCCGGTAACCATCGCGGCGCCGACCCGGTATTCACCGCCATCGCGGACCTCACCGAGCGCTTGCCGCTGCCGCTGGGCGCCTTCGAGGAACTGGTCGACGGGGTCGAGATGGACGTGCGGGGGCGGCGTTACGCCACCTTCGACGAACTGGTCCAGTATTGCCGGTGCGTAGCCGGCGCGATCGGGCGGCTATGCCTGGCGGTGTTCGGCACCCGGTCCGCCCCGGAGCCCGATCCGCGCGCCGCGGAGTACGCCGACGCGCTGGGTATCGCCTTGCAGCAGGTCAACATCCTGCGGGACATCCGGGAAGACCTCGGCAACGGCCGTATCTACCTGCCTCAGGAAGACCTGGATCGTTTCGGTGTGCAGTTGGCACTGGACGATCAGGGCCGCCTGGTGGATACCGACCAGGGGCTGTCCAGGCTGATCCGCTTCAGCGCCAGCCGCGCATACCAGTGGTATGCCCAGGGACTCCGGTTGATCCCACTGCTGGATCGGCGCAGCGCAGCCTGCTGCACGGCAATGTCTGGGATCTACGTGCGGCTGCTCGAGCGCATCGTGGAGCAGCCTAGCTTGGTCTTCGACCGGCGGTTGTCTTTGTCCGGGTGGCAGAAAGCGGAGGTCGCCATGTGGGCCCTGGTGGGATCGTCACCGGTAGGATCGTCACCCTCGGGGGTGCCGGCATGACCCGGCGCGTCGCGGTGATCGGCGGGGGGCTGGCCGGTATCACCGTGGCACTGCGCTGTGCCGACTCGGGTTGCCAGGTCACGTTGTTCGAGGCGCGGCCGCACCTGGGTGGCCTGACCCACTCGTTCAACCGCGGCGAGTTGCGCGTCGACAACGGTCAGCATGTGTTCTTGCGTTGTTGCACGTCTTACCTCGCGTTGCTGGACCGGCTCGGGGTCGCCGACCGGGTGGAGATGCAGCGACGGCTGGCCATCCCGATCCTGACTCCAGGTGCGGGCCAGCCGGTGTGGTTGCGCCGTGACGGAATGCCCGCACCGCTGCACCTGTCCCGGTCACTGATGAAGTACCGGCCGCTGAGCGTGCTGGAGCGGGTCCGGTTCGCGCTGGCTGCGGTGGCGTTGCGGCGAGTCGATCCCGCCTCGCCGGCTACCGACGAGCAGAATTTCGGCACCTGGCTGCGCCGACACGGGCAAAGCCCCAACGCCATTGCCGACCTGTGGGAACTGGTCGGCGTGGCCACCTTGAACTCCCGGGCCGACGGGGCGTCGTTGAGCCTGGCCGCCACAGTGTTCCAGGAGGGCCTGCTGACCGACGCCACCGCGGCCGACATCGGCTGGTCGAAGGTGCCGTTGCGGGAACTGCACGGCGACCCGGCGCTGGACTGCCTCACCGCCGCAGGCGCCCAGGTGCGCACCTCAACGGCGGTGCGGCGGCTCGAAGCCGGCGATGGGTGGCAGGTGATCACTGACGGCGACCGTACCGTTGCCGATGAGGTGGTCGTGGCTGTCCCGCCGCCTGCGGCCGAGAATCTGCTGCCGCCGGGCAGCGTGCCGCTGCCGGAGGGGTGGTCACAGCGGCTGGGCAGCTCCCCCATCGTCAACGTGCACGTGGTGCTGGACCGCCCAGTGCTTGACCAGCCGTTCATCGCCGGGGTGGATACCCCGGTGCAGTGGGTGTTCGACCGCACCTCGCACTCGGGGTTGGCCAGCGGCCAGTACCTGGCGGTGTCGCTGTCCGCCGCTGACGGCTACATCGACGTGCCGACGGCAGCGCTTCGCGAGAAGTTCCTGCCGGAGTTGGTCGCGCTGCTGCCGGAGATGCGGGCAGCGCAGGTGCGTGACTTCTTCGTCACCCGGGAACGGCACGCGACGTTCCGCCCGGCTCCCGGCAGCGCCGCACTGCGCCCCGCACCGGCAACCGCAACCCCCGGCCTGTTCCTCGCCGGTGCCTACACCGCCACCGGCTGGCCGGCGACCATGGAAGGCGCTGTCCGCAGCGGCGAAGCCGCCGCCGCTGCGCTGCTCAACAGCCACGGACACAGTGCAACATCGAGACATGACCACCGCGAGCCGGCGTCGCCGACCGCGGTCGGCAGCGCGTCGGCAACACCGGCAGGCAGGCACATCGGGGCCGAGGAAACGGTGAAGGGGACCGCGTCATGACTGCATCAGCGGCGCGGGCGGCGGCGCCCAGTGCGCTGCGCCGGGCCCGGGATGCGGTAACGCCCGCGACCCGCGATCTTCTGGCGCGGCTTGACGACACCAGCGCTGCGATCGCCGCCTACCACCTTGGCTGGACCGATGCCGCCGGCGTTCCCACCCACGGTGGTGGGGGCAAGGCCGTTCGGCCGGCGCTGGCCACCTTGTCTGCGCAAGCGGCCGGCGCACCGGCGCAGGTGGGCATCCCCGGGGCAGTCGCCGTGGAGCTGGTGCACAACTTCTCCTTGGTGCACGACGACGTGATGGACGGCGACACCGAACGCCGCCACCGGCCTACCGTGTGGGCGGTGTGGGGCACCACCAGCGCGATCCTCACCGGGGACGCCATGCTGGCGCTGGCTCAGGAGGTGCTGCTGGAAAGCCCCTCGCCGCACAAGGCTGCTGCCGCCCGGCTGCTCGCCGAGGCCACCCGCAACCTGATCCGCGGCCAGGTGCTCGATGTGGCCTTCGAGCAGCGTGACCACGTCAGCCTCAACGAGTGCCTGGACATGGTGTCCGGGAAAACCGGGGCCCTGCTCAAAGCCAGCTCGATGATCGGCGCGGTGCTGGCCGGCGCACCAGCCGAAGTCGTCAGCGCGCTGTCCACGTTCGGCGCTGAACTGGGTATCGCGTTCCAGCTGGTCGATGACCTGCTCGGCATCTGGGGTGACCCAGCAACCACGGGAAAGCCGGTTTTCTCCGATCTGCGCTCGCGCAAGAAGAGCTTGCCGGTCACCTACGTCTTGAGCCAGGGAGGTCCGGCCGCGCGCGAACTGGCCAGCTGGCTCGCTGTCCCCACCCCCAATGGATCGAGCCCAGGCGGCGAAGCCGAGGCCGCTGACCTCATCGAAACCGCAGGTGGCCGGCAATGGGCCGCCGACGAGGCACGCCGGCGCATCGAGGTGGCCACGCAGGCCTTGCACGCCGTCCCGATGCTGGCCGGCCCGCGAGCAGAGCTCGTTGCAATCGCCCAGTTCATCGTCGAAAGGGAGGCCTGATGACCCAGAGCCGTCCAGTTGAGCGCCCCACGACTGACCCGGCGCAGACGCTGGCCGCCGCGGTCGCGTACCTGCGCAAGTGCCAAGACGCGCAAGGCTGGTGGAAGGGCGAGCTGGAAACCAACGTCACCATGGACGCGGAGGATTTGCTGCTGCGCGAGTTCCTCGGCATCCGTGACGCCGGGCTGACCGAGGAGGCCGCCCGGTGGATCCGCTCCCAGCAGCGCGACGACGGTAGCTGGGCGATCTTCTACGGCGGTCCCGGTGACCTGTCCACCACCATCGAGGGGTGGGTGGCGCTGCGCCTGGCCGGCGACTCCCCGGACGCACCGCACATGGCCCAGGCAGCCGCGTTCGTCAAGGCGCACGGTGGCCTGGAACGCAGCCGGGTGTTCACCCGGATCTGGCTGGCCATGTTCGGGCTGTGGCCCTGGGATGAGCTGCCCAGCCTGCCCCCGGAGCTGATCTTCCTGCCGCGCTGGTTCCCGTTGAACGTCTACGACTGGGCATGCTGGGCCCGGCAGACCATCGTGCCGCTGACCATCGTGTGCACGTTGCGACCGGTCCGCTCGCTGCCCTTCGGGGTCGACGAGCTGCGCACCGGTCCCGCGTCGCTGCGCCGTGAAGCGTCGCCACGCCCGCTGTGGACCTGGGGCGGGTTCTTCCAGCGCACCGACAAGGTGCTGCACGCCTACTCGCGACGGCCGCTGCGGCTGCTGCGGCGCGCAGCGATGCGCCGCGCCGCGGAGTGGATCCTGGCCCGCCAGGAGGCCGACGGCTGCTGGGGCGGTATCCAGCCGCCGTGGGTGTACTCCCTGCTGGCGCTGCACCTGCTGGGCTACGCGCTGGATCATCCGGCGCTGCGCGTCGGCATCACCGGCCTGGAGACCTTCGCGATCCGCGAGCACACCCCGGACGGGTGGGTGCGCCGGTTCGAGGCCTGCCAGTCGCCCGTGTGGGACACCTGCCTGGCGGTCACCGCCCTGCTCGATGCGGGGGTACCGGCGGATGACCCGACGATCGCCCGGGCCCGCGACTGGCTGCTCGGCGAAGAAGTCCGGGTGCGCGGTGACTGGGCCATCCGGCGGCCGCAACTCGCGCCGGGCGGGTGGGCGTTCGAGTTCCACAACGACAACTACCCAGACACCGACGACACCGCTGAGGTGATCCTGGCGCTGCGGCGGCTGCCGCTGGCCGATCGCAGCGCGCTGGATCGCGGGGTGGCCTGGCTGCTGGGCATGCAATCCAAGGACGGTGGCTGGGGCGCCTTCGACGCCGACAACACCCGCGCGCTGTGCACCAAACTGCCGTTCTGCGATTTCGGCGAGGTGATCGACCCGCCGTCGGCAGATGTCACCGCGCATGTGGTTGAGGCGCTCGCCGCGGAAGGCCTGGCCGACGGGCTGCCCTGCCGCCGCGGGGTGAAGTGGCTGCTCGACGCCCAGGAACCGGACGGGTCGTGGTTCGGCCGGTGGGGCGCCAACTACGTCTACGGCACCGGCGGCGTGGTGCCCGCGCTGATCGCCGCGGGAGTATCCGCCGAATCGCTGTGCATCCGGCGCGCCGTGCGGTGGTTGGTGCAGCACCAGAACGACGACGGCGGGTGGGGTGAGGACCTGCGCTCGTACGACGACCGGGCCTGGTCCGGGCGGGGTGAGTCGACCGCTTCACAGACTGCCTGGGCGCTGCTCGCGTTGCTCGCGGCGGGCGAGCGTTCCGAGGTGGTTGACCGGGGCGTCGAGTGGCTGTGCCGCACCGTGCGAGATGACGGGTCGTGGGACGAGCCGTACTTCACCGGCACCGGGTTCCCCGGCGACTTCTACCTCAACTACCACCTTTACCGGCAGGTCTTCCCGATCACCGCCCTGGGCCGGTACCTGGGAGGTACCCATTGAGCTCCACCCTGCTGTTCACCCCGCTGCGCGTCGAGCACGCCGCGCTGCGCGGAGCTGCCCGGAGCATGCGGGTGGTGCGCACCGGCATGGGACCCCGGCGCGCCACCGCCACCGCC